>DATFRY010000274.1:0-7835 GCA_035262925.1 Kofleriaceae bacterium | reverse complement strand
GGGCAAGGTCTTCACCGGCCACGGCGTGGACAAGCTGACGCTGCGCAAGGCGCCGGTGCCGCGCCCGTCGGGCGATGTCTGGATCTTCTCGGTCAACACGCACGAGGAAGCGCGCGTCAACATCTACAAGAAGGACGGACTGGCGCAGGCCACAGCCGCCATGACCGCGGTCGCGCCGCTGCTTGCGTCCCGGACTGGCAAGGCGGATCCGGCGGCGCAGGCGTCCGATGCGGGAGCGCAGTCGCCCGGCGCTCAGCCGCGGAGCGACTTCGACGACGATTCGCTCGGCCAGCTCGACCAGGTGTTCCGCTGCAAGCGAACCGGCGAGGTCAGGGCGGTCAACCCGCGCCTGTACGAGACGCTGTCCGTCATCTACGAGCATTTCGGCGGCAAGCGCATCGAGCTCATCAGCGGCTTCCGCTTCCAGCGCCAGGAGGGCAGCCGCCACTTCCACGGCTCGGCGATGGACATCCGGATCCCGGGCGTGAGCATCTACGAGCTGCGCAAGTTCGCCGAGTCGCTCGACACCGGCGGCATGGGCATCGGCATCTACCCGCGCGCAAACTTCGTCCACATCGACTGGCGCGCCCCCGGCGAGCCCAGCTTCCGCTGGGTCGACCGCAGCAGCACCCGCAAGACGGGAGGCAAGCGCCCGTCCAGGCGCTGGAAGCGCAAGCCGCAGAGCTAGTTGCGCCCGCGCCGGCCGCGCGGCGGCACGCGGCTCAAGTCGACTGCGTCTCGGCCGATCTCTCACCTGGCAGCCTCTCGGGAGGCAGGTGGGAGGGTTTCACGGATGGAGATGCGTACGTTTGCCTACTCCGGGGGCAGCTGGTCGGCGCAACCGTTGCCGGCGCTCGACTCGGAGCGAACGCTGGTGCTGGCGTTCGGCGGCGCGCGATTCGGGTCGGCGCCGGAGCCGCTCCACGAGCTGGCGCGCGCCTATCCGTCGTCGCACATCCTCGGATGCTCCACATCCGGCGAGATCCTCGACACCAAGCTGGCCGACGACACGGTCGTGGTGGCGGTGGCCCGCTTCCAGCACACCCGGCTGCGCCGCGCCGACGCCAGCGTGGGCGGCGAGCTGGACTCGTTCCGCGCCGGCGAGGCGATCGCGGTCGATCTCGACGCGCCCGACCTGCGCGGCGTGTTCCTCCTGAGCGACGGCCTGAACGTGAACGGCAGCGAGCTGGTGCGCGGCCTCAACTCGATCCTGCCCGACTCGGTCGTGGTGACAGGCGGGCTGGCCGGCGACGGGCCGCGCTTCGAGCGCACCTGGACGCTGACCGGCGACGGGCCGCAGAGCGGGCTGGTGTCGGCGGTCGGGATGTACGGCGAGCGCGTCCACATCGGCCACGGATCGCGCGGCGGCTGGGACATCTTCGGCCCGGCGCGCCTGGTCACCCGCTCCGAGGGCAACGTGCTCTACGAGCTCGACGGCAAGCCGGCGCTCGGCCTGTACAAGGACTACCTGGGCGAGCGCGCCTCCGGGCTGCCGGCCACCGCGCTCCTGTTCCCGCTCGCGCTGCGCCCGTCGGCCTCCCGCCAGCGCGAGGTGGTGCGCACCGTGCTCGCGGTCGACGAGGCCTCGCAGTCGATGACCTTCGCCGGCGACATGCCGGAGGACGCCGTGGTGCGGCTCATGCGCGCCAACTTCGACCGCGTCATCCAGGGCGCCGGCGACGCCGGCCTGGCCGCCGCCACGCCGGTCTACGCGGCCGGCTGCGGCTCTCCCGTGCTGGCCATCTCGATCAGCTGCGTCGGCCGCCGCCTGGTGCTGGGTGAGCGCACCGAGGAGGAGATCGAGGCGGTCAAGGAGTCGCTGCCGGCCAGCGCGTCGCAGATCGGCTTCTACTCCTACGGCGAGATCTCGCCGCACGGATTCGGCTCGGCAGACCTCCACAACCAGACCATGACGCTCACGACCATCTGCGAGCGGTGACCAGACCGGAGAGCAACGCGACGCACCCGCTGCTCGTGCGGCAGCTCGCCCGGCTGGGCCTCGCGGAGGACCGGCCGCCGGCGACCGCCGACGAGTGGTCGCGGCTGCTCGCGCGCGTCAGCGCGAGCTACACCGAGGCGGACCAGGCCCGCTACACGCTGGAGCGCTCGCTCGAGGTCTCGTCGTGCGAGATGCAGCGCCACTACCAGGAGCTGGTGCGCTCGTCGCGGAGCGAGCTGTCGCTGCAGCGCGACATGCTGGAGAAGAGCGTGGCCACGCTGCACGCGACCCTGGAGGCGTCGCTCGACGGAGTCCTGGTGGTCGACCAGCGCGGCCTGGTCGTCGACTTCAACCAGCGCTTCCTCGACATCTGGGGCCTGCCCGAGGAGAACATCCGCGGCGCCGACCAGGCCCTGCTCATCCGCCACGCCTCCGCCCTGATGGTCGATGGGGCGGAGTTCGAGCGGCGCGTGCTCGCGCTCGACGTCAGCCCGGGCTCGTCGAGCCACGAGGAGCTGGCGCTCCGCGACGGCCGCTTCCTGGAGCGCTTCTCGGCGCCGGTCGTGCTGCCGACCGGGCCCGCGCTCGGCCGGGTGTGGTTCTTCCGCGACGTGACCGCGCGGCGGCGAGCCGAGGACGAGGTGCGCCAGGCGAGCGGCCTCCTCGACGCCGTCTTCGAGAACATCCCCGATCTGGTGTGCGTCAAGGACGCCGAGACCCTGCGCTTCGTGCGCCTCAACCGCGCTGCCGAGGAGCTGGTCGGCCTCGATCGCTCGGTGGCGATCGGCAAGGGGGATCGCGACTTCTTCACCGCCGAGGCGGCCGCGTTCTTCGAGAGCACCGACCGCAGGGTCCTGCGCGAGGGAGGGCTGGTCGACATCGCCGAGAATCCAGTCGACACGCTCCATCGGGGCAGACGCCTCCTGCACACCAAGAAGATCCCGATCGCCGCCGAGGACGGCCGGCCGAAGTACCTGCTCGGCATCTCGCGCGACATCACCGAGGAGAAGCGCGCCGAGCGCGAGCTGCGCGACGCCAAGGAGGCGGCCGAGAAGGCCAGGCACACCACGTCCGGCTTCCTGTCGAACATGAGCCTCGAGATGCGCAGGCCGCTCAACTCGATCCTCGGCTTCGCGCGCGTCCTCGACGGCCAGCGGTTCGGCGAGCTGCGCGAGAGCCAGCGCGAGTACGTGCAGTACATCCTGCGCGCCGGCCAGCGCATGCTCAACCTGGTCAACGACCTGCTCGACCTGCGCCGGCTGGCGGACGACCGAGAGCCGCTGGCCAGCACCCGGCTCGCGCTCGACCCGCTGGTCGACGAGGCCATCCAGTCGGTCAAGGCGGTGGCCGACGAGAAGGGGCACGTGGTCGAGGTCGACCTGCCGCCCCGGCTGCCGGCCGCGCGGGCCGACCGGCGCGCCGTCGTGCAGATCCTGGTCAACCTCCTGTCCAACGCGCTCAAGTTCACGGCCGCGCCCGGGCGCATCCGGGTGCGCGCGGCGGCCGACGCCGCCGAGCTCAGGATCGCCGTCGAGGACTCCGGCGTCGGCATCCGGTCCGAGGACCAGCCGGTGCTGTTCACCTACTTCGAGGAGCTCGGCCCCCGGGAGGACCACTCCATGAAGGGCTCGGGGGTGGGGCTGGCGCTGACCCGCGCGCTGGTCGAGAAGCTGGGCGGCGCGATCCGGGTGACCAGCACCGTCGGCGTCGGGTCGACCTTCGAGTTCTCGGTCCCGCGCTGGACGGAGCCGGCCGGGCCATGAGCGGCGAGATGTCGCGGATCCTGGTGGTCGACGACGAGGAGGTGAACCGCCGCCTGCTCGAGGTCATCCTCCGGACCGACGGCTTCGATCCGGTGGGGGCGGCCGACGGCGCGAGCGCGCTGGCCGCGCTGTCGGATCCGGCGATCGATCTGGTCCTGCTCGACGTGATGATGCCGGGCATGAGCGGGTTCGACGTGTGCCGGCGCATCCGCGGCGAGCTGGGCATGGCCTCCCTCCCGGTCGTGTTCGTGAGCGCGCTCGGCGACCGCGTGTCGCGCATCCGCGGCAAGGACGTCGGCGCCGACGACTTCCTGACCAAGCCGGTGGACGACGTGGAGCTCCTGGTCCGGGTCAGGAGCCTGGTCCGCCTCAAGCGCCACCACGACGAGAAGGAGCGCCAGCGCCACCTCATGCTGGCCATCCTCGACAGCATGGGCGAGGGGGTGGTGGCGGTCGATCAGCTGGGGCGCTTCACCATGTGCAACCCGGCGGCGGAGCGGCTGCTGGGCGCGCACGCCGAGATGCGGGCCTCCAGCGACGAGGAGCCGGGCATCTCGATCGCGCGCGCGCTGGCCGGCGAGGCGCTGACCGACGTGGAGGTGACGATTCGCCACCCGGACCCGGAGCAGCCGGCCGCGCTGCACCTCGGCGTCAGCTCGCGGCCGATCGAGGACAGCGGCGGTCGCCGCCACGGCGCGGTGGCGGTGTTCCGCGACATGACCCGCCTCGTCGAGCTCGACCGCTTCAAGGAGGAGATGACGTCGCTCCTCGTCCATGACCTGAAGAACCTGATCGCGGTCATCCGCTCGAGCGTGGACTACGCGATCGAGAGCGTCGAGGACGACCCGGTCACGACCGAGGCGCTGGTCGACGCCAGGGACGCGGGCGCGCGCGGCATGCGCCTGCTCGCCAACCTGCTCGACGTCACGCGCCTGGAGAGCAACCGCCTGTCGCTGGCCCCGCTGCCGATCGAGATCGCGGCGCTGTTCGAGATGGTGTCCAGCCACCGGACCTCGCAGCTGCGCGCCCGCGGGGTCGCGCTCGACATATCGACCGGCAGGGTGGCGACGGTCACCGCGGACCCGGATCTGCTGACCCGGGTCATCGACAACACTCTCGACAATGCCATGCGCTACACGCCGGGCGACGGCCGCATCATCCTGGCCGCCGACGCGGTGAGCGATGGCCGCGTGCAGATCCGCATCGGCAACTCGGGCCCCGCCATCCCGGCCGAGCACCGCGAGAAGATCTTCGAGAAGTACGGCCAGACCTCGCCCGGCCTGGGCAAGATGAACCTCGGCCTCGGCCTCTACTTCTGCCGGCTCGCGGTCGCGGCCCACGGCGGCCGCATCTGGGTCGAGAGCAGCGCCGAGCTGCCGACCATCTTCGCGATCGAGCTGGCCGGGACCCGGGTCGTCGGCCCGGGCAACGACCCGGGTGACGACGAAGCCTCCGACTGCGACGCCAGCCCGGCGAGTGAATCCTGGCGTGCCGCTACGGCACCACGGCCGACATGATCCACGTGCTCGACGGGGCCAGCACGCCGCCGGGTCGGGCGTAGCGGGTCAGCACCTCGCGCAGCGCGCGCAGGACGCGCGGTCGCATCGGCTCGGCCTGGTCGCCGGCCAGCCGCAGGAGCTCGCCGGCCGGGCCGAGGGCCATGGCGAACTCGATCGCCTCGTCGATGTCGTTGCCGATGCGGATATCGAAGTCGTGGCGCTCCAGGGTGGGGCGGACGAAGCCGGCCGCGAGCAGCTGCGCGCTCACCGTGTCGGCCCCGGCCATCGAGAACGGGCCCGGGCCGCAGGTCGGCTGATCGGTCGCCTCCGGATGCGGGACCAGCGCCTCGACCGCGACCTCCGCCTCGTGCAGCCACGGGTTGTCCTCGCGCCGGCGCCACACCGACGCGGCCAGCCTGCCCCCGGAGCGCAGCGCGCGGCGCACGTTGCGCAGGGCCATGACCGGCGACGAGAAGAACATGATGCCCATGCGCGAGAAGGCGTAGTCGTACGGGCCGCCGAGCGGCGTGGTCTGCACGTCGGCGACCTCGAACCGCGCGTTGTCGACCCCGGCCTCGGCCGCCTCCTGGCGGGCCAGCTCGATCATGCGGGGCGCCGCGTCGACCCCGACCGCCGAGCCGCTCGGCCCGATCCGCCGCGCGATGGTGAGCGTGGTGTCGCCGATGCCGCAGCCGAGGTCGAGCACTCGCCCGCCCTCCGGCGGCGGGTGCGCGGCCAGCACGGCGTCGCCGTGCCCGGCCAGCCCATCGGTCAGGAGGTGGCGAAAGCGCACCCACTTGTCGAACAGCACGCCGTTCCAGGCTTCGATCGCCTCGTCGTTGAGGCTCGGGTCCCACATGATCGGGGAAACTATACCCGGGGCCGGGGGGATCCGCGCGTACGACCTCGCTCGGCGGCGACCGGGCGCGCCGGCCCGCGGGCGGACGGCCGTGCCGCCGCCAGCATCGCGTCGGCGTGGGCGCGCGCCTCCGCCGTCACCGCCGCCCCTCCCATCATGCGGGCGATCTCGTCGCGGCGCGCCACGCCCTCGAGCCGCTCGACGCTGGTCTCGGTCCGCCCGCCCACCTCGGCCTTGCTGACCACGAAGTGGTGATGGCCCATCGCAGCGATGCTGGCCAGGTGGGTCACGCACAGGACCTGGCGGTGGCCCGCGACCTGGCGCATCTTGTGGCCGACCACCTCGGCCGCCTGCCCGCCGATGCCGGCGTCGACCTCGTCGAACACGTAGGTGGCGACCGGGTCGGCGTGGCGGAGCGCCAGCTTGAGCGCGAGCATGATGCGCGACAGCTCGCCGCCCGAGGCGATGCGGGCCAGCGGCTTGGCCTCCTCGCCGCGGTTGGCGCACAGCATGAGCTCGACGCGGTCCGCCCCGTGCGGGCCGAGCGCGGCCGGCTCGATCGCGACGCTCAGGCTGGCCGCGCCCATGCCCAGCTCGCCCAGCGTGGCGGCGACGTCGCGCACCAGGCGTGCGGCGGCCTCGCGTCGCGCCTCGCTCAGCCGGTCGGCCCGGGTCCTCGCCTCGCGCTCGGCCGCGGCGCGCTGCCGGTCGAGCTCGGCGATGCGATCGGCGGCGCCGTCGAGATCCGCGAGCTCGCGCTCCAGCGCCGCGGCGCGCGCCAGCACGTCGGCCAGCGCGCCGCCGTGCTTGCGCTTGAGGCGGCTGATGAGCGCCAGCCGCTCGTCGATCTCGGCCAGCCGCTCCGGGTTGCCCTCCAGCCGGTCGGCGTAGGCGCGCAGCTGGGCGGCCGCGTCCTCGACCAGGATGCGCGCCTCGGCCACCGAGCGCACCGGCTCGCCCAGCGCCCCGTCGATCGCGCGCAGCCGCTCCAGCTCGCGCGCCGCCGCGTCGAGGCGCTCGACCGCCGCGCCGTCTCCACCATAGAGGAGCTGCTCGGCCGCGCGCGCGCCGCTCTCGAGGCGCTCGACCGAGGCGAAGCGCGCCCGCTCGCGCACGAGCTCCTCGTCCTCGCCGGCGGTCAGGCCGGCGCCGGCCAGCTCCTCGAGCTGGAAGCGCACGAAGTCGGCCCGCTCGGCGCGGTCGCCCCGACCGGCGCTCGCGGCGAGCCGCTCGATGGCGTCGTCGATGCCGCGCAGCTCGTCCCACGCCTCGGCCATGGCGGCGGCGAGCTCGGGCCGTCCGGAGAACTCGTCGAGGATGCCGGCGTGGCGGCGCGGATCGACCAGGCCCTGGTGCTGGTGCTGGCCCGACAGATCGACCATGAACTCGCCGAGCTCGGCCAGGCGGGTCGCCGTCGTCAGCGCGCCGTTGACGTAGGTGCGGCTGCGGCCGCCGCGGTGGATGAGCCGCCTGACCAGGAACTCGCCGCCGCTGCCCTCCTCGCCGCCGGGCAGGCCGGCCTCGACCAGGCGCGCGCGCACCCGCTCGCGCAGGTCCTCGGGCACCTCGAAGATCGCCTCGACCACCGCCTCGTCGGTGCCGGCGCGCGGGATGTCGGCGCTGGCCCGTCCACCGCGCAGGAGGTTCACCGCCTCGACGATGAGCGACTTGCCGGCGCCGGTCTCGCCGCTCAGAACGTTCAGCCCGTGGCCGAAGTCGAGCGCGACGTCCGACAGGATGGCGAAGTTGGTGACCCGTAGATGCCTGAGCAAGCG
>DATFRY010000273.1:0-7811 GCA_035262925.1 Kofleriaceae bacterium | reverse complement strand
GCGAAGATGGCCCGCTCCCAGCGCGGTCGCCCCGCGCACAGGAGATCGATGGCCGTGGGGAGGACCTCGGGGATCGCGAAGCGCAGGTAGACCTCGACGAAGTAGAGCGACTCGTCGGCCCAGTCCTCGAGCACGTGTGCCAGGGCGCGCGCCTCCGGATCGGCCGGGACCAGGGCCGGCGACGGGTGCTTGCCGTCGAGGAAGTCGCAGATGGCGCTGCTGTCCTGGATGCGCTCGCCGTCGTAGTCGAGCACCGGCAGCTTCCCGGCCGGCGACAGGCGCGCCGCGCCGCGCGCGCGGAGGCCGTTGTACTCGACCGTTCGATAGGCGACCCCCTTGAGCGCGAGGACCTTGCGTACCTTGCGGCAGAAGGGCGAGATCTCCCACTGGTGCAGGACGACGTCGGGCATGGTTGAGACGGAAGCTATCACGGCGCGCAGCGCCAGGAGCCTGGGCGAGGGCCCCGCTTGACACGCCGCCCGGTTGCGGTCTTAGTCACCCGGGGCGCCCGTGCACGAGCTGGCCATCAGCGAGGCGATCGTCTCGGAGGTCTGCGAGCGCGTGGGCGAGAAGCGGGTCGTGCGCGTGGTCCTCGAGATCGGGCGCCTGTCCGCCGTCGAGCCGGACGCGGTGCGCTTCAGCTTCGACATCGCCGCGCGCGGCACCGCGCTCGAGGGCGCCACCCTCGAGATCCTGGACATCCCGGGCGCCGCCCGCTGCCGCCGCTGCCAGGCGTCGGTCGCGCTGGACGACTACCTGTTCGCCCCATGCACCGGCTGCGGCAGCCTGGACCTCGATGTGGTGAGCGGGCAGGAGCTTCGCATCAAGTGCGTCGAGGTCGCGTAGGGCGCGGCCGGGGCGCGCGGGGCGCGCGGGGCGCTCGCATCGTCACGCGGGCGCCGCCATGGGCGCGGCGCGCTCGACCAGCAGGCGCGTGCGGACGCCGGCGAGGAGCGCGGCCGGCGAGCCGAACGTGACCAGGTGGTCGCGGGCGCGCGAGACCGCGACGTTGAGCAGGTTGACCCGGCTGTCGAGGAAGGGGAGGCTGCGCGGATCGGTCACCACCGTCGAGAACAGGACGACCGATCGCTCGCCGCCCTGGAACCGGTGCACCGTGCCGATCGACAGGCGACCGCCGCTCCCCGCGAGACCCTCGTCGCGGCCGAGCTCCCCGGCGGCCGCCTCGAACGGGATCCGGTGGGCCCGCAGCCCCGCGCGCAGGAGATCGACCTGGCCGACGTAGGGCGCCATCACGCCGATGTCCGCCCAGTCGACGCCGGCGGCGCCGAGCTCGAGGAGGAGCGCGACCACGCGGTCGACCTCGGCCTGGTTGGACCAGCTCCCGCGCACGCGCACCTGCGCGCCGTCGACCGCGGTGAAGAGGAGGGGCGCGCTCAGGCTCGGGACCTGCGCGGCGCGCGATCGCGGCGCGGTGTGCACCGTGAGCCCGTAGCCGCACATCTCGTCGCACAGCGCGATGATGGGGGGCTGACAGCGGAAGTGATCGGACAGGGTCGGCCGGTCACGCACCGCGCGGTCGGCCAGCGCCTGCGCCGAGCTCTCGCCGCGCTCGTGCACGCGGAAGACCTCCAGCCGCTCGCGCGGCATGCTGACCGCCGCGTCGCGCTGCGCGCGCGCCTCGTCGCGCTCGGAGATGTTCACCACCGGCGGCAGCTGGTGGACGTCGCCGACCAGGAGCGCGCGCCGGGCGCGGGCCAGCCCGCTCACCGCGTAGGCCGGGTGGCACTGGCCGGCCTCGTCGATGACCAGCCAGTCGATCGAGTCGGCGGCCAGCTCGAACGAGCCGCCCAGCGACAGGAGCGTGCAGCCGAGCACGGGATAGAGCGCGCGCAGGACCGACCGGTTCCCGCTCTCGCCGGCCAGGCGGCGCCGCAGCGAGCGCTGCCCGATCGCCGCGCGGATCGCCGCGTCGAGCGACGACGCGAGCTCGTCGGCGTTCGCGATCGCCCACCGCTCGCGGACCTCGATCGCGCGCAGGAAGAGCGCGTGGCCGAGCGGCTCGAGCTCGCGGGCGGCGGCGTCGTCGAGCGGCGCCGGCGCGGGCGCGGCCTCGAGCGCGGCCAGCTCCTCGGCCAGCCTCGCCCGCCGGCGCGCGTCGCGCCGCGCGCCGCGACCGCCGTCGGGCATGGCGGCGGAGACCAGGTCGATCGCCTCCTCGAGGGCGTCGTCCCAGGCCTCGATGCGCTCGGCCGGCGTGCATGACGGATCGAGCGCCGGCGGCAGCGCGGCCGCGAGCGCGACCCCGATCCGGCCGCCCGCCCCGGCGACCGCGGCCAGCGGCGCGCCGGCGACGCGCGCCCAGTGCTGCTCGATCCGCTGCAGCTTCTTCTTGCCGCGCGCCCGCGTCACGCGCTGGAGCTGCACGAGCTCCCGGCGCAGCGCGAGCAGCGCGCCCTGCGATCCCGTCTCCGCGGCCGGCGCCGGCGCCGGTCCGAGCGCGGCGAGCTCGCGCCTGACCTCGGCGAGCCGCGCCCTGTGCGCCGCGCGCTCGGCGATGGGCGCCGCCACCGCGTCGCGCGCCTGGCTCGCGGCCAGGAACGCGGCGCGCGCCTCGTCCAGCCGCTCGTCGGCGCCCGCGCGCTGCTGGCGCGACAGCCACTCGCGCGCCCGCTCGAGCTCGCGCGCCGTGCGCGACGCGGTCACCTCCTGGTTGCCGGTCCTGAGCGCGATCGGCAGCCGCTCGTCCGGGAGATCGTGGCCGAGCGGATCGATCGCATTGTCGACCGCGCGATTGTTGGTGCTGGCCACGACGAGCAGCCCGCTGGCCATGGGGGCGCCGAGCGCGAAGGCGCTCACCCGCTCGACCAGCGCGTCGGCCGCCAGGTTGAGGATGAGCTCGGTCTTGCCGGTTCCCGGCGGCCCCTGCACCGACGTCAGCGTCGAGCCGAGGAAGCGCTCCGCCGCCGCCCGCTGGCTCGCCGTGACCCCGCGCTCGCGAAACCGCCCGCGCAGCGGCGCCCAGCCGGCCGCGGCGGGCCGGCCGGTCAGGTACGACGACAGCGCGGTCCCCGACGCCAGCGGCCTCTCCGACGGCGGTCTCTCGCGCAGCTGGCCCAGGTCGTTCTGCAGGTGATAGGTGGCGAACACGAGCTCGCCGTCCTGAACGATCCCGACCGGGTAGACCGAGATGCCGCGCTGCACGGCCCGCCGCGCGGCCGCGACCAGCCCCGCGAACAGATCGGCCGGGTCGCCCCCGCGCTCGCCCTTGCCCTCGCCGGTCAGCAGCTCGAGGACATCGGCGGCCATCCCGGTCGGGTCCGGCCTGGCCGCCCAGCGCCGCTCCAGCCCGGCGATCTCGTCGTCCGCAGCGCCGAGCGCCTGCTGCAGCAGCGTGCGGTCCACCGCGATCGGCACCGGCAGCGTCTCGCCGTCGTCGCCGGCCGCCTCCGCCGCGCGCACCACGACGGTGTCGGGGCGCGCCGCGGTGGACATGAGCGGCCGCTCGCGGTCGAACGGGTCCCATCGCCGAGTGTCGGCGCGCCACTCGATCTCGACGGGAAACCGGAACAGCGTGGCGAGCTCCTCGCGCTGCTCGAGCAGGAGCGTCGGCCACCCGACCACCCAGCTGGTCCGCCGCGCGTCCTCTGCGCCGGCCCTCGCGGCCGTCGCCCGCCGCCGGGTCCGCGCCATCCAGTGCTCGAGGAAGCGGAGCAGCGCGTCGTCCATCGGCGCCCCTGCCGAGCCCGACGCTCCGACCATGAAGGCCGCGTGGTCGACGGAGAGCCGGAAATAGGTCTGACTGCGCGGCGACTCGAGCGCCGCGTCGCCTCCCGCGCGCGGGCGCACCGCCCGCGGCCGCGACGCCAGCGCCTGCTCCAGGCGCAGCGCCTCCAGCCAGTAGCGCAGCACCTGGCGCACCTCGCCATGGTCGCGGAGCGGCTCCGGCACGCCGCAAGGTTCACCGCGCGAGTCGCGCCATGCAAGCACCCGCGGGCCCGACCGCGGCCGCTGCCCAGCCGCCGGGCCGATCTCGACCGAGCCGATCCCGGCATATCGGTTCCGCGAGGCGACGCGTCTGGCAATCTGACTCTCATCTCCGTCGACGGCACTCGGGCCTTCGCCCGCCGCCTCCGCCGACACTCGAGAGGCCGGATTTCCCGGCGCGCCAGGACTGTGGACGTCCAGCAACACCGCGGCGCCGCCCCGGCACCGCCGCGGCACACCCGGCGCGGCCGCCCGCCACAAGTCGCGCAGATCCATGCGTCCGCGACCGGCCCCGGAGTTGCTTCGCTGTCCGCGGAGATGCTCCGCCCCGCCGCTGCAGTCGTCCTCGCCGCCGCCGCGGCCGCCGCGAGCGCCTGTCACAGCTACTCGTCGGATGCGGCCGCCTCCGAGCTCCTCGCGATCGCGCTCCACACCGCCGACGATGTCGCGTCCACCGATTGCGATCTTCCGCGCACCAGCTTCGAGCCGTCTGCCGGCACGGCGGGTGTGTCCGGCGCCCGGCTCACCGCGGTCGCCCTCGTCTACCGCAAGGAGTACCCGCGGCGACCGCACTCGGTGATCGGGACGGTGCGCGCGAGCGTCGCCCGCGACTCACCGTGCCTCACCGACCTGGTCGCGGAGATCCGCGGTCGCGCGGCCGCGGAGGGATGCGATGGGGTCGTGGTGGGGGACGAGACCAGCACCGCCGAGCGGCGCACGGCCCTCGAGGGCGCCTGTCTGACCTTCTCGCGCTGAGCCGGCCGATCGGCGAGACTGCCTGATGTGCCGGCGCTCTCCGCGGCTCTCGCGCGCTTCGATCTGGCCGACCCCGCGTTCATCGACGATCCCTATCCGGTGCTCGCCGAGCTCCAGGCCGCGGCGCCGATCTTCTGGTACGAGCCGTCGCGCCAGTGGATCGTCACCCGCCACGCGCACGTGCAGGCCGCCCTGCGCGACCGGCGCATGGGTCGCAGCTACACCCATCGCTACACGCACGAGCAGTTCGGCAGGCCCGCGCCCGACGCGCGCTGGGCCCGGTTCGCCGCCAGCGAGCGCTGGTCGCTCCTCGAGATCGAGCCGCCCGACCACACCCGCATCCGCGCGCTGGTGGCCAAGGTCTTCACCCCGACCTCGGTGGCCGCCCTGCGCGGACGGATCCAGCACACCTTCGCCGGTGCGCTCGCGCCGCTGGCCGCGCGCGGACACTTCGATCTCGTGCGCGACTACGCTCAGCCCTGCTCGGTCGCGGTGATCTGCGACGTGCTCGGCGTGCCGCGCGAGGACAGCCGCCTCCTGCTCGACTGGTCCCACGCGATCGTGAAGATGTACGAGCTCACCACGACCGACCAGCAGCGCGCGGCGGCCACCGCCGCGGCGGCCGACTTCATCGCGTACGTCCGCGACCTCATCGACGCCAAGCGCGCGGCGCCCGACGACCTCCTGCTCGCGCGGCTGGTCACCGTCGAGGAGGCCGCCCAGCGGCTCACCACCGACGAGATCGTCTGCACCGCGATCGTGCTGCTCAATGCCGGCCACGAGGCCACCGTCAACACCCTGGGCAACGGCATGCGGGCCTTCATGCTCCACCCCGACCAGTGGCGGCGGGTGATCTCCGGACAGGTCGAGGCCCGCACGGCGATCGAGGAGATGCTGCGCTGGGACTCTCCGCTCCAGCTCTTCGAGCGCTGGGTGCTGGACGAGGGCGTCACCATCGCCGGGCAGGATCTCCGCGTCGGCGACGAGATCGCGATGCTGTTCGGCGCCGCCAACCGCGACCCGGAGCGCTTCGACTCGCCGGCGCGATTCGACGCGGGCCGCGGCGACACCGGCCACATCGGCTTCGGCGGAGGCATCCACTTCTGCGTCGGCGCTCCTCTCGCGCGCCTCGAGCTGGAGGTCGCCGTGGCCGAGCTGGCGCGCACCGCGCCGCACCTCGAGCTCGCCGCCGAGCCGCAGTATCACCGCGCCTTCGTCCTCCGCGGGCTCACCGGGCTCGAGCTCACCATCACCGCGCCGACCTCCCCGTAGATCGCGACATCCGCGCGGGGCCATGGCCAAAAAGCCGGCCGCTGCCACTCAAGCTCGGTCCGGATGGACCGACGTGTGCGGTGGGGGCCCGATACCAACTCATGTACCGACTGCATGACATGTGCCGACGCTCGATAGTCCCGTCCTGTGTGCTCCTGCTGGTCGCCTGTGGTGATGGTGAGTACGGAAGACCTCCTGCACTGACCGACATCGGGGTGACGACCGCCGAGGACGAACCGGTGGTGGTGGTGGTTCCGGTGTCGGCGATCGAGGCGAACGCGCTCGCCTTCGCCGTCCTGACGCCGCCGGCTCACGGCGCGCTGACCGGTGACGGGCCGACCTGGACGTACACACCCGAGACGGACTACGTCGGCGAGGACACCCTGGTCGTGCGCGGCGAGGACCGCTACGGCAGCGCGACCGCGACCGTGACGATGACGATGACGCCGGTCGACGACGCCCCCGTGGCGGGCGCGGACAGCTTCGCCACCGTGTTCGACACCCCGCTGACCATCGCGCAGTCCACCCTGGTGGCCAACGACACGGACATCGACAGCGAGGAGCTCTCGGTGACCACGGTGGAGGCGGCCGTCGATGGCCACGGCGTGCCGGTGCTGAGCGGCACCGACGTCGTCTTCACGCCCGAGTCGGGGTTCGAGGGCGACGCGAGCTTCGTCTACACGTTGTCCGACGGGGAGCTGACCGCGCAGGGTACGGTCACCGTCGCGGTCGGCATGAATCGCGCGCCCGTCGCAGTCGACGACGCGGCCACGACCGACGAGGACACCCTGGTGGCGATCGCCGGCGCGACGCTGCTCGCCAACGACAGCGACCCGGATGGACAGACGCTCACGATCTCCGACGTCGGCAACGCCAGCCATGGCGACGTCTCGTACGTCGGCGCCGACGTGATCTTCGTGCCGGAGGCGAACCACGTGGGGGCCGGCGGGTTCGAGTACACCATCACCGACGGCGTCACGACCGCCGTCGGCACCGTGGTCGTGACCATCGCCTCGGTGAACGACGCGCCGGTGGTCACCACGACGAGCGGCGCGGCCGCCTACACCGAGAACGACGCCGCGCTCTTGCTCGACGGGGCGGTCGGCGTCACGGACGTCGACGCCGACACTCTGGCCGGCGCGACCGTCCAGCTCACCACCGGCTGCGCCGACCCCGAGGACGTGCTCGAGCTCGCATCGCCGCCCTCCGGGATCACGGTGACCGGCTACACGGCGGCCACCTGCACGCTGGCGCTGTCCGGGGCCGTCAGCCCCGCGACCTATCAGGCCGCGCTGCGCCTGGTCACCTATCGCAACACCAGCGAGACGCCGGCGACCGCCGCACGCGTGGCCCACTTCACCGTCGACGACGGCGCGGCCACCGGCAACACCGGCAGCGCCGACCGCAACCTCACCGTTGCGGCGGTCGACGACTCTCCGGTGGCGGTGAGCGACACGAAGACAGTCGCCGAGGACGCGAGCGCCACCGCGATCACCGTGCTGTCGAACGACACCGACGTCGACAGCGGATCGATGACGATCGCCTCGGTCACGCAGCCCTCGAACGGCACCGTCGCGATCACGGGCAGCGGCACCGGCGTCAACTACACCCCCGCCGTTGATTACTGCAACACCCCGCCCGGGAGCAGCCTCGACACGTTCACCTACACCCTGTCCCCCGGCGGCAGCACCGCGACCGTGTCGGTGACCGTGACGTGCGTCAACGACGCGCCGGTGGTCACCACATCGGTCGGCGCGGCCGCCTACACAGAGAACGACGCCGCGCTGGTCCTCGATCCGGCGGTCGGCGTCACGGACGTCGACGCCGACACTCTGGCC
>DATFRY010000272.1:0-13926 GCA_035262925.1 Kofleriaceae bacterium | reverse complement strand
CCGGACGCGCCGCACGGGCTGGGCTCGGTCGGTCCCGGACGCGCGACCGCGACGGACGCGCCGCACGGGCTGGGCTCGATCGGCCCCAGACTCGCGACCGCGACGGCAGCGCGCCGGCCGAACTCGGTCGGTCCCAGACTCACGACCGCGACGGCCGCGCCGTGCCGGCCGAGCTCGGTCGGTCCCAGACTCGAGACGACGCCGGACGCGCCGCGCCGGCTCGGCTCGGTCGGTCCCAGACTCGCGACCGCGACGGCCGCGCCGCACGGGCTGGGCTCGGTCGGCCCCAGACTCGCGACCGCGACGGCAGCGCGCCGGCTCGGCTCGGTCGGTCCCGGACTCGCGACGGCGATGGCCGCGCCGCGCGGGCTGGGCTCGGTCGCTCCCAGACTCGAGACCGCGACGGCCGCGCCGTGCCGGCCGAGCTCGGTCGGTCCCAGACTCGCGACGGCGATGGCCGCGCCGCGCGGGCCGGGCTCGGTCGGTCCCAGACTCGCGACCGCGACGGACGCGCCGGCCGAGCTCGGTCGGTCCCGGACTCGCGACCGCGACGGCCGCGCCGCTCGGGCTGGGCTCGGTCGGTCCCAGACTCGCGACCGCGACGGACGCGCCGGGTGAGCTCGGTCGGTCCCGGACTCGCGACGGCGATGGCCGCGCCGCGCAGGCCGGGCTCGGTCGGCCCCAGGCTCGCGACCGCGACGGACGCGCGCGGGCTGGGCTCGGTCGGCCCCAGACTCGCGACCGCGACGGCAGCGCGCCGGCCGAGCTCGGTCGGTCCCAGACTCACGACCGCGACGGCCGCGCCGTGCCGGCCGAGCTCGGTCGCTCCCAGACTCACGACCGCCACGGTCGCGCCGCGCGGGCTGGGCTCGGTCCGTCCCAGACTCACGACCGCGACGGCCGCGCCGCGCGGGCTGGGCTCGGTCGGTCCAAGACTCACGACCGCGACGGCCGCGCCGCGCGGGCTGGGCTCGGTCGGTCCCAGACTCGCGACCGCGACGGCCGCGCCGCGCGGGCTGGGCTCGGTCGGTCCCAGACTCACGACCGCGACGGCCGCGCGGCGCCGGCTGGGCTCGGTCGGTCTCAGACTCTCGACCGCCACGGCCGCACCGCGCGGGCTGGGCTCGGTCGGTCCAAGACTCGCGACGGCGACTGCCGCGCCGCGCGAGCTGAGCTCGGTCGGTCCCGGGCTCGCGACGGCGACGGCCGCGGCGCGCGGGCTGGGCTCGGTCGGTCCCGGACTCGAGACCGCCACGGCCAGGTCGCGACCGGCCGGGTCGGTCGGCGCCAGACTCGCGAGGGTGCCGAACGCGCGCCGGCGCGCCGAACGAGCCGGTCGTACCGAGATTCGCGACGTCTCGATGGCGACCACCCCGCGCGGCGCGGAGCCCGGTGACGCTCGCCCAGGATGAATGCGGGACCTCGCGCAGCGTTCGGGCCGCGCGCCGCCGCGTCGCGCGGCGCTGCCGGTGCCGCTCCGCATGACGCTCGGCAGTGCGTGCGGCGCGCCCGGCCGACAGGTCCCGCACCTCGCCTGTCGCGATCGACGAGCTCCCTCGGCGGCAGGGAACGCGTCGACCACACGCGTCGACGATCGAAAATCGCGCGCGCCGGGTTGCGGGTCCTCACAATATCTGCTCTATTCAACTCGAGATGCGCAGGCGCACACGAAAGCGGTGGGACCAGCTCGAGCTGCGGCCACGGACGTGGGGTGGGAAGCGGCATGGTGCGGGACGCCCGCGCAAGGCTGGCGCGGGCGTGTCGCATCGGTGCCGCGATGCGATCGACCGGCACAAGGTGGCGCATGTGACGGTGCGGCTCCTGCCCGTCGTGAAGTCGCTGCGCAACGGGCGCTGCTTCCGGGTCGTGCGCGCCTGCCTGGCGGCCGCGTGCGAGCGGTTCGGGTTTCGCCTCATCCACTTCAGCCTGCAAGGCCAGCACCTGCACCTGGTGTGCGAGGCCGATGATCGCCGCGCGCTCGCGCGCGGAATGCAGGGGCTGTCGATCCGCCTGGCCAGGCGGCTCAACGCGCATCTCGATCGCTCGGGCCGGGTCCTGCGCGACCGGTACCACAGTCGCGTGCTCACCACGCCCAGCGATGTCAGGAACGTGCTCGCCTATGTCCTCTGCAACTACCGCCGGCACGCGGTCGAGCGCGGAGTGCGGCTCGACCGCGGCTGGATCGATCCGTACTCCTCCGGTCCGCACTTCGACGGGTGGTGCGACCTGGTGCGGCCGGCAGAGGCCTTTGCGCGCGGGCCGTGCTGCACGGCGGCGCCGGGCTCGTGGTTGCTCAGGAAGGGATGGCTCCGGCGCGGGCGCATCTCGGTCGCGACGGTGCCGGCGGGCGGGTGAGGGCCGTCGGCCCCGGCTTCGACACGGGTCGTGGCGATCGTGGAGCTGGATCCGCCTCCCGCCACATGAAGGAGGCGCGGCGCGCGCGCGCCCGCGGCATCGGGCCCCCGGCCGGACACGGCCATGGAGGCATGGCCGCGGGCCGAGGTGGCGAGTGTCCCGGTCATCGCCGCACCCGGCGCCCCGGCGCCGTGCCGCACGCTGGGAGCGCCGCGGCGCGCGGCCCCGCCGTCAGTCCTTCACGCCCCCCGAGGTCAGGCCGGAGACGAGCCACTTCTGCGTGAGCAGGAAGAGGAGCGTGAGCGGCAGCCCGGCGAGGATGGCGGCGGCGGCGAAGTCGCCCCAGAGGTAGTGCTGCGGGAACAGGAAGTGTTGCGACCCGACGGCGAGGGTGAGGCGGTCCTGGTCGTGCATCAGGACGGAGGCGATCGGGTACTCGATCATCGCGCTCAGGAAGGCGAGGGCGAAGACGACCACCAGGATCGGGACGGCCATGGGCAGGAGGATGTGCACCATCGCCTGCAAGCGGGTGGCGCCGTCCACTGCCGCGGCTTCCTCGAGCTCGATCGGGACGCTGTCGAAGTAGCCCTTGATCAGCCAGATCCACAGGGCCACGCCGCCGGTGTAGGACAGAGCCAGGCTCCAGTGGCTGTTCAGGCCCAGCCAGGGCACGAGGTCGCCGATGCGGTCGAACAGGGCATAGATGGCGACCAGCGCCAGCACCGACGGGAACATCTGGAACAGGAGGAGCGCGCTGAGGAGCGGTCCGCGGCCGCGGAACTTCATGCGGGCGAAGGCGTAGGCGGCGGTGACCGAGAGAGCGAGGCAGACCGTGGCCGAGATGGTCGCCACCTTGAGCGAGTTCCCGATCCAGGTGAGCACCGGGAAGGGCGGGACGGTGACCTGCCCGTCGGCGTCGACGTACGAGATGCCGAGCGCGAGCTTCCAGTGCTCGAGGGTGAGGTGCTCCGGGATGAGCTGGCCGGTGGTGAAGTTCCCCGGGCGCAGCGAGATCGACACGATCATGAGGAACGGGAACGCGACCACCAGCGCGGCGACGATGAGCACCGCGTGCGCGGCAAGCAGCTTCCAGCGCAGCGTGCTCCCGGTCTCGACCATCGCCATGGCGCGTCCCCCTCAGGGCTTCTCGCGGTCGACCTTGAAGAGCCGCAGGTTGATGACGGCGAGGGCCGCCACGATGACGAAGATGATCGACGAGATCGCGCAGGCGAGGGCGTAGTTCTGCCCCGAGTCGCGGAACGCGATCCGGTAGGTGTAGGACGCCAGGAGGTCGGTCGAACCGGCCGGCACCTCGGTGTCGAGGAAGTCGGGGAGGCCGCCGGTCAAGAGCTCGATGAGGGTCAGGTTGTTGAAGTTGGTCGCGAACGAGGCGATGAGCAGCGGCATGATCGGCCGCAGCACGAGCGGCAAGGTGATGCGGAAGAAGTTGTCGAGCGGCCCCGCTCCCTCCACGGCCGACGCCTCGTAGAGCTCGCCCGGGATGGCCCGGATGAGCCCCATGCAGAGGATCATCATGTAGGGGTAGCCGAGCCAGGTGTTGACCAGCAGGACCATGGATCGCGCCAGCATCGGCTCCGAGAACCAGCTCGGCCGGATGCCGAACAGCCCCTCGAGGATGAGGTTGATCTCGCCCAGGTTCTCGTTGAAGAGGCCGCGAAAGATCGGGATGGAGAGGAAGGCCGGCACCGCGTAGGGCAGAAACAGCATCATGCGGTAGGCGTTGCGGAAGCGAAGCGCCTCCCAGCTGAGGAGCGCCGCGAAGACGATGCCGATGCCGAAGGTGAAGATCGTGTTGAAGGTCGCGAACGCGACCGACCACGTGAACACGCGCGCGAACGGCTCGAAGAAGCGCCGCTCGGTGAAGATGCGCCGGTAGTTCTGCCCGGCCACGTACGTGCGAAAGCCCGGCGCGACCGCCGCTCCATCGGGGCGGCGCCAGAAGCCGGTCGCGTGATCCGCCCTGAGGATGGCGCCGTCGGCCCGGTCGGTGAGCGTGCCGTCCGGGTTGCGGGTGTAGGCCGGACGAGCGGCGATGAAGCGGGTGATCGAGCTCAGGCGCAGCTCGGTCCCGTCGGGCAGAGTCGCCACCACCAGGCGCAGCGCCGGCTGGAGCGCGATCACGTCTCTCAGCGAGATGGGCTCCTCTTGCTTCGCTTCCTCCGAGGCGCCGGCCGAAGCGGCCGGGGCGGCGCGCAGGGGCACCCGCAGCTCGCCGCCCAGGGCCACAGGCCCCGACACGAAGCGGCGGTCGTCGTCGTCGGTGAACTCGAAGCGATGGCCCGCACCCGCGCGGTACAGCGCGAAGTCCATCCCGTCGCCGGTGCCCCGCGTGCGCGCCAGGAGGACGGCGGTGGCCCGCTCGAAGGTGAGCAGGTTCCGCGAGCTGTAGTTGGTGAAGCCGATGAGCCCCGTGTACAGCATCGGGACCAGGATGAAGAACAGCACGGCCACGATGCCCGGCACCAGGTAGCGCCACACGTAGGTGCGCGACGACGTGTAGACGACCACCGTGCCGGCCACCAGCGCCAGCACGGCGGCGGCGAGCGCGTGCTGGCGCGCGGCGTAGAGCAGGATCACCACCGCCAGCCCCGCCGCGAGCGCGAGCGCGCCCAGCGCGGCCATCGCGACGTGCAGCAGCGACCGCTTCATCGCCACGCCGTGGGCCGCCGCGTCACTCGCCGCCGCTCACGATGCGCTTGGCCGCGCGGTCGAGCCCCTGCTTCACCGTCTCGCGGCCCTGGGTGATGTTCTCCATGGCCGCCAGCATCGCGGTCCAGAAGCGCGCCATCTCGGCGTTGTTGGGCATGAGCGAGCCGGAGCGCGCCGCCGCCATGCTGCCCGAGATCAGCGGGTCGGACTTGAGCTCCTCGTAGAAGGCCTTGTTGGCCGGCACGCCCAGGGGGATGTGCGCGTTCATCGCCTTCAGGCCCTCCGCCGACAGCAGATACTTCTCGAGGAACTCGTTGGCCAGCTCCTTGTTCGGGCTGGCCGTGCTGATCATCGCGCCCATGACGCCGACGAAGGGCCCGCCCTGCTTGCCGCCTACCTTCGGGTAGGGCGCCACACCGAAGTCGATCTTGCTCTTCCTGAGGTTCGGCCAGGCCCACGGGCCGTTGATGGTCATGGCCACCCGGCCCTCGTTCATGGCCGCCTCGGCCTCGGCGAAGGTGGCCGTCTTCGGCATCACGCCGGCGTCGATGAGCTTCTTGACCGTCTCGATCCCGCGCACCGCGCCGGCGTTGTTGACGCCGGTGTCCTTCGCGTCGTAGGTCCCGTCGGCCTTGCGCTTGAACGCGTAGCCGCCGCCCGCCGAGATGAGGCCGTAGGTGTAGTAGATCTCGTTCGTCGACCACATGATGGCGTGCTTGTTCTTCTTCGAGAGCGTCTTGTCGAGCGCGAGGACCTCCTCCCACGTCGCCGGCGCCTTCGGCACCAGCGCCTTGTTGTAGATGAGCCCCACCGCCTCGATGGAGAGCGGATAGCCCCATGTCTTGCCGCCGATGTTCCACGCGCTCCAGGCCAGCGGATCGATCGCGGCCACGGTCTTCTTCGACGGGTTGACCGGCACGATGAGACCCGCGCTGATCCAGCTCCCCGCGCGGTCGTGCGGCCAGATCCAGATGTCGGGGCCCTTGCCGGTCGACGCCGCCTGCTCGAACTTGTCGATGGCGTGCTCGGGGTGCTCGACCACGACCTTGATGCCGGTGTCCGCGGTGAACTTCTTGCCGATCTTGGCGACGCCCTCGTAGCCGTCGTCGCCGTTGATCCAGATGAGGAGCGTGCCCTTCTCGCCCGCGTGGGCCGGCCTCCCACCCGGGCTCGCGAGCGCGAGGGCGAGGATGATGACTGCAACAGCCCGGTTGGTCTTCATGTCGAGCCTCCTCTATGCTTGGGCCTGGTCAGGGAAAGACGCGCCTCGCGCCACCAGGTGATCGTGGCGCTCGAGAGCTCGGCGCCGCCGCCCGCCTCGGCGAGCCGCCGCCGCGCGTGCGCCTCGAGGAAGATGGGCGGATCGGCGTGCGCGGCGACGATGCGGAGCTCGAGCGCCGGCCAGCGCCCCCCGGCGGCGAACCGGTCGACGCCGATGGTCCAGGGCTCGCCGTCGAAGAAGTGGTCGTCGACCAGCACGCCGTCGGCGTACAGCCGCGCGGCATCGCCCAGGTAGTCGAGCTCGAGCAGGACGCGGCCGCGGTCGGCGGGGACGGCGTCGGGCAGGCGGAGCCGCCAGCGGCTGGCCGCCTCGAAGTGCGCGTCCTCCGGGGCAAGCGGCACGGCTCCTCGCCACGATGGCGCGGCGCCCATCCGCACCGGTGGAGCCACCGGGTTGTCGGCGATGCGCTCGGTCGCGACCGGCGGCACATCGATCGGCTCCGGCGGCCCGGCCGGCTCGTCGCCGATGCCGACATCGACGGCGGCGCCGACGTCGACGTCGTACGCGGCGAAGCCGTCGCCCCCGCCCGCGAGGTCGTCCGCCGGGTAGATCCACAGGCTGGTCGACCGATCCGGCGCGCAGACGACGAGGGTGTCCCCCTCCGCGTGGAGCGGATGGCGGCACGAGACCAGTCGGTCGCGGCCGAGCAGCCGCACGGCCAGGCACTCGTCGCCCTCGGTCGAAGGCACGATCACGATGGTGTGGCCGGTGCCCTGCGAGTCGACCACGCGCACGAGGCATCGCGCGGCGCCGCCGGCCGGCGGCCGTACGGTCAGGCCCCGCTCGCGGTCGACCGTCCAGCCGGCGGGCGCCTCGACGTCGCGGACCGTGGCCGGCTCGAAGCAGAGCTCGCAGTCCAGACCGGGCTGCCGGCTCGGGCACAGGACCAGGGTCTGGCGCCCACCCTCGACCCAGCGAGTCAGCGGCTGAAGCGTGGCATACCTCAGCACCGCGCCGCCGATGCGGAGACCGATCGGCCAGATGAAGCAGGCGCCGGGCGCGATGTCGACCGGCCGCGCAGGCAGCTCGATCGCCGCGCCGGATGCGAGCTCGACGCGGAAGCGGACGCCCGTGAAGCGCGGCATCGGGTGGTGGCGCACGTGGTTGTTGACGAAGAGGAAGCCAGCGTCGCCGGCCCCGCGCAGCGCGACGCGCAACCTCTCCCGGTCGGCCGGATCGGCCGGCGCGTCGCGCGGCAGGACCGCGTCCATGGCGGCCAGCTCGGCCCCGAACGCGGCGACGAGCTGATGCAGCGCGCGCAGGCGCCCGAACGACGGGCGGACCTGGCCGTACTGGCCGAGCGGCGCGCGGAAGTCGTAGCCGAGCACCGGCACGTCGTTCGGGTAGCCCGACTCCTGCGTCTCGTTGAGCCGGCCGGCCCTGCCCGGAGGATTGGTGCCCCCGTGATACATGTAGTAGCCGTACAGGTTGGCGCCGGAGCCGATCTGGACCAGGGCGGTCGCGGCCACGTCGTCCATGTCCACCACCGGGCGGCGGTGATAGGACACCTGCATGCCGCCGCCGGCCTCGGCCAGGAAGAACGGATAGTGGCGCCGGTCGATCAGCCCCTCGGCCGGCGTCCCGCCGATGTTGCCCATCTCCCCGATGGCGCGGCTGGTCTGGAACAGGAAGACGCCCGACGGCGCGCGCGGACCGGTCTCGCCGAACCAGAACCCGTCGGCGTACGCGCCCGACACCGGGATCACCTCGCGCGGCGGGACGGCGAGCGTGGGCCAGCCGGTGACCGTGTAGAGCGGCACGGTCAGGCCGGCCGCGATCGCGAGTCGCTCGAGCTCGGCGATGTGCTCGGCGCCTCGACCCGCACCGACGCCAGGGTACTCGTTCTCGAGCTGCACGCCGATGACCGGACCGCCGTCCTGCCACATGAGGCCGCCTAACTGGGCGCCGATCTCGCGGTACAGGCGCGCGACCCGCGCGAGGTAGCCCGGGTCGTTGCAGCGCAGCTCGCCGGTCGCGAGCAGCCAGTCGGGGAAGCCGCCGTTTCGCGCCTCGCCGTGGACCCATGGCCCGGCGCGCAGGAAGAAGAAGAGACCCACGCGCGCCGCCAGCTCGACGAACCGCCGCACATCGCGGCGCCCGCTCCAGTCGAAGCTGCCCTCGATCTCCTCGTGGTGGTTCCAGAAGACGTAGCTGGCGACGACGTCGACCCCGCCCGCATGCATCTTGCGGAGCTCCGTCTCCCACTCGCCGTCGGGGTAGCGCGAGTAGTGGAACTCGCCCATGACCGGGATCCATGGCCGACCGTCGAGCTCGAGGTAGCGGCTGTTGACCTGGAGGGAGCGACCCTCGCGCTGGAAGTGGCCCAGGTGGAGGAAGTCGCGCTCGACCTCGGTCGGCCCGGCCGGCAGGCTCACCGCGACCGCACCGACGCGATCGGGGGGCGTCATCGCCTTCCGCGGACGAGCGATGCAGCCGGGAGCGTCACGCGCGTGAGCTCGCACGGCCGCATGGCTCTTTGCATCGCCCACCCCTTTCCGCCGCAAGTCTGCGGCCCAGGTGAGAACGCTCTCACGGCCACTATGTGATCGACCGCGCTTCCCCGTCAAGCACGCGGTGAGGGCCTGAGGAGCCCGAATCCGCAGTCGCGCGGCGAGCCCGTCCGCGGGCTGGAGAACGTATCGTCGGTTGGGCCTTCGGCCCGGCTTCCGCTAGCTCCGGTAGGCCTGGCGGCCGACGCCCTGCACCGCGATCCCCTGTGCCTCGAGCACCTTCCACAGCGCGATCATGTCGGCGGCCGCCTGGTCGATCGCGCGCGTGAAGGCGATCGATCCCTGCAGCACCGGCAGGAGCTTGGCCGGGTCCTGGATGCGAGCGTCCGGATACTCGTGCTCGACCACCAGGTCGACGCCGGCGACGCCGTCCTTGAACTCGAGGAGCTCGCGGGCGGCCAGCTGGTGATCCAGCCAGTCGACCGTCCGGTTCTGTAGATACGCGAGCGGATCGTGGCGCGCGGTGCCCGGCAGCTCGTGGGTGCACAGCACGGTCTGCTTGAGCCAGGCGGACGACTGCTTGCGGACGTCGGGATCGGGCTTGCCGTCGCGCCGGTCGCCGCGGTCGCAGGTCTGGCCGCCGTAGCCCCACTCGGCGACGCCCCTGGGGTGGATGACCTGCCCCTTCACGTGAAAGCCGCTGATGAGGAAGTTGTAGCCCTCGTCCTTGAGGAACTGAAAGATGTCCCTGGTGTTCTGACCCATGAGGATGGCGTGGGACGGGTCGTAGTGGATGCGTAGCTGATCTCCGCAGCGGTGCTTCTCGGCGATCCGGTGCAGCCGGATCCACATGCCCGGCGTGTAGCCGATGTTGTTGTGCCAGCTGTCGGTGGTGTTCCAGCCCGGCATCGGACACTGCTCGACCCGGTACTCGAGGCCCCGGTCGCGCGCCGCCTGGAGGAGCGGCACGAACGCGCGCTCGAACATTTCCAGATTCTGATCCATGTCGAGATCGACGTTGCGCCCGACGAAGCCGCACACCGCCTTGACGCCGAGCGACACCGCCGCGTCCATGATCTTGATCATCCACTCGTGCTTGATGCGGCGCGCGCGCTCGTCGCCGACCAGCATGTTGTCGAAGTAGGACAGGTCGGAGAAGCTCACGTCCGAGGCGGCCAGCGCGGACTCGATGCGCCTCACCCTCGCCGCGTCGAGCGGCCGGCGCACGTCGAGGTGGTCGGCGACCGGATCGAGCATCGCCTCCGCCGGCACGTCGGCCAGCTCCTCCGGCAGCGCCGACGACAGCTGCAGCCGGCGCACGCCGATCTCGCGGCCATAGCGGATCCAGTCCTCCACCGCGCGATCCGGGTCGCGCCGCCTGTGCTCGCGGGGCGTGAGCTCCTGGAGGGCCGCGGTGAGGACGCCGATCTGCATGGTCTCGGGCTGGAACTGGATGGTCATGGTGCGCGTCAAGCGTACACCACCGCGGGCGGGTACGATGTCGTCGTGATCGAACGCGTCGTCCTGATCAAGCTCAAGCCGGAGTACGCGACCGACGAGCAGCGAGCAGCCGTCGCCCGGGCCACCGCCACCACCCTGCCCGGCGCCGAGGGTGTGCGCGAGCTGCGGGTCTGCACCGCCGCCGACTCCCGCACCCGCCGCGAGTGGGACGTGTGCCTCGAGGTCGTGCTCGACGACATCGAGGCGGTCGAGCGCTACCGCGTGGACCCGGTGCACCGGGCCTACGCAGACGTGTTCCTGCGCCCCATGCTGGCCAGGATCCGCGTCTACAACTTCGAGCGGGCACAGTCCTGGAGGCCGCAGCCATGAACATCCTCTTCCTCAGCCGCGAGTATCCGCCCGCCATCTATGGAGGCGGCGGCGTGGCGGTCGATCACCTGAGCCGCGCGCTCGCCCGGCGCGCCCAGGTCGAGGTGCGCTGCTTCGGCGAGGGCGAGCGGTCCAACCAGGGCGTGCGGGTGCGGGCCTACCCGGCGTGGGATCGGCTGGCCGGCGGCCCGGAGGCGCCGTACGCGCCGGCGCTGGAGGCGTTCTCGGTCGGGCTGGCGATGGCGCGCGACGCCGCCGCACCCGACGTCGTCCACGCCCACACCTGGTACGTCGGCCTGGCCGGTCTCCTCATCGGCGCGCTGTCGGGCGCGCCGCTGGTGGTCACCATGCACAGCCTCGAGCCGCTGCGGCCGTGGAAGGCCGACCAGCTGGGGGCGGGCTACGCGCTGTCGACCTGGGCCGAGCGGGTGGCGGTCGAGCAGGCCGATCGGATCATCGCGGTCTCGGAAGAGATGCGCACCGACGTCCTCGCCCACTTCCGCGTCGATCCGGCGCGGGTGGTGGTGATCCACAACGGGGTCGACGCCGAGGCCTACCGGCCGACCGATCGCCGCGACGCGCTCGCGCGCCACGGCATCGAGGCGCCCTACGTCCTCTTCGTCGGGCGCATCAGCGAGCAGAAGGGCATCTTCCAGCTGCTCGAGGCGGCGGCCTCGCTGCCCGACGGGGTCGCGCTGGTCCTGTGCGCCAGCAGCCCCGACACGCCCGAGCTCAAGGCGCGCCTGTCGGCGGCGGTGGCCTCCCTACCGCGCGTGCGGTGGATCGACCAGATGCTGCCGGTCGATCAGCTGGTGCAGCTCTACAGTCACGCGGCGGTGTTCGCCTGCCCCTCGATCTACGAGCCGTTCGGCCTCATCAACCTGGAGGCGATGGCCTGCTCGACGCCGGTCGTGGCCACCCGCGTCGGCGGTATCCCCGAGGTGGTGGTCGACGGCGAGACCGGCTGGCTGGTGCCGCCCGGCGATCCGGCCGCCCTGGCCGGCGCGCTGCGCGGCGCGCTGGCCGACCCGCAGCGCGCCGCCCGCTTCGGCGCGGCCGGCCGCCGCCGGGTCGAGCAGCGCTTCAGCTGGCACCGGATCGCCGAGCTGACCATGGGTGTCTACGGCGACGCGATCCAGGCGCGCGCGTCGCGCTGATCGGGGCCGGGTCAGCCGGGGATGGGCATCGCGGGCGCGGCGCTGGCCAGGTAGCAGGCCTCGACCAGCGCCATGGTCTTGACGGCGTCCTCGACCGGGCTCACCAGGCGCGCGTCCTCGCCGGCGATGAAGCGCTGGAGGTTCGACATCGGTCCCTCGAACGCCTCGGTGAACCACGAGCCGCGCAGCGGGATCGACTCGAAGCGCGCGGCGCCGCGCGTCCAGATCTCGAGGGTGTCGGGCTCGCCCCGCGGATAGGACAGGTTGACGCCGAGGCGGGCCACGGCGGCGCCGCGCGTCCCCTCGACGCGGAGCTGGCTCATCGCGTGGGTGGGGAGCGGCGCGTGCGCGTGGAACGCGCCGACGGTGACGCGGCATCCGGGCCCGTAGTCGAGGATGGTCGCGCTCGCCACGTCGGCGTACTCGGGCAGCGCGGGGTTGCGCGTGGCGCGGGCGAAGACGCCGCGCGGCTCGCCGAGGAGGTGGCGCACCACGTCGAGGTAATGGACCGAGTGGTAGAGGATCTCGAGGCGCGGGATGCCGCGCAGGAACGGCCACAGCTCCCACGGCGTGTGGGTGACGACTCTGATCTCGAGGTCGACCACGTCGCCGAGATCGCCGCGGTCCAGGAGCGCCTCGAGCGCGATGAGGTTGGGGCTGAAGCGGAGCTGGAAGTTGAGCGCGACCGTCAGGCGCCGCGCCGCACATATAGAATGGATGTGCCTGGCCTCGGCGAGCGACTCGCCGAGCGGCTTCTGGACCAGGACCGCGCTCCGCTCCGGCAACTCGGCGAGGACGCCGGCCACCGCGCGCGCCGGCACCGCCACGTCGAACACCGCGCCCGGCCACCGCACCGCCTCGGCCAGGGTCGCGAAGGCGCGCGCGCCCGGCCAGGTCGCGGCCAGCGCCGCCGCGCGGGCGGGGTCCACATCGTGGAGACCCACGACCTCGAGGCCGAGCCGCCGGTACGCGGGCAGGTGCGCGTTCTCGACGATGGCGCCGGCGCCGACGATGACGATCGGGCGGGGCGCGCCCGGCCGCGGCCAGGCCTGGGGCACGAGAGCGGCGTCCGTCATCGCGACGAGGCTAGCAGCCCGACCCCCGATCCGCACGGCCCATGGAGTGCGCGACGGCCCTACCGGGTGAGGGTCCCGAGGTCGACGAAGGCGTCGTCCTGCATGATGACGAAGGGGCGCTCCTGGAAGCGGAGCACGCCGGAGCCGTCGTGGTCGATGATCTCGAGCTTGCCCATGCCGTAGCCCATGGGGCCGCGGGAGAAGTAGTGGGCCTCGAGGCGGTAGGGATAGGCGCGGTGCTTGCGGTCGCCGCGGACGGTGAAGCACTCGGGGCCGTAGCCGGTCGTGACGTCGGCGTACAGGCGGCCGCCGGAGGGGAGCTGGGGGTTGCCGTAGTAGGCGTGGCCGCCCTCGCCGTCGTGGATGTGGAAGTCGACGTCGTTGGCGTCGGTCTCCCAGTTGAGGACGAACCGGATCGAGGGCTCGTTCTCGGGGCGGCCGCCCGCCTTCGCCAGCCGGGCGCGGATGGCCGCGCGTCGGGACGGGGCGGCGCGGGTCCAGGCGGCCGCGATGAGGCCGAGGTCCTCGGCGAGGATCTCGTGCGCGCCGGCGAAGCGGCCGTCGGGGTATTCCTGCGCGAGGCCGCGCTCGATGGCGGCGAAGGCCTGCTCGTACTTGCCCTGGCGCAGGAGCGCGAAGGCGAGGAGGCGGTGGCTGGCGGGGTGATCGGCGCGCTGGTCGGCCGCCCGGGTGTAGGTGTCGATCGCCAGGGCGCGCGCGGCGTCGTCGCTCATGCGCTCGAGGCGCTCGCCGGCGAAGCGGCGCAGGTCGGCGCGCTGGGGGAAGAGGTCGATGATCGATCCGTAGGCGCGCGCGGCCCGGCGGCGGTCGCCCTTGGCCTCGAGGGCCTCGCCGAGCGCCACCACGGCCATCACGTCGCCCGGGGACTCGGCCAGCCACGAGCCGGCCTTTGCCACCGCTTCGTCGGCCTTGTGCTTGCGGACCAGCTGCATGACGGCGCGGAAGTTGCCCGTGTAGGGGTCGCGGCCGCGGCTCTGCGCCTCGCGGTCGGCCATCGGGTCGGCCGCTGCGGGCGCCGACTCGGCGAACACGCGGCGATCGTCGCGGGTCGTCGCCTCGGCCACGCGGGTCGACTCGCCCTGGAC
>DATFRY010000271.1:0-3274 GCA_035262925.1 Kofleriaceae bacterium | reverse complement strand
TCGCGGGCCACCGAGCCGGCCACCGCGAAAACCCTGACGTTCACCGACGGTCCGCGCGCCGCTCGCGCCGGCGGCGCCGGGCGCTCGGCGGCCAGCCAGCCCGCCTGCTCGCGCACGGTCGGGCGATCGAGCACCATCGTGAACGGGACGGCGATCGCGAGCAGGTCCTCCAGCCGCGCCGCCACCTCGGCAGCGAGCAGCGAGTGGCCGCCGGCGGCGAAGAAGTCCTCGTCGACGCTGCGCGGCGCCACTCCGAGCGCCTCGTGCCAGGCCACGGCGACCAGCCGCTCGAGCGCCGTCTCCGCGACCGCCGGCATCGCGCGCCAGGCCAGGAGCTCGGGCGGATCCGGGATCCGCTCCACGGCGATCCACGACACCGCGCTCGCGATCTCGGGCGACACCTCGCGCAGCCTGGCGCGCCGCGCGATCGCGGCGTCGTCGTCGCCGGCGAACCACGCGTTCCAGTCGCCTGCGCCGGGCGCCGGCAGCACGGCGATCCGGTCGTCGAAGATCGACTCCAGGATCGAACGGACCTGGTCCGTGCGCATTGGCTCCAGGTTACTATACGGCCCTTGCGGTTGCCGTCGCACGCGGCGAGAGCTCTCGTATCCGCATCGCTTCTCTCGCTGTTTCTCGCCGTGCTGGTCGTGCTGGACCGCCGCGAGCTCGACGTCTCGATGCTCCGCATGGCGCGCGCCCCGGCCGCCCTCATCTACGGGATCGTCGCCGCCGCCGCCGCTGCCTGCGCGTTCGCCGCGGCCGCGCGGCGCCGCGCGATCCTGCTCGGCGCATCGCTGGTCGTGGCGCCGCTGGTCCTCGGGGCGTGGGCGCTCGTCCTCTTCGCCTACGCGGCGTCGGTCATCGCGATCGCGCGCGCGCGGATCCGCGTCATCGCCAGGGTGGCGGTCGCGGGCGCCCTGTGGGTGGCGGTGCCGGTGGCGCGCCGCCTGTGGCTCGACGGCGTCGCCCAGGCCGACACCATCGCGCTGGCGATCGTGTGGGCCGGCCAGCTCTACTCGGCCTTCTACCTCATCATCGAGCGCGAGCGCGAGGAGCCGGCGCTGCGCCAGAGCGCGCTGGCCGACGCGTTCTACCTGCTCGCGCTGCCCCGCCTGGTCGCCCCGTTCTTCCAGCCCATCTCGCCGCGCCAGCTCGCGCGCCGGGAGCGCACCGGGATGCCCTTCCGCATGATCTGGCGCGGTGCGGGGCTCGCCGGCTACGCGGCCCTGTCCGCCGCGCTCGCGTGGACGCTCGACGACGTGTCCCGGCACATCGCGCCGTGGCCGCTCGCCATGGCGGTCAGGTTCTGCGGGCTGTACGCGCGCGCGACCTACACGATCTTCACCGCGGTCGCGATGTTCCGCCTGCTCGGCTACAACATGCCGTCGGGGTTCCGCCAGCCGTTCCTGTCGCGCTCGTTCGCCGAGTTCTTCCGACGCTACAACTACTACGTTCGCGGTGCGGTGCTGTCGCTGTTCTACTTCCCGCTGCTCGGGCGGCTGCGCATCGGCCGGTCGCCGCGCGCGGCGACCATCCTCGCGGCCTACATCGCGATCCTGGCGGGCTCGTTCCTGCTCCACGACCTCCTGGTGCCCATGTCGCTCGCGATCGAGCCGAGCTCGGTCGCCGGCCACTACCTCGATCCGGTCCGCGTCACCGGCATGCTCGCCCTGTGGACGCTGATCATCGTGCCGACGGCGGGGATCGCGCCGCGCCGCGCGCCGCCTCGCTCGCGCGCGCGCACCATCCTGTCGATCGCGGCGTTCAACGCCGTCTACTTCGTGCTGTGGTATGCGCAGCACGTCGGTCGCGGCCACCGCTGACCGGCGCTATGCTGCGCCCGATGACGACGACGACGACGGGACCGGTGTGGCACCCGTCGCCCGGGCGGGCCGGCCAGACCCAGCTCGCCGGGTTCCACCGCGATGCGGCGCGCCGCCACGGCGTCGTCGGCGACTACGCGTCGCTCCACGCCTGGTCGTGCCGCGAGCCCGAGGCCTTCTGGCCGATGCTGTGGGACTTCCTCGGTATCGTCGGCGATCGCGGCGCGCGGGTGCTCGAGCGCGGCGCGACCATGGCGGACGCGCGGTTCTTCCCCGACGCGCGGCTGTCGTTCGCCGAGAACCTGCTCGCGCGCCGCGACGACGCGACGGCGATCGTGGCCCTCGCGGCCGACGGATCGCGCCGCACCCTGACGTTCGGCGAGCTCGCCGCCGAGGTCGCGCGCGTGGCCGCCGGCCTGTGCGGTCTGGGCGTGGTCGCCGGCGACCGCGTGGTCGCGGTCCTGCCCGGCGCGCCCGAGGCGGTCGTCGCCATGCTCGCGGCCAGCAGCATCGGCGCGATCTGGTCGCTGTGCGACGAGGACGTCGGGCTCGACGCCGTGGTCGATCGGCTGGGCCAGATCGCGCCGGTCGCGCTGTTCGCCTCGCCGTCGCCGAGGCTGGCCGCGCTGGTCGACCGGCTGCCGGCCTTGCGCCACGTGGTCGTGGTGCCGGGATCCGGTCCGGTGCCGGCGGACGCCGTCGACGCGCGGCCCGCGCGCTTCATCGATTACGCGGCCCTGGGCGCAGGGCACGCGGGCGAGCCGCGCTTCGAGCGCACGGCCTTCGACGCGCCGGCCTTCGTGCTCTACACGTCGGGGACGACCGGCCTGCCCAAGTGCATCGTCCACGGCACGGGAGGCATGCTGATCCAGCTCCTCAAGGAGCACCGGCTCCACTACGACGTCCGGCCCGGCGATCGCTTCTTCTATCAGACCAGCACCGGCTGGAACATGTGGTACTGGGTGGTGATCGCGCTCGCGGCCGGCGCGACGATCGTGCTGCGCGCCGGCTCGCCGGTGCGCCCGCGCGCCGACAGCTTGTTCGACATGGCCGACGCCGAGCGGCTGACCCACCTGGGCGTGTCGCCGGCCTACCTCGCGCAGATCCGCGCGGCCGGCGTGAAGCCGCGCTCGAGCCATCGGCTGTCCGAGCTGCGCACGGTGCTGTCGACCGGCTCGCCGCTGTCGGCGGGGCTGTTCGACTACGTCTACGACGACATCAAGCGCGACGTGTGCCTGTCGTCGATCTCGGGCGGCACCGACATCTGCGGTTGCTTCGTCCTCGGCAATCCCATTCTCCCGGTGTGGCGCGGCGAGATCCAGTGCCGGGCGCTCGGCCTGAAGGTCGAGGTATTCGACGAGGACGGCCGTCCGATCGAGGGCGAGAAAGGCGAGCTCGTGTGCACGCGCTCGTTCCCTTCGATGCCGGTCGGCTTCTGGAACGACCCCGAC
>DATFRY010000270.1:0-3433 GCA_035262925.1 Kofleriaceae bacterium | reverse complement strand
CGCGGCGCGCGCGTGCGCGGCTTTTCGCCGGGAGGAGGCCGGACCGGACGCGTGCAGGATCTCGGCAGCTCGCCGCCGTCGAGGACCGCGTCGAGGTCAGGGGTGGTCGACTTTCGGGTTCAGGTCACGGCCGGGGCGTTTGACAGGTCCGCATCGAAACGGCGCGCGCGCCGCCGGGCCTTGCCGTCTCCGCCGCGGCGATCCGGCGCGCCCGGTTCCGATCGATGTGCGCCGAATCAACGCGGCTGGCACGAGCCACGGCTCGGCCGCCCCGCATGACGCGCGCGGCGCGGCTGGCCCGAGGGGAAGGACTGGCCCCCTTCGCGTCCCCCCATCGCGCTGCGCGGACCGTGGCAGGACCGCACAGGAGGCACGTTCGCCTCAACTGCATTGCAGCGGCCCGACCAGCCGCCAGCCCAACCCAGCGGACTCCTCGGCGCGGCCACATTGGCCGGCTGCCCCGGGGGTGGCACATGACTCGCAATCCTCGGCGACGTGCGCAGCCCACGGGCGTGGTTCACGCTGAGCCAGCATAGCCACATTGCCTCCTGGGTCGTGTGCCTCCTCCTGTGCAGTTCCTGTACTCGCAGCCTCGACGGTGACAAGTTCCGCAACGCGGGCGGCGAGGACGCCGGAAGCGGCAGCATGGTCGATCCGGCGGACGCCGGCGCGGGCACCGACGCGCGGGCCGAGCCGCGCTGCGGCGACGGCGTGTGCGGCGGCGGCGAGAGCGTCTGCACCTGCGCCGAGGACTGCGGCGCGCCCAGCTGCGGCGACCACATCTGCTGCCCCGACCTGGAGGACAGCGGGTCGTGCGGCGACGACTGCGCCGGCGGCTGCGGCGACGGCCTTTGCGTCGCGAACGAGAACGCCTGCTCCTGTCCGGGCGACTGCGGCCAGCCGACCTGCGGCGACGGCGTGTGCTGCGCGGGCGCGGGCGAGGACCGCTGCTCGTGCCCGGGGGACTGCGGCGAGGGCACCTGCGGCGACGGCGTGTGCTGCGCGGGCGCGGGCGAGGACCGCTGCTCGTGCGCGGTCGACTGCGGCGATTCGATGTGCGGCGACGAGGTGTGCTGCCCGAGCGCCGGCGAGAACGAGTGCTCGTGCGCCGACGACTGCGGGGTCGGCTCGTGCGGCGACGGCCTGTGCTGCGCCGCCGACGGCGAGACCGCCGGCACCTGCCAGACCGACTGCGACGCCACCTGCGGCGACGGCGTGTGCAGCGGCGGCGAGGACAGGTGCAACTGCCCCGACGACTGCACCGGCGCGGTGTGCGGCGACGGGCGCTGCTGCGCGGCGGGCGGCGAGGACGCGTGCAGCTGCGCGGCCGACTGCGGGGCCAGCGCGTGCGGCGACGGCGTGTGCTGCGCCGGCGCCGGCGAGAACAGCTGCTCGTGCGGCGAGGACTGCGGCGCGCCGACCTGCGGCGACGGCGTGTGCTGCGCCGGCGAGACCACGTGCGACTGCCCGTCCGACTGCGGGGCGCCGACCTGCGGCGACGGGACCTGCTGCGCCGCGGCCGGCGAGGACCGGTGCTCGTGCGCGGCCGACTGCGGCGCCATGTGCGGCGACGGCTGCTGCAGCGGCGAAGAGACCACCGCGAGCTGCCCGGGCGACTGCGGCGCCTCCTGCGGCGACGGCACCTGCAACGGCGACGAGACCACCGAGACCTGCCCGGACGACTGCCCGGCCAGCCCGGCCATGTGCGGCGACGGCGCCTGCAACGGCGGCGAGGACGCGTGCATCTGCGCGATGGACTGCCCGGCCGGCTGCGATCCGGCCCACCGCTGCTGCGGCGACGGGATGTGCTGCATGGGCGAGAACCAGACCAGCTGCCCGGCCGACTGCCCCGGCCCCGGCCCAGGAGGCGGCGATGGACCGGGCTGAGAGGATCGCGATGCGGCCGGCAGGGCGGGCTCCGGTCCGGCGCGGGCCGGCGCTGGGCGCGGGCCTGGCCGCGCTCGCCCTCGCGCTCGCCGCGGCGCCGGGTGTCGCGCGCGCCGGCGTGTCGCGGGTCGGCGTGGTGGTGGCGACCGCGGTCAACATGAGCGACGCCGACGCCGACGCGCTGGCGTCGCGCCTGGGCGAGGCGCTGCGCGGCAAGCTCGAGGTCGACGTCGTCGCCGGCGCCGACGCGCGCCGCCGCCTGCCCCCCGCCGGCGTCCCCGACGACTGCGTGGCGCGGCCCGACTGCGTGCGCGACGTGGCCGTCCGGCTGGGCGGCGACGAGCTCCTCTTCCTCTTCGTGGTCCGCATCGGCCCGCACGTGCAGATCGACGTCACCTGGTCGGATCCGGACGCCGGCTCGATCGCCAGCCGCAGCGCGCTCATCGTGCCGGCCGCCGGCGGAGCGGAGGAGGACCGCGTGTTCGAGGCCGCGCCCGGCCGCCTCCTGCCCCACGCCTCGCCGCGCGCGCCCCAGCTCGGCGAGCCGGAGCCGGACCGCGAGCCGGCGACGGAGCTGGTGTCGTCGCCGACGCCGATGCCGGAGCGCCGCGGCCGGCACATCAACGCCGGGGCGCTGGTGAGCGGGGTTGTCTCGGTCGCGGCGCTCGCCACCGGAGTCGGATTCGCCGTCGCCGCGCGCGAGGATTACGACCAGCTCGAGGAGGACGGCTGTGACGTCACCGCGTGCCCTCGCGTGAACCGCCGCGTCGATCGCATGGAGCGCCGGGCGCTGGCGGCGGACATCCTGTTCGCCGGCGCGGGCGTGGCGGCCGCCACCGGCATCATCTTCTACCTCACCTCCGGCGGCGGCTCCGAGTCGCGCATGGAGATCGGCGCCGCGCCCCGCGCGGGCGGCGGCGCGCTGCTATCGTTGGGGGGCGTGTTCTGAAACGAAGCGCAACAGGATCTGTCATGAAGGACGACTCACCCGAGACTCGCCTGCGCTGTCCGGTCTGCCTGGCCGTGTTCCGCACGGAGTTCGCATGCTGCCCGGTGGACGGGGCCGCGCTCGGCCCGCTCACGGTGCTGGACGACGACCCGCTCATCGGCACGGAGATCGCCGGCCGTTACGTGGTCGATGCGCTGGTCGGCCAGGGCTCCATGGGCCTCATCTACCGCGCGCACCACATCCGCCTGCCGCGCACGTTCGCCATCAAGGTCCTGTTCGGCGACATGGTGGCCGATACCCGCATGCGCCTGCGCTTCGCCCAGGAGGCGGCGCTGGCCAGCCGGCTCAGCCACCCCAACGTCGTCCCGGTCGTCGACTTCGGCCGCAGCGAGCGCGGTCTGCTGTACCTGGTCATGGACTACGTCGAGGGCGAGTCGCTGAGCGAGCTCATGGCGCGCGAGTCGCCGCTCGACCCGCTGCGCGTGTGCCGCCTGGCCGGCCAGCTGGCCGAGGGGCTGGGCCACGCCCACGAGCACGGGCTGGTCCACCGCGACTTCAAGCCGGGCAACGTGGTGCTCGAGCGCCACGAAGAGGGGC
>DATFRY010000269.1:0-14732 GCA_035262925.1 Kofleriaceae bacterium | reverse complement strand
TGCGAGGAGCGGCGCCATGCGCGCCGCCAGGAGCCGGAAGGAGGCATCCATGATCCTGACCCACCTCGGCGTGTCACCGACGATTCACCCCGACGCGTACGTCGCGCCGACCGCCACGGTCTGCGGCGACGTGACCATCGGCGCCGGCGCGCGCATCCTGTTCGGCGCGTGCGTGGTCGCGGAGGGCGCGCCGATCGAGATCGGCCGCGACACCATCGTGATGGAGAACGCGGTGGTCCGCAGCACCGGCGAGCACGCCGCGTCGATCGGCGCGCACTGCCTCATCGGGCCCTGCGCCCACGTGGTCGGCTGCACGCTCGCCGACTGCGTGTTCATCGCCACCGGAGCCGCCGTCTTTCACGGCGCCCGCCTCGGGCGCGGAGCCGAGGTGCGCGTGCACGGCGTCGTGCACCTGCGCACCGAGCTCCCCGCCAGCGCCACCGTCCCCATCGGCTGGGTCGCCGTCGGCACACCGGCGCGCATCCTCCCACCCGACCAGCACGACGCCATCTGGCAGGTGCAGCGGCTCCTCGACTTCCCCGGCTTCGTGTACGGCGTCGCACGCGCGCCCGAGGGTGAGAACGACATGCCGGCGATCACGCGCCGGCGATCGGCCGCGCTCGGACGTCACGCGAGCGACGAGGTCGTCGGTGCCGGATCGCGCTCCGCCGGGAGCGAGAAGGGCGGGCGCGTGCGCTGACGTGCCAGCCGCGCGCGCCGGGCGATGCGCCCATGGTACGGTGGCGCCGGCGTCATGAGGGTGCCGTCGAAGCCCGACCTGCCGGGGGAGCTGGCCGCGACCCGGACGGCGAGAGCGAGGAGTGACGCCCGGGTCGAGCCGGGGCCGCCCGAGTTCCAGCGCGGGACGGCATTCGGCCGCTACGTCGTGCTCGAGCGCATCGGCGAGGGCGGCATGGGCGTCGTCTACGCCGCCTACGACTCGGAGCTCGATCGCAAGGTCGCGCTCAAGTTCCTCAACCCGGATGGGGAGGAGTCGGGCGTCAGGCGGGACAAGCGGCTCCTGCGGGAGGCGCACGCGATGGCTCGCCTCTCGCATCCCAACGTCGTCGTCGTGTACGAGGTCGGGCGCTTCGAGGGGCGCATCTTCCTCGCCATGGAGTTCGTGGACGGCATGGACCTGCGCGCCTGGCTGGCCGCCGGGCCCAGGACGACGGCCGAGATCCTCGACGTCTTCCGCGGCGCGGCCCAGGGGCTGGCGGCGGCCCACGCGGCCGGCATCATCCATCGCGACTTCAAGCCGGCCAACGTCCTCGTCGATGCGAAGAGCCGGGCGCGCGTGACCGACTTCGGCCTGTCGCGCGCGAGCCCCGTGCCGGACGACCGCGCCGCGAGCGAGCCCCTCCGTGCGGGCGATCTCGTGGAGCGCGGCGATGGGGCGGAGGGCAGCCACGGAGCGGAGAGCGGCGACGCGGCGGACAGCGGCGAGGGCGCGAACACCGCGGACGGCGCAGAGGGCGCCGAAGGCTCGCCTTCCCCCGCAAGCCCGCTCGCCGTGCCGCTCACCTGGACGGGCGACGTGCTCGGGACGCCCTCGTACATGGCCCCCGAGCAGCGCGCCGGCGGTCAGGCCGACCCGCGCAGCGATCAGTTCTCCTTCTGCGTGGCCCTCCACGAGGCGCTCCACCGCGAGCACCCCTTCGAGGGCAAGGACGCCGCCGAGCTCCTCGACAACATCCGCGCCGGCAAGGTGCGGCCTCCTCACGCGGCGTCATCGGTGCCGCGCTGGTGCCGGCCGGCGCTCCTGCGCGGACTGCGCCCCGATCCGGCCGAGCGCTTCCCGTCGATGGACGCGCTCCTGGCAGAGCTCTCGAATCGCCCGATCCGCCGGCGCCGCCGCATCGCGGTCGCGGTCGCCCTCGGCCTCTTCGTCGCGGGCGGGGCGGCCTACGGGCTGCTGGTCGACCGCGACGCCATCGCCCCGCCTCCCCGCTGCGACCAGGGCGCCCGGCGCCTGGCCGGCGTCTGGGACGGGGCGCGCCAGCGCGAGACGCGCGGCGCGTTCGAGGCGACCGGCGTGCCCGGCGCGGACCGGACCTGGAACGGGTTCGCCTCGACCCTCGGGCGGCGCGCCGCTTCGTGGGTCCAGATGTCCGACCGGGCCTGCGCCGCGACCCACCACGACGGCGTGCAGTCGCCCGCCGTCCTCGACCTCAGGATCGAGTGTCTCGACCGCAAGCTCGAGGAGATGCGGGGGCTGGTCGACGTGTACTCCGAGAAGCTCGACAAGAAGGTCCTCGACCGGGCGCTCGACGCGGCCGAGAACCTGTCGAGCATCTCCGGCTGCGCCGACGTCACGAACCTCCGCGCGGTCGTGCCGCTGCCCGGCGACCCGACGATCCGGGCCAAGGTCCTCGATGTCCGCCACCGCCTCGGCCGCGCCGAGGCGCTCTTCAACGCCGGCCAGTTCAAGGAGGGTCGCCCGTTCGTGGCGGCGCTCAAGCGCGAGGCGGATGCTCTGGGCTATGCGCCGCTCAAGGCCCAGGTCGCGACTTCTCTCGGCGAGTACCTGAAGGAGCTCGGAGAGGGCAAGGACGGCGAGAAGGTCCTGTTCGAGGCCATCGAGCAGGCGGTGAAAGGCCAGGACGGGATCGCCGAGGCCAGTGCCTGGGTGAGCCTCGCAGCCAACTTCGGGCGGCGCGGCCAGGTGCCGGAGGCCCTGCTGGCAGCTCGCACCGCCCAGCTGGCCGTCGAGCGCGCGAACGGCGATCGCGTGCTGCACAGTCGGATGTTCAGCAGCCTCGCCTACGTCGAGCTGATCGCCGGTCAGCCTGACAAGTCGCTGGACCACTACCAGCAGGCGATGGCGCAGTGGGAGGCATTGCACGAGAGCAGCACCTCTCCGCGCGTTGCCAACACGCTCGGCAACATCGGCCTCGTGCTCAACGTGCTCGGCAGGACCCGTGAAAGCCTGCCCTACCTCGAGCGTGCGCTGGCTTCCAGGAAGGCCTCGCTGCGCGCCGATCACCCGCAGATGGCCGCCTCCATGGGAGCTCTGGGCAGGGCCTATCACAGCATCGGGATGTTTCGAAAGGCGCGCGATCTGTTCGCAGCGGCGCTCGAGATCCTGCGCAAGGAGCTCGGTCCGGAGCATCCAGAGACGGTCACCATCCAGACCGCGCTGGCCTTTGCGGAGGCGAATCTCGGAAACCACGCCCAAGCCATCGGGCTCGTCGCATCGTCGCTCTCCGTCCAGCGCCGGATCCTGGATCCCCGTGATGTCGAGCTGGGCCAGACGTACCTCGCGATGGGAGAGGTGCAGAAGTCGGCTGCCCGTCACCTCGAAGCTCAGCAGTCCTATGAGCGCGCAATCGAGCAGTTCGAGCGGGCCAAGGCTCCCGACCACGTGAGCGCAGGCTGGGCACTGGCGGGCCTCGGTATGGTCCACAACGCCGTCGGCCGCCATCGCGAGGCGCTGCGAGCATGCCGGCGCGGATTGGCCATCCTGAAGAAGGAGCTGCCCGAGAACAGCGACGAACTCCTCGGAAGTGTCATCTGCGTCGGGGAGGCGCTGATCGGGACCGGCGACCTGGCAGCCGCCCGCGCCGAGCTCGAGCCCGCCCTGGCTCGCTTCAGCGAGCAGGACGGCGCGCCACAGGACTTCGCCGAGCTGCGCTTTCACCTGGCCCGTGCGCTATGGGCGACACCAGCTGATCGCCGCCGTGCCCGCGATCTGGCGGGCGCGGCGGTCAGCTCACTGCGCGCCGCCGAGGGCGACCGCCGCGAGCTCATCGGCCGCGTCGAGTCCTGGCTCAAGGCCCACCCGGAACCGGCGGGCCGCTGAGTCGCGGCCGACGCGGCGGCAGTGAGAGGCGGCTGTCGCCGGGCACGACGGAGTGGTCGCCGACGGTCTCGTGCGACCGCGGCCGCTCGACCGGGTGGCGATGCCCGCTCGATCGGCTGGCGAAATTCGCGGCCACGGCTACCCCGTCGCGCGTCGTCTCGGTGACGCGCGGGGCTCGACCGTGGTCGGCCTGCTTCGTTCAGCGTCCGATTCCTGTGCCGACGGCCCGGCCACGGGGTTCTCGCGTCGGCGGAATTCATCCGCACGCGGGCGAGCCGCCGGCATCGGCCGGTCGCATGACCGACGCACGCGCACGCGATCCGCCCGCATCCGCCGGCCGAATGACCGACGCGCGCGGGCGAGCCGCCGGCATCGGCCGGTCGCATGACCGATGCACGCGCACGAGCGAGCCGCCCGCATCGGCCGGTCGAATGGCCGAGATCAACGTGGCGCTCCGCCGGGCCGGCATGGTCGGGCGGTCGACGGCATCGCAGCCGCGCGACGAGATCGTCGCCGACCGGGGGCAGCCTCTCGGCGTCGGCGTCGCGGCCCTCAGGCGAACCCTCGTCGGCGCAGGTCGCCGCCTCGGGTGTGGCCGCAACCGCACCACAGACGCATCGTCGTCGACCGGCCAGCCCTCCCACTCCGGGCCGCGCGTCTCTGCGGAAGTCACAATGCAGCCCGCTGCGCGACGCCCTCGCTCCACGACGGCACGCATCGTCACGAACCGTGGCCGATGCGGGACGCCCGGCATGTGCGGCCGCCCGGGGCGAGAGAAGATGGGCCCGCCGGTGCGCGTCCCGATCGAGAGGCCGTGCTCGTGGAGGAAGCGGCCGTGCGATGACGTTTCGGGACGGCCGGGACGGCCGGCAGCGACCGCAGGAGCAGGCGGGGGCGCCTGGTCGACGCGATCGGCGGGCAGTCGACGAGGTCGGCCGGCATCCGGGTGGACCTGTCCCACGCGCCCGCAGAGGATCGCGCGGTCGCTCGGCCGCATCGGCCGAGGAGGGCCGGGCGTGGGCGCGGCCGGATCGCGACCGCGATCACAGGCCTCGATCGAGGCATCGGGAGAAGCGAGACTGCCAGTTTCTTCTGCGTGGCTGTCGTTCACACTTGACACCTTTGCGGGCGCGCGTTGTCCGCGCCTCGCCTCCCACGGCGCCACTTCGCGCCTGGCGCGCCCTGGTCGCCGACGAGCGACGATCGAAGGAGCTCGGCGAAAAATCTGGTCGATGTGCCTCGAAACCGCCGAGAGGGCCCCTCCGCGAGTCGAAAATCTCCATGTTAAAGAAGAGAGCATGGAGCATGGAGAAGAGGTTCTCCCGCTGTCACCGACGGAGATCGACGCGCTGGCCGACCACATCGCCGTGACCGCAGCGCACATCGATGCGGCCACGCACCGGCTGCTCACTCTCATCCGCGACTTCGACCGCGCCGGCGGTTGGCACCGGCAGGGCGCGCTGTCCTGCGCGCACTGGCTGTCGTGGCGCATCGGCCTCGGCCTGGGTCCGGCGCGCGAGAAGCTGCGGGTCGCGCACAAGCTGGCCGAGTTGCCGCTCCTCGACGAGGCGTTCCGGCAGGGCGAGCTCTCCTACTCGAAGCTCCGCGCCATGACCCGCGTCGCGTCGCCGGACAACGAGGCCGCGCTCCTCGACCTGGCGCGCAACTCGACGGCCGCGCAGCTCGAGCAGATCTGCCGCCTGTACCGACGGGCCCACCCGCCCGAGCGCACCGGTTCGGGCGGTGACGACGAGCGTCGCTGGGTGGTGGCGCGGCCGACCGACGACGGCATGGTCGCGATCCAGATCCGCCTCCACCCCGAGGAGGCCGCGCGGCTCATGCGGGCCATCGAGCACTGCGCCGACAAGGGCTCGCTGGCCGACGGTGCCGTCGCCCTGGCCGACGTGGGTCTGGCCGGAGCGGCCGGCGCCGACGGCGGCGATGGCCCGATGCGCCCGCCGGTCGAGGTCGTGGCCCACGTGGCGGCCGCGACGCTCGAGGGGCACACCCATCTGGGCGACGGCCTCTCCGCGGAGACGTGCCGCCGCGTCCTGTGCGATGCCGGCGTCGTGCCGATGCTCGAGGACGACGCCGGCAAGACCATCGATGTCGGGCGCAAGAGCCGGACCATCCCGGCCGCGCTGCGGCGGGCGCTCGAGGCCCGCGACCCGACCTGCTGCTTCCCCGGGTGCGCCCACCGGCGCTGGCTCGACGCGCATCATGTGGTTCACTGGATCGACGGGGGAGAGACGAATCTGGGGAATACCCAGCTCTGCTGTCGTCGCCACCACGGCCTGCTCCATGAGGGCGGCTTCCGGGTCGAGATGCAGGGCGCCGAGCCGGTGTTCTTCGATCCGGACGGCCGCGAGATCGTCGGCGCCCCGGCGCGGCCTGTGGTCCGCGAGGACGCCGTGGAGTGGTTGGCCGCTGCCAACCGGGCGAGGGGGATCGAGATCTCCGCGGGAACGTCCGGCCCGGGCTGGGACGGGTGGCCGGTCGACTACGATGCGTGCGTCGGGGCGATCGGGGGCTACGACTGAACGGGACGATCGGGGGAGGGTCGGCTCGCTCGGGGCGCCGCGAGGGCCGTCGCTGGGGGGCCCCGCCGAGGACAAGTGGCGCGCGGTGGTCGCGGCGAGGAGGCGCCACTTGCCCTCCGCGATCCCCGCGACTCTTCGTTCCTGGTCTGGTGTTACACACACACAGGCGGAGGCGGATCGGGGGTCCGGTGCGGGCCGCGGCTTCGTGCATCGGGGCAGTTCCGGCCAGGGTCGGGACGCGCGTCGCCGGGGACGCGGTGACCACGGGCGCTCGCCGCGGCCGCTCGGTTCGACGATGCTCAGCGTCGGGCGAACAGCGGGCGGTAGGCCTTGCGGTGGGTCCAGGCCAGGACGAGCTCGATGGCGACGAGCACGACGGGGATGCCGATGTCGTTGGGGGCGAGGAAGGCGTGGAAGGCGATGATGTTGACCAGGACCGGCGCGATCAAGACCAGGGCGAGCGGGACGAACAGGTTCGACAGGAGCAGGAGTCCGACGAGGGTCTCGGTGCCCTTGATGAGCGGGAACATGTAGCCGGTCTGCATGAGGGCGCCGCCGAAGGCCATGGCGCCGGCGGGCACGGGGCCCGAGGGCGGCGGGATGAAGTTGAGAAACCCGTTGAGCCCGAACACGAAGAACGCGAGTCCCATCGCGATGCGCGCCGTGGTGACGAGGTGGCGCGCGATACCGCGGGCGGTGGGGCGATCGCTGAGGTCTGCGTGAATGGCAACGGCCTGGTTCGACATGATGTCCTCTCTCTCCTGGGTTGTTTTCGTGTCCTCACTCTCGCGACGAACGGCGAATCGCGCGATCGACACGCGGAGAAATTTTTTTTCGCCTGCGCCAAGGGCCCGGAATTCCGGGATGGCGGCGGCCGCGGGGGTCGGCGGTGGCGTGCTTGCCGCTACCGGCCGAGCAGGCCCGACAGGAGGTGCCACACCACGCGGAGGCGCTCGGTGAGGGCCAGCGCGTGCCACACCTGGCAGTAGGCGGCCGACCACCACATTGCGACGAGCAGCATGGCCGGCCACGTGACCGAGTGGAGGCGCGAGGCCGGGCGGGCGCGGGCCAGGGCACGGGCGCCGACGCTGGCGCGAGTGCGACCCCGACGAGATGCTGCCAGCACGGCCGCTCGGGCCAGGGCGGCCGGAGCCGATGCCGCGACCGGAGCCGATGCCGCGGCCGGAGCCGATGCCGCGACCGGAGCCGATGCCGCGGCCGGGGTCCATGCGGCTGGAGCGGCCATCGCGGAGGGCGCGGGCAGGACCGGCGCGGTGCCGGCGGGCGCGACCGGCGCCGCGAGGGGCGCGGGGGTCAGCTCGAACAGGCCCGGTCGCAAGGTGTGGCGGTACGGGACGATGCCGGCGTAGAGCGGTGGCATCGCTGCGCCGGGAATCACAGCGGCGGGCGGCGGGGCTTCCGGCGCGGGCTGCGCCGCCAGAAGGCCGGGCGGTGAGCCTGCGTCCTCGTCGATGCGCGGTGTGGTCTGGCTTCCGCGCGGGAACGGTGGCGCGGGGAGCGGGAGGTCGAGGTCGTCGGGCTCGAGCGGCGCGAGCGGTCCGATGCGCACGGCGGATGGATGCGCGAGGCGCGGGCGGCTCGCGGCCGCTGCGGGCGTGCGGGGGCCGCCCCGAGATCGAGCGACGTGAGCGAGGACGTGGGCCTTGACCGTGGTCCGCTCCAGGCTGGGCAGGCTGGTTCGCTGCCGCCTCGGCGGCCACAGCGCGGTGATCTTCTCGGTGAAGCTCGAACCATCTCGTTCTGCGTCGTCGGGCACGGAGCTACCTCCGCCGGCCGGGGCCGCCGAGTCGTCAATCCACCGTCAGCGAGACCGTGGGGACACCATCCGCACATGTTGCGCGACGGGGCCGGACGATGGCGGCCGCTCACGCTGACCTCCCTCCCTCCCTTCCGGAGGTTCGCGGGTTTCGGCTCGCGACGGAGGGCCGCGTCAGCCGGCGGGGGCGTACGGGAACTCGATGTAGCGCGCGGTCTCGACCGCCACCGCGTCGCCGACCAGCGTGCCCACCACGTGGAGCGACATCTCGATGCCGGCGGCGATCCCGGCCGACGTGATGACCGCACCCTGATCGACGAAGCGCGGGCCGTCGACGACATCGATCGACTCGTCGACCGAGCGCAGGAGATCGAGGGCGCCCCAGTGGGTCGTCGCGCGCTTGCCGCGCAGGAGGCCGGCCCGGGCCAGGAGCAGCGCGCCGGTGCAGACCGAGGTCACGCGTCGGGCCCTGCCGGCGACCGCCTCGATCCACGCGATGGTCGCCTCGTCCTGGAGCAGCGCGCGCGTGCCGAACCCGCCCGGCACGACCAGCACGTGCGGCGGCGGCGCGCTGGCGAAGTCGACGTCGGGCGTGATCTGCAGCCCGCCGGTGGCGCGCACGGTCGCGCCGTCGCGCGACACGCAGACCACGCGGAACGGCGCCGACTCGTCGGACTGGCGCGACGCGATGCCCGGGACCAGCCGGGTGCGCGAGAAGACCTCGTAGGGCCCGGCGAAGTCGAGCACCTCGACGCGCTCGAAGACGAGGATGGCCACGTTCCACCGGTCGGCGGCGCTGGGCCCGCCGCCGGGCTCGCCCCCGCCGGCCGCGCCGGGCCCGTCAGCCCCGCCGGGCGCGCGGCTCATCGGTCGCCTCCATGTCCGTGCTCGTCATCGTGCGAGTGTCCGTGCTCATCGCCGTGCTCGTGTCCGTGCTCGTCGCCGTGCGAGTGTCCGTGCTCGTCATGCTCGTCGCCCCCGTCCGCGCCATCGGCGCCGCGACCCAGGACGATGGGCTTGCCGTGAGGCGTGGCGCGAGCGGCTCGATCCCAGGCCCGCTTGCGCGCCGCCAGCTCGTCGCGACCCACCAGCTGCTTCTCGCTGACCAGCGCCTCGAGCGCGGCCAGCCAGCAGTGATAGTAACGCGTGCCGTCGTCGACCTCGCCGCGCCGGCCGGCCGCGGCGATCTCCGCGGCCAGCCGCTCGGCGAACTCGCCCCAGGCGAACAGTCCGCGCTCGTGCATGGCCACCGCCATCCCGAAGGCCTGCGCCTCCCACGGCGCGCGGAAGACCGGCCCGCCGTCGTCGCGCGGGATGCGCGGCAGCTGGCCCAGATCGGGCAGCCGGCGCGATCCACCGCCGGGCGGCCGCGTCATGCCGGATCCATGTAGTCGTCCCACAGGTCGACGTAGACCGCGTCGCGCGCCGCCGCCTCGGCGCCCCACAGCTCGCGCGCGGCGAACCGCACGCTGTAGACGTGCTGCGGCCGCGTGCCCTGGCCGGCCGCGTGCGTGTCGGGGAACACCCAGACGCCGTGGTCGCGATCGATGGTGCCCTCGCGCCCCCGCGCATAGCGCGGCAGCCGCGTGTGGCCGGTCGGATGGTCGTTGCGCGCGCGCACCCGGTCGCCGATGCGGAAGCGCGGCGCCACCTCGACGTCGACCCGGGCGCCGCGCGCCCTGTGGAGCTTCGCCTCCACCTCGGCGGCCAGGAGCGGCGCCACCCCCGTCGGAGGCGACGCGGGCACCTGGCCGGGCCGCGGCGCGCGCATCCGGCCCTCGGTCTCGTCGGGCCGGACCAGGCCGTTCGCGTCCAGCAGGCGCTCGAGGGCCCACAGCCAGTGCTCGTAGTACGTGGTGGCCAGATACTCGGCCGCCGGCATCTGCTCGCGCATGGACCGCGACATGTCGATGTTCCAGCGCCCGAGGAAGCCGGTCGCCAGGGTCATGGCCAGGACGCGCCGCTCCCACTCCTCGTGAAAGACCGGCTCGTCCTTCTCGGCCTCCACCGGCCCCAGGCCGTGCATCCCGCCCATGTCGTGCACGCCGTTCACGGCGCTGCCCCGGCCGGCACGCCGACCAGCCCTGCGCCGATCATGCTGTCGCGGGTGACGATCGCGCCCAGCTGCTCCTCGCTCCAGCCGTCCGTGCCGGGCGGCCGCTCCGGCAGGACCATGTAGCGCACCTCCGCGGTCGAGTCCCAGACGCGGATCTCGATGTCGTCGGGCAGCTCCGTGCCCAGCTCGCGCAGGACGCCGCGCGGGTCGATCACCGCCCGCGAGCGGTACGGCGCGGACTTGTACCAGACCGGCGGCAGCCCGAGGATCGCCCACGGATAGCACGAGCACAGGGTGCACACGACCAGGTTGTGCACCCCCGGCGTGTTCTCGACCACGACCAGCTTGTCGGTCTGGCGCCCGAGGAAGCCCATCTCCGCGGACGCGCTGGTCCCGTCCTCGAGCAGCCGCCGCCTGAAGTCGGCGTCCGTCCAGGCCCGCGCCACCACCCTGGCGCCGTTGCGCGGGCCGATCTCGTTCTCGTACAGGTCGATGAGCGTGTCGAGCGCCGCCGGATCGACCAGCCCCTTGTCGACCAGCAGTGACTCGAGGGCCTTGACCCGCAGCTCGACGTCGCTGAAGTGCGAGCTCATGCGCGGATCCTACCCTCGCGGGAGAAGCCGCGCAGGCGGCGGCGGCCGTGTTATGTACGAGTCGCTGGAGGAGGCCCCGATGATCCGAGGACTGCATGGTCTGTTCTACTCGTCAGAGGTGGATGCCATGCGCGCGTTCCTGCGCGACGTGCTCCGCCTGCCCTTCACCGACGTCGGCCAGGGATGGCTGATCTTCGACCTCCCCGAGGCCGATATCGGGGTCCATCCGGTCGACGACGAGGCCAGCTCGGGCAAGCACGACCTCTCGTTCTACTGCGACGACATCGCGGGCACGGTCGCCGATCTGCGCGCCCGCGGCGCCACCTTCGACGGCGACATCGAGGACCACGGCTACGGCCTGGTCACCTACTTCACGATGCCCGGCAATGTCCGCGTGCAGCTCTACGAGCCGCGCTACGAGAAGAAGCGCGCCAGGGCGGCGGCGCGGCAGGCGCGGGCGCGACCGGCGCGGCGCGCGGCCAAGCCCGCCGCCCGGGCCGTGGCGCCGGCGCGCGCGGCCGGCCGGGCCAAGGCCAAGCCGGGCGCCAAGGCGACCAAGGCCAAGGGCAAGGCCAGGCCCAAGGCGGGGGCGAGGGCGCGAAGGCGCTGAGCGTGCGCGTCCCGGCCCTGGCGGCACTGGCGATCTGCGCTCTCGGTTGTGCCACGCCGGGCGTGAGTCAGATGAGGTTCGCCAACCGCGACCCGGTGTGGCGAGTCAACGACCGCCTCGACACGCCCAGGCCCGCCGAGCAGGGCTTCCCCCGGCTGTTCTACTACTTCGATCGGTTCGCGTTCCGGCGCCTCACCCGCCTCATGGAGGTGCCCGAGCCGCGCCACGCTGCCAACGTCAACTCGCTCGACGAGGTGCCCGACTCGACCTGGTTCACCAACCGGGTCGGCACCGGCCGCCTGACCGCCGCCGACGTGGGGCGCGGGCCCAACACCGACCTGGGCCCCGACACGTCGGCGCCGTGGACCATCAAGGGCACCAAGGTCGGCGGCATCACCGTCGGCTTCGTCGTCAAGGACGCGCGCGGCATCAAGTACATCCTCAAGTTCGACCGCAAGGGCCTGCCCGAGACCGAGACGGGCGCCAACGTGGTGGTGCAGCGCCTCCTGTGGGCGGCGGGCTTCCACGTGCCCGAGGACTCGGTCGTGCGGGTCACGCGCGACATGCTGGTCCTGGCCCGGGACGCGGAGGTGGCCGACACCTTCGGCCACAAGCGCCCGATGACCGAGAAGGACCTCGACGACGCGATGAAGCTGGTCAACGTCCTCCCCGACGGCAGCTACCGCGGCATGGCCAGCAAGTTCCTGCCCGGCGTGCCGCTCGGCGGGGTCGAGCCGGAGGGCGTGCGCGAGGACGATCGCAACGACATCGTCCCGCACGAGGAGCGCCGCGAGATGCGCGGCGAGTTCGTCATCTTCTCGTGGGTCGACCACACCGACATCAAGCTCGACAACTTCCTCGACATGTGGATCGAGGATCCGGTCGATCCTTCGCGCCACTACGTCAAGCACAACCTGGTGGACTTCGGCAACGCGCTCGGCACGCTCGGCGTGGTCGACCACCGCGACGACGACGGCTTCGCCTACCAGATCGACTTCCAGTACATGCTGAGCTCGCTGGTCACGGCGGGGGTGTGGCGCCGGCCGTGGGAGGACGCGCGCGTGCCGGACATCGTCGGCGTCGGGCGGGTCGAGGCCGATCGCTTCGAGGCCGACAACTGGCGCCAGGCGGCCCCGTGGGAGCCGTTCGCGCGGCGCGACCGCTTCGACGGCTTCTGGGGCGCGAAGATCGTCGGCGCCTTCACGCGCCCGATGATCCGGGCAGCGGTCGAGGCCGGCAAGTACAGCGACCCGCGCGCCGCCGACTACCTGGAGGGGATCCTGGTCGCGCGGCGAGAGAAGATCATCAAGTACTGGTTCGACCAGGTCACGCCGCTCGACCGCTTCGCCGTCGAGTCGGACGCGCTCTGCTTCACCGACCTGGCGCTGACCTACGGGCTGGCGCGGCCCGCCGCCGCGGTCTATCGCGCCACCGCGCACGACGGCGCCGGCGGCGAGCTTCGCTGGAGCGCGTCGGTGCAGGCGGGGCCGGGCGGCCGCGCCTGCGCGGCCGGGGTGCCGGCCGGCCCCGGTGCCGACGGCTACGTCATCATCAAGATCACCCCGTCGCGGGCGGGCGCGGCGGAGCTGCCGGTCGAGGTCCACCTCGCCCGCAACCGGACCGGGCAGCTGCGCGTCATCGGCCTCAACCGCTGGTGACGGGCGGGGTCGGGCGGCGGCGGCCCGGATCGGCTCACCACTGGTGCGCGGTGAGCTGGACCTGCGACGAGGGCGAGAAGCTGAGGTGGAAGGTGAAGCCGTCGTCGCCGAAGCCGACCAGGAAGCGGGTCAGGAACAGCGAGGCGGTGTGGATCTGGATGCCGCCGCCGTAGCTCGGGTGGAGCTCCGTCGGATCGAAGTCGGTCAACTTGCGCAGGGCCTCGCCCTCGTCGACGAACACGAACGCGCCCAGGGTCCGGCTGATCGGATACTTGTACTCGGCGGTCAGCTCGGTGACCAGGCGGTCGCGAAAGCGGTTGCGCAGGTAACCGCGCGCCAGGCGCGATCCGCCGATGCGCGGCAGCTCGGTGAAGGGGACGTTGTCGATGTCGCCGGTGACGCCGTCGAGATAGGCGCGCAGGAGGAGGACGCGGTCGCCCAGGTAGAGGTCGAAGTAGCGCTGGATGTCGAGCCCGTAGTGGACATAGCGCGACGGGTCCTGGTCGAAGCCGCGGGCGTAGCCGGCGAAGCTCTCGACCTTCCACCCCGTCGACGGCTGGGCCAGGCTGACGAACGGGTTCGTGCTGCGGCGGTCGTCGTAGATCGCGCGCAGCTCGCTGTAGCTGTAGCTGACGCCGCCGGCGTAGCCGATGAGCGAGGCGGTGTCGTACACGGCTCCGACGTCGATGCGCCCGCCGCTCGTGCCGTTGATGGTGCTGAAGTCCTTGAAGATGAGCGCCGTGGACGGGCGCAGCATGATCCTGGGCGCGACCTTCCACCGGGCGGCCACCTCGCCGCGGAAGATGCGCTGGTCGTAGCGCGTGGTGACCGCCGTCGGATCGCGCAGCGCGTCGACCCCGCTGCTGGTGGCGGCGTCCTCGAGGTCGCCGTTTCCGATGCCGAAGAAGTAGGAGTCGTCGAGGAGGTGGACCTGACCGGCCAGCTCGAGCTCGAGCTTCTTGCCGAAGAGGTGGTGGGTCCTGAGGCGCAGCTCGTAGACCTGGCGCACCTCGCCGCCGAACAGGAAGTTGGCGCGCACCCAGGGGCCGAAGCCGGCGCCGATGCCGTAGGTGAGGCCGTGCCCGGCCTCGCGCGCGACGCTGGGATAGATGACGAACAGGCCCTCGCCGCTGAACAGCCGGCGCACGCGCTCGTTCAGGCCGTAGGCCTCGAACGCGTACAGCCCGCCGCGAAGCGGGGCGGCGGCCACCCAGAGGCCCCACCTGGGCAGGAACAGGAGCGCGCGCGGAACCCACAGGAGGTGGCGAGCGCCGCTGCGATCGTCGTGGACCAGGTTGCGGGCGGCGTCGGGGCGAGGCGCGTCGGCCACGTCGCGCGCGGTCAGCTCGGCGGGGCGCGTGCTGTCGGGCTGGTCGGCCGCGGGCGCGGGCACCGTGATCCCCGGGTCGGTGGGCGCGGCCGCGCGGCCGCCGTCGTCCGCCGGGTCGCCTTGCCCGCCGGGCCGCGCTGGCCCGCCCTGCCCGTCCGGATGCCTCGGCGGCGGACCGACCTGGGCTGAGGACACACCGGCGCCGGTCAGCACCACCGCGGCCAGCGCCGCGGACCCGATCATCCGGATGTGCACCGACGCCGTTTTACCGCGCGGTGGCATGCGCGGTAAAGCCGGCCAGGTGGCCCGGCGCCGCCCGCACGTCCTGCGCCGACTCGGGGTGACTGCGCGGCGCGCGCGCGCGCG
>DATFRY010000268.1:0-5207 GCA_035262925.1 Kofleriaceae bacterium | reverse complement strand
GAGGGCAAGGGGCTGTCGTCGTCGTACAAGGAGCAGAGCGTGACCGCGCGGGTGCCGGGGCTGGCCCACGGCGACTTCTTCATGGCCGAGTCGCTGGCCATCGTCGAGTACGTGGAGGAGGCGTTCCCGCCGCCCGACTGGCCGCGCCTGTGGCCCGAGGACCCGCGCGCCCGCGCACGCGCGCGCCAGCTGGTCTCGTTTCTCGGCGCCGACCTGTTCGCCTTCATCCGCGAGAGGCCGTCGTGGACCATCGCCTATCCCGGCCAGCGCGCACCGCTCACCGCGCCGGCCCGCGCCGCCGCCGACGAGCTCCTCGCCCTGACCGGGCGCCTCCTGGCCGAGGGGCTGCTGCGCCCGTGGTCGATCGCGTGCGCCGACCTCACCTTCGCCCTCCTGCGCCTGTCGCGCGGCGGTGACGCGCTGGCGCCCGAGATGCAGGCGTTCGTCGACGAGAGCCTCGCGCGGCCGTCGGTGGACAGCTACCTCAACCACGCCCGGCCGCCCAACCCGCCGATGACCGGGCGACGAGCCCTTGCCTGACGTGAGCGAGCGCCACCTCCTCGTGGTGCGCCACGGCCAGACCGAGGCCAACGCGACCGGCGTCCTGCAGGGCCACCAGCCGACCGCGCTCAACGCGCTCGGCCGGCAGCAGGCGCGGCTCGTGGCCGCGCGCCTCGCGGCGTGGCAGCCGCGGGTGAGCGCGATCGTCACCTCGGATCTGCCGCGCGCCGCCCAGACCGCCGAGCCGATCGCGGCTGCCTGCCGGGCGCCGGTCGTCGCGGACGCCGACTGGCGCGAGCGCGGCCTCGGCGAGATGGAGGGCAAGACCATCGGCGAGCACGACGCCTGGCGCGCGGTCAGCGGAAGCTTCGATCCACCGGGCGCCGAGTCGGTGGCCGAGCTCGAGGCGCGCGTGCGCCGCGCCCTCCTCGCCGCCTTTGGCCACGCGCCCGCCGCCGCCGTGGTCGCGGTGGTGACCCACGGCGGACCCGTCCGGGCGATCCTGCGCATGCTGGGCGACGGTCGCCTGCCGCTGGCCGGCGGACACGAGGCGCCCGCCCTGGTCCAGATCATCAACTGCTCGATCATGGACCTGGTCGAGTCGTCGGGGCGGTGGAGCGTCGCGTGCGTCAACGATGCCGCGCATCTCGAGCCGCCCGACTCCACCGATCGCGACGCCGGCTGATCGGCGGCCAGACCGCGCGGAAGTGGACGGCCCGGGCGGCGCGAGAGCGGCCCTCGCGCCCCGCCACGTCATCGTCGACGCGGTGAGGGTATCGACGGTGACGAGGTTGCCGACCGGAGCTGGACGATCCGCGCGCGGAGAGCAGATGACAGGACCGTGTCGCGCGACGATCGACTCGACCGACGGTTCCCCTGTTTCAGGTGTAACAGCGTCGCCGCGAGCTCGCGCCGCGCAGTTCCTGAACTCTCGGAGTAGTCCTGGTATGTGTGATCGCGCAATCCAGAGGATCGCCGACGCGGCCGCGAATTGGGCTGCGCCGAGGCACCACAGGTGTGCTACAGCATCGCGGTTGTGATTCGTCGGCGGCGCCACCGCGAGGCGCCGCGGGCGGCGCGAGGGAGATCGCTTCCTCTCGCGCGCTGACGCCGTCGCCATCCCCCACGCGCAGATCGCGGATCTCCGACCGAACGTCGCCGCCGGTGACGATCCACGAACGTCGACACGAGTAGCAAAGGATGCCGTTGCACATGTCACTGACGAACGACGCAGTCTCCCCCCGACCCGGAGCCGGGCCCGACGAAAAACCGGCCAGCGATGCGCTCGAGGCCTTCTGGGCCCGCGCCGCCATCAGCAAGCTGGAAGCCAAGTTCGAGCTCGCCAGGGAGATGGACGTCCTGCCGCATCTCCCGATCGAGGCGCTGCGCGCCATCGTCCTGCAGTACCGCTACTTCACGCAGGCGTTCATCACCGACCTCGCCATCCTGGTCTCGCGCTGCCCCGAGGGTCGGCTGCGCTCGCTGCTCGGCCAGCTGGTCAACGAAGAGCTGGGCGAGGGCGATCCGGAGGAGGCCCACGCCCGCCTCTACGACCGCTTCCTCGAGAGCATCGGGGCCATCGAGCCCGGCACGCCGGCGGGCCAGCTGCGCGGCGCGGTGCACCCGACGGTGCGCGATCTGCTGAGCGAGCTGCGCGACCGCACGGCCCTGCGCTCGCCGCTCTACGCGATCGGCATGCGCGGGCTCGGCGGCGAGTGCGTGTGCGGCGTGTACTTCAGCGTGATGCACACCCACCTCCGCCAGCACCCGTTCATCGTCGAGCACGACTCGAAGATCGCGTGGAAGTTCTGGGACATTCACGCCGGGCATGCCGACGCCGAGCACAACACCCTGGTGCGCGGGGCGGTCGCCGAGCTGCTCGCCGGGGAGCAGGACGACGCGGTCGACGAGATCGCCCGCGGATACGACTACGGCACCGCCATGTGGGACGCCTTCTGGACCGCGCTCTACCGCGAGTACGGCCAGCAGGCGTCGTGAGCCGCGGGTCATGACAGGCATCCGCTCGATCGGGTGGTGGATCCCCGAGGCGCGCCAGGACGCGGCCGCCATCGCGCGCGACTACGGGCTGAGCGAGGATGCGCTGGCCGCCATCGGCCTGCGCGAGAAGCCGGTGCCGGGCGAGGGCGACCACCCATCCACCATGGGGGCGCGCGCGACCCGCGCGGCGCTCGACGCCGCCGGGCTCGCGGTGGCCGACCTCGACCTCCTCATCTCGGCCGGGGTCAGCAAGGACTGGCCGGCGCCCTGGGTGGAGGCCTTCGGCGTCCTTCACGAGCTGGGCTCGACGCGGGCGGCCGGCTTCGATCTGTCGACCCGCTGCGCCGCCATCATCGACGCGCTGTGGCTGGCCCGCACCCTGGTGGACGCGGGCACGTACCGCACGGTGGCGGTGTGCGGCGCCGAGCGCTTCGACTACATCATGGGGCCGGAGCGCCGCCCGGAGATGGCCACCGACGCGATCTTCGGGGCGGGCGCGGCGGCCGCCATCATCACGCGCGACGCGCCCAACCGGATCGCCGCCTACTCGAACATCAGCAACCCGGATCTGTCCTCGCACAAGGCGAGCGGACCGATCGCAGGCGGCAGCCGGCGGCCGCTCGACGGGGCGGCGCTCGAGGAGGGCCTGCACCGCTGGCGCGGGCAGCTCACCATGCGCGAGGCGGAGGAGATCGCGCGCTACTCGGCCGACGCCGACCGCCACAACTATGCGGCGCTCTTTCGCCAGGCCGGCATCGACGGGATCGACTTCGTCGCGTGCTCGCCGTTCTTTCCCGAGCCGCAGCTGCGCGTGCTCGAGGAGCTCGGGGTCGCGCGCGAGTCGACCCTGTTCACCATCCCGCACCTCGGGCACGTCGGCGCGGCCGATCTCCTGCTCATCCTGGGCATCGCGATCGCGTCCGGCCGCCGGGTCGGGCGCCGCATCGCGCTGTCGATGCGCACCAACGTCTACTCCAACGCGCTCGCCATCGTGGGCGGACCGGAGGCCGAGGACGGCCCCGGCATCGCGGTGGTCGGCCACGGGGTCGACCTCGACCTCTGGCGCTGAGGATGGACCGGCCGAGGACGGACTGGCTGAGGTTGGCGTGACGGACGGACCCGGCAGCGCGTCGCGGAGCCCGCCGTCGCGGGCGCTGGTGCTGGCCGCCTTCGCCGCGCTGTACGTGATCGGCGGCTCCACCTTCCTCGGCCAGCGCTACGTCATGCACGGCGGCTTCACCGCCTTCACCGCCAGCGGCCTGCGCATGCTGCTGGCCGGCAGCATCATGCTGGTGTGGCTGCTGGCCCGCGGCGTCCCGCTCGCGCCCCGGCGCGCCTGGCCCGACCTCGCCATCTCGGGGACCTTCCTGTTCGTCGGCGGAAACGCCATGTCGATGATCGCGTCGGGCTCGGTGGACTCGGGGCTGGTCGCGCTCCTCACCGCGACGGCGCCGTTCTGGCTCACCATCGGCGCGGCGCAGCTGCCCGGCGGCGAGCGTCCGTCCGCCGCGGGCGTGCTCGGCATCCTGCTCGGCTTCGTCGGGCTGGCGGTCATCATCTCGCCCGGCATGAACGGGGGAGGGAGCGCGGCCGGCGTCCTGGCTGCGTCCGTCTCGCCGATCTGCTGGGCCGTCGGCGGGCTGTGGGCGCGGCAGCGGCTGCCCGGCCTCCCCGCCATGACCATCGCGAGCCACCAGATGCTGTTCGGGACCGTTCCGCTCCTCGCGATCGGGCTCGTCCGCGGCGAGTGGGCCGGGTTGCACCCCGAGCCGAGCGCCTTCGTCGCGCTCGGCTACCTGGTCGTGTGCGGCAATCTCATCTCTTACAACTCGTTCGTGTTTCTGATGGCCCACGTGCCGGCGGCCAAGGCGTCGACCTACGCCTACGTCAACCCGGTCATCGCGGTGCTGCTGGGCTGGTGGCTGGCCGACGAGCACATCTCGTCGCGAGGCCTGGTCGGGGCCGCCGCGATCCTCACGGGTGTGGTACTCGTCAACCTGGCGCACGTCTACCGGCGCGCCGAGCGGGCCCGAGACGCGGCTGCGCTGACCGGCGCGGCCAGGAGGTTGGAATGAAGATCTCGAGACTGGACCGCAGGGACTTCATCGAGGGCATGCTGCTCCTGGGGCTGACCGCGTGCGGCGGTCCGCGCATGGCGAAGCAGGCGCTCGCCCCCACACCGGCGGAGGGCAGCGCGACCGGGCCGTTCTTCGAGCGCATCGTCCGCATCTCGGAGATGTTCGCCGGCGGCAAGATCACCGGGCGCGAGTACGTCCACCTGGCCGGCGCCGAGCTCATGGAGCTCGAGCTCGAACAGGACGTGCTGGAGGACTGGAGCCGGCGCGGACCGGTCGACCACGGAGTGGGCAAGAACGGCTTCCGCACCATCCACATGCGCAAGCTGCGCGCCGGCCACCCGGGCGGACAGTCCAAGGCGATCCTGTTCTTCAGCCCGGCCCACACGTCGCACCCGCCCCACGAGCACCACAACCTCATGTCGTGCAAGCGGGTCCTCATGGGCAGCTACCACGTGCGCCAGTTCGAGCGGCTGCGGAAGGTCGAGCCCGGCGTGATCGCGGTCCGCCAGGTGAGCGAGCTGCTCGACGTCAACTTCAGCGGGCCCTACATCGACATGACCGATGACCGCCTCAACGTGCACTGGTTCGGCGCCGGCGCCGAGCCGGTCCTGGCGCTCAACATCAACGTCG
>DATFRY010000267.1:0-47109 GCA_035262925.1 Kofleriaceae bacterium | reverse complement strand
ATCCTCGCCTGCGCCGCCCCGCTGGCTGCGCCGGCCTGCGGCGACGGCAGCGGCTCCGGGAAGGTCGACTACTCGGTCTCGGCCCAGCAGAACTACGAGCGCGGGCTCAAGGAGCTGGCCGAGGAGGACTGGGTGGCGGCGGCCAAGTACTTCGCCTTCATCAAGGCGCGCTTCCCGTACTCGAAGTACGCGGTGCTGGGCGAGCTGCGCCAGTGGGACGCCGAGTTCGGCGCCGAGCACTACATGCAGGCGATCGACGGCTACAAGCAGTTCATCAAGTTCCACCCCAGCCACGAGATGGTGCGCAACGGATACGCGTCCTATCGCATCGGTGCGGCCTACTACGAGATGCTGCCGGGCGACTTCTGGCTGGTGCCGCCGTCGTTCGAGAAGGACCAGACCGCCACGTCCGACGCGCACCGCGAGCTCGCCCAGTTCGAGCGCAAGTACCCGAGCTCGCCGTACCTGGCCAAGGCGAAGCGGCTGCTCGGCAAGCTCAACCGGCGGCTGGCCGAGCACGAGATGTACGTCGCCAAGTTCTACTGGAGCCGGCACAAACCCATGGGGACGGTGCTGCGCCTGCGCCGCCTGCTGTCCAGGCACGGCGGGGTCGGCTACGACCAGGAGGCGCTGCTCCTGCTGGGCAAGGCGTATCTCGAGGTCCACGAGCCGCGCCGGGCGCGGGAGGCGTGGGAGCGGCTGATCAAGCAGTACCCGAACGACGACCGCGCGAGCGACGCCAAGGACGAGCTGAGCAAGCTTCCCGGATAGCCGCCGGAGCGAGCGCGGGGATAAGATACCGGTCCTATGGATGACCGGCTGCGGCAGCTCATCGCGCTCGGCCGCGATCACTACACCGCGGGCGAGTACGACAAGGCCGAGCAGTACCTGTCCCAGGTGGTGAAGGAGAACCGCGGGTTCGCCGACATCTTCAACATGCTGGGCGTCATCTTTCACGACCAGGGCCGCTTCGCGGAGGCCGAGGACGCCTTCGAGAACGCGCTGCGCATCAACCCGAGCTACACCGAGGCGGCGCTCAACCTGTCGGTCACGTACAACGACCGCGGCAAGTACCACAAGGCGCGCGAGGTGTACGCCGGCGCGATGAGCAACTCGACCCAGCAGTCGAGCAGCATGGAGCCGTTCGCGCGCGGCAAGATCGCGAACATGCATGCCGACCTGGGCGTGGCCTACGGCGACCTGCGCCTCTACGACGACGCGGTGCGAGAGCTCCGGCGCGCGCTCGAGCTGTGCCCGGGCTTCATCGACATCCGCACGCGCCTGGGCAACGTCTACCGCGACATGGGCGACCTGGAGGCGGCGCGCGGCGAGTACAGCCAGGTCAAGTCCACCAAGCCCGACTACCTGCCGGCCCGCCTGGCCCTCGGCGTCACCCTCTACTCGCTGGGACGGCGAGAGGAGGCGATCGCCGAGTGGGAGGGGATCATCGAGCAGGAGCCGGGCGACCGCCGGGCCCAGGCCTATCTGCGGATGGTGCGCGCCCAGGCGCGCACGGCGCAGGGCAGCGCCCCGACCGCGGCGCGCGCCGACGACGCGCCGTTCCCCGAGCGCAAGGACTGACGGACAGGCGCGCTCGTGGGCCCGGTGCCGCGCTCACAGCGCGCGGAGTAGCCACGCCACGAGCACGACCGGGACCGCCAGCGCGGCGGCGAGCGCGAGGGCGGCGCCGGCGACGATGGCCCAGTCGACCGGGCGGCTGCGCCTGGCCGCGTGGCGCGCGCGCAGGAGCGAGACGTTGCGCAGGTTGGCGCGGAAGACGAAGTCGAACGCGTCGCCAGCCAGCGGGATCGCGCCCACCGCCGCGTCGATGCCGAGGTTGAGCAGCATGCGGGCGATGACGACCGCGGGCACCCGCTTCTTGACCGCGACCGAGACGATGTAGAGGCCGAGCCCGGCGGCGAGGAAGTCGCCGAGGCCGGGCACGAGCAGGCCGACCAGCGGATCGATCAGCGCCACGTCGGCCAGGCGCGCGATGCGCGCGGCGCGCTCGACGTCGGGATCCGGCGCGGCCGGCGTAGACGGGGACGGAGCCGTGTCGCCGTCGCTCCTGTATGTGTCGTGATTCACGTGACCGAGCTTTTGCCGGCCTTGACGCGGCGGCGCCTCTCCCAGTCTGCTGGTCCGGATGTCCACGCGCCACATGGTTCTCTCGCTCAGCCGGTTGCTCCTGGTCAGCCTGTCGCTCGTGGCCTGCGGCGGCGACGATGACGGCGGCGGCGGCGGCACCGCCGACGGTGGCGGGTCGCGCGCCGACGCGTCGACCCGGCCCGACGGTGGCCGCGCCTCCGACGCCGGCCGCGGCCGCGACGCGGGCGATGCCGACGCGGGCAACACGGCGGATGCGGCGGCCATCCCGGAGGTGGGCGCGGCGGTCATCGGCGGCGAGGTCCGCGGGCAGAGCCTGGCGCCGCTGCATGCCTGGTACACGCAGTTCCCCGGCGGCGGCCCGTTCGCGGTGGCCATGCCGGAGGACGACGTCACGTGCGACCTCGAGGCTCCCTTCGCCATGGCGACCGCGTCGGTCGGCTTCCCGTGCGGTCCGGCCGAGGCGGGTACCTACCCGATCGTCGCCGACCCGCAGGCCGAGTGCAAAGTCGGCGCGCCGCATGCCTGGATGCTGGTCGAGAACCTCGAGGACGGCACCGCCGAGCTCCTGGCGGCGAGCGGCTCGGTCACCGTGGTGTCGGTCGACGGGACCTCGGTGGCCGGCAGCTTCGCCGCCGACTTCGGCGACGGCGGCGCGCTGAGCGGCTCGTTCAACGCCTCGGTGTGCGCGAACTGATGCGATGAAGCCGCCATGATGACGCGGCGGCGGCGGCCGCACGGCGGCGGTGCTACCGTGCCGCAGCATGTCCGGCGATCCCGACGTCGTGGTCATCGGCTCCCGGCGCAACGGCCTGGTGGCCGCATGCGTGCTCGCGCGGGCCGGGCTCGACGTCCTCGTGCTCGAGGCTCACCCGGCCTCGCCGTGACTTCCTGTTACCCCGGGGAGTTCTCCTCCTGGTCCGCCATCCTCGCGGTCGGGCACCAGACTGGCGGGGGGGCCCGCGAGTGGCGACGTGGTACGCTGACCACGTGAAGGCCATCTTGAGTCTGCCCAGCCGGGCTACGTACGCAGACTATCTGGCCGCAGAACAGAACAGCGACTGCAGGCACGAGTTCATCGATGGCGTGATCGTCGCGATGGCCGGCGGATCCGACGAGCACAACGCGATCGCGTCGCGCTTCGCCACGCTCTTCGGGGTGCGCGTCCCTCGCGGGTGCCGTAGCTACGCACCCGATCTGCGATTCTGGATCGCCGCGACCGCACGTGGCCGCTACGGCGACGGCTCGATCATCTGCGGCAAGCCAGAGCATCTTTCGCATGATCGTCAGGCGACGACAAATCCGTCGGTGATCGTCGAGGTGCTATCCCCCAGCAGCGAGGGGGACGACGAAGGCGAGAAGCGCCGCGACTTCCAGTCGCTTGCATCGCTGCGAGCATACGTCGTCGCGGCGCAGGACGCGCGGCGCGTGAAGGTCTATCGGCGCAACGAACGGGGTGAATGGGGCGACGAGCCGTATGTCTACTGTAACGGCGAGAGCTTCGAGTTGCCGACGCTCACGAGCGAGATCGCGGTCGATGAGGTCTACGACGATATCCTGGATGCCGGCGGGCGCTCGCTCCTGCGCTGACCGGGACTCGTCAACGACGCGGTTCTCGAGACTCGCCCCGACTCGTCCAGACTCGGTCGTCGTTCTCCGGGCTAGCCTGGGCGCGATGGCCGACCAGAATGCCCAGCTCCTCACCAGCATCCCCGGCTGGGGTGTGCGCGAACTGATGCGGTGATGGGGCGGCGGCGGCCGCACGGCGGCGGTGCTACCGTGCCGCTGCATGTCCGGCGATCCCGACGTCGTGGTCATCGGCTCCGGGCCCAACGGCCTGGTGGCCGCATGCGTGCTCGCGCGGGCCGGGCTCGACGTGCTCGTGCTCGAGGCTCACCCCGAGCGCGCCGGCGGCGCCCTGGGCAGCGAGCAGGCCACGCTGCCCGGCTTCGTGCACGACGTGGGCGCGGCGTTCTTTCCGTTCGCCCAGGTGAGCCCCGCGTTCCGCGCGCTCGAGCTCGGCACCCACGGGCTGCGCTGGACCTTCGCGCCCATCGACAGCGCGCACCCGGCGCCGGACGGCACCGTCGCGGTCCTGGCCCGCGACCTCGATCGCATCGAGCGCTGCTTCGGCTCGCCGGCCGACGGCGCGCGCATGGCCGCGATCGCGCGCTGGCACGCGAAGGTCGAGCCGCACCTCCTGCCGGCCATGCTGGAGACGTTCCCGGCGCTGGGCCCGGCCCTGCGCCTCCTGCCGCTCGCGCTCCTGCGCGTGGCCGCCATCTTCCTGCGCAGCGGAGCCGGGCTGGCGCGGCGCTGGTTCCGCTCCGAGGCGGCGCGGCGGGTCATCCCGGGCCTGGCGCTCCACACCGACGTGGGGCCCGACGACGCCTTCGGATCCGGCATCGGCTACATGCTGGCGGCGATGGCGACCACCGGCGGCTACGGCGTGCCGGCCGGCGGCGCGGGAGCGATCGCGCGGGCGCTCTGCAGCGCGCTCGAGGCGCACGGCGGCCGGGTGCGGCTGGGCGCGCGCGCGGTCGCGATCGAGGTGCGGGGCGGGCGGGCCGCGGCGGTGACCCTGGCCGGCGGCGAGTCGATCCGAGCCGGCCGCGCGGTCGTGAGCGACACGTCGGCGCCGTCGCTCCTGCTCGACCTGGTCGACGCGCAGCACCTGCCGGGCCGCGTGGTGCGCCGGATGCGGGCGTTCCGCCAGGGCTGGGGCACCTTCAAGGTCGACTGGGCGCTCGACGGGCCGGTGCCGTGGATCGTGCGCGAGGCGCGCGAGGCGGCGGTCGTGCACGCCGCGGACTCGCTCGAGGACCTGCGCCGCTTCACCGCCGAGGTACGCGGCGGCGCCCTGCCCTCCAACCCGTATCTGGTGATCGGACAGCAGAGCCTGTCGGATCCCGGCCGCGCCCCGGCCGGCCGCCACACGCTGTGGGCCTACTCGCGCGTGCCCGCCCGCCCGCCGGGCGCCAGCTGGGCCGAGGCCCGCGAGGCGTTCGCCGACGCGATCGACCGCCGCATCGAGGGCCTCGCCCCCGGTTTTCGCGCGCGCATCCTGGCCCGCCGCGCCGTCGCGCCCGACGACCTCGAGCGCATGGACGCCAACCTGGTCGGCGGCGACCTGGGCGGCGGCTCCAACGCGTGGCACCGCCAGCTCCTGTTCCGCCCGCTGTTTCCCTGGTTCCGCTACCGCATGCCGGTCCGCGGCCTCTACCTCTGCTCGAGCTACGCCCACCCGGGCGCCGGCGTCCACGGCATGTGCGGCTACAACGCGGCGCGCATCGCGCTGCGCGATCTGTGAGGGAGCGCCTCTCAAGCTTGTTCTGCTACAGTGGGGCCGGGCACGATGCTGGGGATGGGGATGCGCTCGAGGCTCACGGCCCAGGATCGCGATCGGCGGAGGCAGAGCGATCCGGCGCTCGAGCCGGGCGAAGACGGCCGCACGCTGCTCCAGCGTCGCCTGTCGCTCTACGGCGTGGTGCTCATCCTCCAGAGCATCGCCTACTGGCTGATCTACGCGCTGATCTGGGGCCCGACGGTGGGCTTCGCGACGTCGCTCGGCCATCTCGTCTCGCCGGACGTCATCCTGCTGACGGCGATCTACTCGGTGTTCTGGATCGTGGCGCGCGGCGGGCCGCGCTCGGTCCGGGTCCTGCTCGTCACCGACGTCGCCGGCAGCCTGGGCATCGGCATCGACAATGTCTTCCTGATGCTCGGCGACCTGGGCACGATCTCGGGCGTGTTCGAGAACCTGATCGGGTTCATCTGCATCCTCCTGCTGCGCTCCCTGATCGTCCCGAGCACGGTGAAGCGCACGCTCCTGTGCGGCGTGCTCATGTGTGCGCCGACGATCGTCGGCGTGGCCTGGGGCGCGTCGCGCTTCGAGCACCAGGCCCTGTCGGCGGTCACGATGGTCGGCTTCAGCGTCAACTGGTCGATGCTCTCGGTGGTCTTCTCGTGTGTGGCCTCGGGGGTGCTCTACGGGCTGCGACGCGAGGTCCGCGACGCCCGCCGCCTGGGGCAGTACACGCTGATGGAGAAGCTCGGCGAGGGCGGGATGGGGGTCGTCTATCGCGCCAGCCATGCGATGCTGCGACGGCCCACCGCGATCAAGCTGCTGGCCGAGAGCGGCGGCGCAAGCCTGGCGCGCTTCGAGCAGGAGGTGCAGCTCCTCGCCAGGCTCAACCACCCGAACACCGTCACGATCCACGACTACGGCCGCACTTCCGACGGCTCCTTCTACTACGCGATGGAGCTCCTCGACGGCATGGACCTCGAGAGGCTGGTGGCCACCGACGGGCCGCAGCCGCCGGCGCGGGTGATCCACATCCTCAAGCAGGCGGTGCGCGGCCTGGCCGAAGCCCACGACGTGGGGCTGGTCCACCGCGACATCAAGCCGGCCAACATCTTCCTGTGCAAGCGGTGGGGTGACCCCGACTTCGTCAAGGTCCTGGACTTCGGGCTTGCCAAGGACAACGCGGCGTCGCGGGCCGCCGTGACAGGCGAGACGACGGTGCTGGGGACGCCGCTCTACATCTCGCCCGAGGCGCTGGCCGGGGCCAACCACGCCGACGCGCGCAGCGACATCTACTCCCTGGGCGCCGTCGCCTACTACATGCTGGCCGGAAGGCCGGTGTTCGAGGGGCCCTCTGCCCTCGAGGTCTTCGCGCAACACCTGCGCACCTCGCCGGTGCCGCCGGCGGTGCGCCTGGGCAAGCCGCTGCAGGCCGACCTCGAGGCGATCGTGTTGCGCTGCCTGGCCAAGTCCCCGGCGGAGCGCTACCAGACCGCCGGCGAGATGTGGGACGCGCTGGTGGCCTGTTCCGGAGCCGACGAGTGGACCTCGGCCCAGGCGCGAGCCTGGTGGGAGGGACGCGGCGACGCACCAGCGCGCGTGGCCGCGCACTCGCAGGAGGGGCGCACCGTCGAGATCAACGCCGCCGCGCGCGCCGCCGCGATCGACTACGCCGCCCCGACCATGCCCGTCGGTGGATAGCTCCGGACGTGGTGATCGCTCTGACCGGGGGCACAATCCAGCGATGATGAGCGAACCGCGATGGAAGCAGTCCGTGGTCTACCAGATCTATCCGCGCAGCTTTGCCGACTCGAACGGCGACGGCATCGGCGACATCCCCGGCATCACGGCGCGGCTGGACCACATCGCCGACCTCGGGGTGGACGTCATCTGGCTCTCGCCGGTCTACCGGTCGCCGCACGACGACAACGGCTACGACATCTCCGACTACCGGGACATCGACCCCACATTCGGCACGCTCGCCGACTTCGACGCGCTGCTGGCCGGTGTGCACGAGCGCGGCATGACGCTGATCATGGATCTGGTCGTGAACCATACGTCCGACGAGCACCCGTGGTTCGTCGAGTCCCGGTCGAGCACCGACAACCCGAAGCGCGACTGGTACTGGTGGCGGCGCGAGCCGAACAACTGGGCGTCGTTCTTCTCCGGCAGCGCCTGGGAGCTCGACCAGCGCACCGGCGAGCACTACCTGCACCTGTTCTCGCGCAAGCAGCCCGACCTGAACTGGGAGAACCCCGAGGTCAGGGGCGCGGTGCACGCGATGATGAGATGGTGGCTCGACCGCGGCGTCGACGGCTTCCGCATGGACGTCATCAACCTCATCTCCAAGGCGGTCGGGCCCGACCGGTCATTGCCCGACGGCGTGCCCCGTGCCGGTCGGCTCCTCGGCGGCGAGCACTACACGTGCGGGCCGCGCGTGCACGAGTTTCTGCAGGAGATGCACCGCGAGGTCTTCGACGGGCGGCCCGGCGCGCCCTTGACCGTGGGCGAGATGCCCGGCGTCACGCTGGAGCAGGCCCGGCTCTACACCGACCCGGCGCGACGCGAGGTCGACATGGTGTTCCAGTTCGAACACATGCACCTCGACCGCGGGGCCTCGAAGTGGGACGTGCGGCCGCTGGACCTGCGCGCGCTGAAGGAGAACTTCCGCCGCTGGCAGGCCGGACTCGCCGACGTCGGCTGGAACTCCCTGTACTGGGACAACCACGATCAGCCCCGCGCGGTCTCCCGGTTCGGGTCCGACGCGCCCGAGCACCGCGTGGCGTCGGCCAAGCTGCTGGCCACGGTTCTGCACCTGCATCACGGCACGCCGTACGTCTACCAGGGCGAGGAGCTCGGCATGACGAACACCGCGTTCGCCGGGATCGAGGACTTCCGCGACATCGAGTCGATCAACCACAGCCGGCACGCGACGGCGGCGGGGACACCGGCCGCCGAGATACTGGCGGCGCTGCGCGCCATGAGCAGGGACAACGCTCGCACGCCGATGCACTGGGACGCGTCGGAGCACGCCGGCTTCACCACCGGCACGCCGTGGATCGCGGTCAACCCGAACCACGAGGAGATCAACGCGGCCGACCAGTGGGCCGACCCTGGCTCGGTGCTGCACCACTACCGCGCGCTCATCGCGCTGCGTCACGCCGAGCCCGCCGTCGCCTACGGCGATTTCACGCTCCTCTTGCCCGACGACCCCGCGATCTGGGCCTTCGTCCGCCGCCACGAGGGCGTCGAGCTGCTCGTCCTGGCCAACCTGTCGTCCGCCGAGGTCGGCGCCGACGTCCCCGCGACCTGGGACCGGGCCGAGCTGCTCCTCGGCAACCTTCCGGACGCACCGCCCACCCCGACGGCGACGCTTCGCCCCTGGGAGGCGCGCATCCTCCGCCGCCGGACCTTCATGTGAGGCGCAGCTCCTTGTGCATGAAGATGCGCGCGTTGCCGGGCGGGTCGCACTCGATGCGGCCGAACGCCGCGTAGCCGCGTCGCTCGTAGAAGGCGGGCGCCTGGATGGCCATGGTGTAGAGCACGGCGGCGGAGCAGCCGCGCCGGACCGCCTCCGCCTCGGCCATGGTCAGGACCTCGGCGCCGACGCCTCTCCCGCGGAGCGACGCCGGCAGGTAGAAGAGGTCGACGAAGAAGAGGCCGAGCGAGGTCCTCCCGACCAGACCGCCGATCACGTCGCCCGCGTCGTCGGTGACGAGCACGTCCAGCGCCCTGGCGTCCGCGATCCCGGTCTGCTGGATGTTGTAGGCGTCGAGCCCGTCGCCGATCGCGGCGCGAGCCGCGGGATCCGGCGCGCCGGTCAGCGCGAGGCGAATGCCGGGAGGCGGGCTCGAGGGGCTCGGCACCTCTAGTCGAGCTCCTCGGCGGGCAGCCCGAGCTGGCGCGCGAGCTCGCGCCGGCCTTCCCGGGTGATGCGCACCGCTCTGCCGTCGGTGCGCCGCTCGATCCATTCGAGGGCGAGGAGATGCTCGGTGAGCAGGGCGCCGAGCGGTCCGCCCAGGTGATGCCGCCGCTCGGTCCAGTCGAGGCACGGCTTGCCGGCCGGCCAGCGCGCGGCCGACAGCCCCGACGACTCGAACCACGCGATGCCCTCCGCCGTCAGCGCCAGGGCGCCATCGCCCACGCGGAGGAAGCGGCGGCGCTCGAGCGCGGCCAGGGTTGCCACGCCGAGCCGCCCGGCCAGGTGGCGATAACACAGGCGGGCGCGCGCGAGCGCCAGGTGGGCGGGGCTCTCCGGCCGCGGCCGCATCGGGGCGCTCAGCAGCGACACCGCCTCGAGCGCCTCGGCGACCTGGTCGCTGGCCAGGCGGAAGTAGCGGTGGCGCCCGTGCGGGTCGACCCGCAGGAGCCCGCCGGAGACCAGGCGCTGCAGGTGGAAGCTGGCCGTCTGCGGGGTGACGCGGGCCAGCCGGGCCAGCTCGCTCGCGGGGCGGGCGCGGTCGTCCATGAGCGACAGGAGCATCGTCACGCGCGACGGGTCGCTCACCAGCTCGCCGAAGCCGGCGACGTCGAAGCGTGAGTCGGGGAGGACGATCGAGCCGTTCGCGCTGCTCACGATCGCAGTATAGCCGCGCCGCCCGCGATGACACTTCGACACTCATCGAAGCGTCCTCGCGGCGGGATCGGCGCCTGCCGGGCGCTCGACGGTCAGAGCACGCGGACCTGGCTGAACTCGAGCGAGGTCGGGTACTCGGTGTCGAGCGAGAGCTGGCTCAGCGTCCCCTCCATGTCGATCTCGCAGGTGGGCTTGCCGGCGCACGTCCTCCGGATCGAGGCGAAGGCGGTGTCGTCGAGGACCAGGTGGGGCATCCAGCCGTTGACGATGGCCTTGTCGCGGCCCGCGCGGGCGAAGGGCAGCACGTTGCACTCCTCGCGCGAGCGGCACAGCGGCTCGAGGACCCGCACCCTCCAGTGGTAGCGCTTGCCGGTCCACGAGGCCCGGATCTTCTGGTAGGTGGCGGCGAGCCCGCCCGGGTCGCGCGACGCCTCGGCCTGGGCCAGGGCCCGGGCCAGGTCGTACTGGCTGCGCGGGTCGAGGGACGCCGCCGCCGCGGTGGCGCGCGCGGGTGCCGCCGACGCGGCGCGCTCGGTCGAGCCGGCGCCGTCGCGACACGCGGCGGTCACCGCCGCGCAGCTCATCAGCGCGCCCAGCACGGTCGCGCGCAACATCGTCGTGGACATCTTCCTGGTCATCGCTTGGTCTCCTTGCGGCCGGCGAGGCCGCGTTCCAGCTCGGCCACCAGCACGGGGTCGGCGTCCGGCTCGATGGTGCGAGCCCGGGTCAAGCTGGCCGCGGCCGCCTTGCGGTCGCCGGCGGCCAGCTCGATGAGCCCGCGGTGGATGTGCAGGTCGGCGCTCGGCGTGTCGAGCCGCAGGGCGCGGGCGATGGCGCCCTGCGCATCTGCCACGCGGCCCGCCCGCAGATACGCCAGCGCCTCGGCGTCGAGCGCGAAGATGCTGGGCCGCTCGCTGACCGCGCGCTCGGCCAGGCTGAGCGCCCGCTCCGGCACCTGCTGGTGCCGCGCGTAGTAGGCCGCGAGCGGGAGCGGATCGCGCGCGGCCAGCTTCTCGGCCTCGGCGACGCGGGCGGCCGACTCGCTCGCGCGCCCGGCCTGGTCGAGCAGATCGGCGAGCAGGAGGAGGTGCTCCGCCGTCGGCCGCCGCGTCACCACCTCGCCGAGCTCGGCGATGGCCTCGTCACGCTGGCCGAGGTGGACGCGCACCCGCGCGCGCAGCGCGTGGGCCGGCACGTAGCCGGGCACCAGGCCGAGCGCCCGCTCGGCCGCGTTGACAGCGGCCCGGTACTTGCCGCGCCGGCGCAGCATGTCGCCGACCTCGACGTAGCACCAGGCCGCCGGCTCGCGCCCGTGCGGCCCGGCAGCCTGCAGCGCCTGCTCCATCAGCTGGAGGGCGCCGTCGACGTCGCCGTTCAGCCAGCGGATGTAGCCGCCGCGGCTGTACGAGCGCAGGTCGGGCATCTTGTCGAGCGCGGTCTGGTAGGCGTCGGTCGCCGCGCCGTAGTCGCCCAGCTCGAGGAGCGCGTCGCCGAGCAGGAGAAAACCGATGGAGCGATCGGGCGCCGCCGCGATGAGCTTTTGCGCCGCGTCGCGGGCCTGCACGAACCGGTGCTCCTGGTGCAGGCGCAGGATGGAGGCTGTCATCACCTCGGGGTCGCGCGGGTCGCGCGCCTCGGCCGCCATCAGGGCGTCCTCGGCATAGGCGGCGTAGCTCGAGTCCGCCGTCTCGCGCTCGCGCTGGAGAAAGGCCTGGGCGAGGCGGGCATAGTCGCCCGCCCGCCCGGGCCGCGCGCGCAGCTCTCCCTGCACGCGCGCGATCTCGAGCTCGCCGCCCTCCTTGCCCGCCTGGTAGCCGAGCGCGAACTCGGCCGACGGCAGCGCCTTCTGTCCGGCTGTCTTCCTGTCCGGCGACGGATCGCCGGCGCTCCGGTGCGAACAGGCTGCGACCGACGCGGCGGTCAGGATCAGGACGGCGAGTCTCGAGATGCGCATGGTGGTCAGGCTCCTGTCAGTCGATCAGAGCGGGTTGCCCGAGGCCGGCGACGCGAGGTACGGGAAGGTCTGGGTGAACGGCAGGTCGTTGGCGTTCACGCCGTCGCTGATGGGGTCGCCGGCGCACAGGACGGTCGCCTCGATGTCGAACACGTCGTCCTCGAGCCAGCGCCCGTTGGGGAACGACGAGTTGGCGAACGTCTGGCCCGCGCTCACGTCGATGCGCAGGAGGTCGGCCGCCGTGCTGCCGCCCGCCGAGAGCAGGCCCACGATGTCGGTGCGACCCGAGTCCGGCGTCGGCGCGCAGTTGACGCCGAGGACCGCGGTCAGGAGGCCGGGCAGCTCCGGGAACAGGATGTACGAGCCGAAGTTGGCCACGTCCTGCTGCGGCCGCGAGCGGTTGTACTTGTCCTTGTCCTTGAGCGGGATGACCACCTCGTTGACCAGAGGCCAGCCGAGGCGCGAGACCTGCACCCAGCCGCCCAGGTTGCGCTCGGCGGTGTCGCGGTGGAGGAGCCGCGTGCGCTGGCGGCTGGCGGTGGCGTGGACGCCGATGACCTTCTGCTTGCCCGGGGCGTTGGCCGCGGGGCGGACGCCGCCGAAGGCCAGCTTGGCGATCGGCATCTCGGTCACGATCGACATGACGTTGACACCGTCGGTGGTGGGCGCGCCGCCCACGCCGAGCAGGTCGAACACGTGCAGATCGACGAAGAACGGCTCGTCGCGCGGGCCGGCGAAGAACTTCGCGCCGCCGGCGCTGGCGACCGCCTGGAGGGCCACGCTCTCGTAGGAGCCGCCCGGGAAGCTGCGGTCACCCACGTGCCACGGCGCGACCGGCACGTTGGCCGCCAGCACGTCCTCGCGGCTCGAGGCCTTGTCGACCAGGATGACGTCGTAGGTCTGGCGGACGTTGAGGTTGTCGTCGTCGAGCGACGCGATCGCGCCGGTGTTGTAGAGGAACGTGTTGCCGTTCTGGATGGTGGTCTTGAACAGGTAGCGGACCACCAGGTCGTCCTTGGCGTCGCCGTTGTTGTCGAAGTGAAGGTCGTAGGCGACGTTGTCGGAGAACTTGTAGAAGTTCGGGCCCGACGACGGGATCAGGAGCGGCACGTAGTTGGCCACGATCACCAGGTTGTCCGGGTTCTCCGGGCTGATGAACGTGTAGACGTCGGTGTTGTCGGCGAACTGATCCTCGGCGATGGCGGGCGCCTCGCGGTGGCTCGAGGCGCTCGCGGTGCCCGAGGCGAAGATGGACATCGTGATGCCGCCCGCGATGGCGAGCGCGGCGGCGTAGCTCTTCGGTCTAGTCATGGTCTCTGGTCTCCAGTTCTTCTGTGCTTTTCTGTGCTGAGCTGCGCTGCTCATCGCGCGAGGAAGACGGCGTCGCCTTCGGTGTCTGCGATGGCGAACACGCCGGCCTGGCGCGCCGTGCGGATGCCGCCCGGGGCCTTCATGGGGGACGCGAGGACGGTCTGCTCACCGCTCTCGATGTTCACGCTGGTGAGCCGACCCGCCCCGTCGTCGTCGATGTTGGGGATGACCGCGGTGCCGCCGCCGGCGACCAGCGAGACGCCGCCCGGATGCGCCAGGTTGAGCCCGGCGACCACCTCGGTGGCCTGGCCGTCGGCGGTGATGGCCGAGAGCGAGCCGCCCAGGCCGCGCGACGGGTTGTGGTCCATGACCCAGGCGACGTTGTCGCTGTCGACGTAGATCCCGCTGGGCGACTCGAGCGGGGCGCCGACCAGGATCTCGCTGGCCGATCCACCGCTGGCCGACAGCGTGAACAGGCCGGGCTGGCCGCTCGCGTTGAAGCCGGTGATGTAGAGCGTCTCGCCGTCGGCGCCGAGCGCCATGCCGCTGGCCTCGGCGATGCCTTCGGCCGCCAGCGGCGCGAGCGCGCCACCGTCGGCCGACAGCGTGTACATCACGCTCTGGGTCGAGTCCGCGCCGTCGTCGCCGGCCTCGCCGGCGTGGGTGCCGATGTCCGCCACGTACAGCGTGCTGCCGTCGGCCGACATGAGCAGGCCGGCCGGGTGCTCGAGCGGCAGGCCGGCCACCAGCGTGTCAACGCTGCCGCCGGACGCGGCCACGGAGAAGATCGCCGGGCGCGGCGGCGCCTCGTCCGTGTAGCCCGAGAAGAAGAACTTCTCGCCGTCCGGGCTCGACACGGCGTCCATCGGGGACTGGAAGCCCCCGCTGGCCACCATCGAGACCTCCGTGGGTGGGGTGGTGGGAAGATTGCCGCCACCGTCGTCTTGCTGATCACCGTCGTCGTCGTCGTCGCCGCCTCCGCCGCACGCAGCAAGAGCCGCGGCGATGGCGAGCCCCAGGATAGGGTATCTCATCGTCCTGCCTCCTCGGTGGCGCAACGCCACACGCTCCCACCCATACGCGGGCGGAGCGGAATTGGATGGGGCGGACGATCTCGCGTGGCCGGGCCGCGCCTGGATCAGCGGGCGGGCGGAGTCATCACGAATAGATAGTCGTTCTCGGGCGCGGCCAGGAGCTCGGCCACGCTGCCCTCGCCGTCATCGATGACCGGCCGCACAGAGACCGCCGCCGGCACGCCGCGGCGCTCGATGCGGCGCACGATCGCGCTCTCGTGGCAATGTCCGTTGCCGGCCAGGATGATGATCTGGCGGCGGGCCTTCTCGGATGGCGACGCCGCGGCGCTCTGCTTGCCGGCCGCGAGCCAGGCGCTGGCGCCGTCGGCCATGCTCTCGTCCCACAGAACCTGGGCCGCGTAGATGCGCTCGGACGCGGCCTTGCTCTCCGCCTCCTCCGCCGCCCTGGCCCTGGCCCTGGCCCGGGCGCTCTGCTCCGAGTCCTTGGCCTGGTGGTGATGGTGGCCGCTCGCCTCCTCGCCCTCGCCCTCGGCCTGGCCCTCCGCCTGATCGTCGTCGCCCTCCGCGTCCCCGTGCGCATCGCCGTGCGACGAGCTCGAGTGACCGGGCGCTCCCCCCATCTCCTCCATGGTGGCGTCCCACCAGGCCCGGTGCTCGGCGTCGTCCAGCACCATCTCGGGCAGCTGGCGCCGGTCGCCCGGATCGAGGTGATCGATGCCGCGGCGCGACACCTTCTTGGTCAGCTCGCGCGGCGTGTTGAGGGCCAGGATCGCGGCGCCGCGATCGCGAGCCATCAGCACCATGGGCCGGTAGAGCGACCAGTCGAAGCCCCAGCGGTCCTTCCAGCCGGAGCGGGACAGCAGCGCCCCCTCGTCGATGCGGCGGGCGGCGAAGTCGTCGAGCACGCCCTGGAACGGGCGCTGGAACATCTCCATGCCGAGCGCGGTGGCGACCCCGCTCTTGCGGTTGCGCGCGGTCAGCTGATCGACCAGCTGGAGCTGGGCCCAGTGATCGTGCGGGTTGCGGTGATTCTCGCCGACGCACACCGCCTCCGTCCGATCGAGCTCGGCCAGAAACGCGGACCAGCTGATTTCCTGGCCTCCGTGCGCGCGCAGCACGCGATACGGCAGGTCGGCGGCCTCGACGCCGCGCACCTCGCCGGGAGCCCGCGCACCCGGGTGCGATGCGCCGCCGCAGGCGCCGGCGGCCATCGCCGCGGCCGCAACACACAGCGCGAGCACGCCGCGCGCGGCCGATGCCCTCTCTGCGCCGGTGGTCATTGCGCCCAGACTACCACGCCGCGCTATCCTCACCGCTCAGTGAACGCGATCTCGGAGTTGCCCTACCTGACCGCCGAGCTCCCCGGCACAGGTGGCGCGCTGCGGGTCGAGCCCGTCGACTTCGCCGTCGAGGAGCTGCCCGCCTACCAGCCCTCCGGCGAGGGCGATCACGTGTTCGCGTGGATCGAGAAGAGCGGCGTCACCACCATCGCGGCGGCGCGGGCGCTGGCCCGCGCGATCGGCGTCGACGAGCGCGACGTCGGCAGCGCGGGGCTCAAGGACCGTCACGCGGTGACGCGCCAGTTCCTGTCGTTCCCGCCGCCCGCGCGCGCGGACGCGCTGCTCGCGGCCGAGGTGCCCGGCGTGCGCGTACTGTCGGCGGTGCCGCACCGCCACAAGCTCCGCACCGGCCACCTGCGCGGGAATCGCTTCGCGCTGGTCGTGCGCCGGCTCGCGCTGCCCGCCGACCAGGCCGCGGCGCGCGCGCGCGCGGTGCTCGCCCGACTGCTCGAGGCGCCGGGCAGCCCCAACTGGTTCGGCGAGCAGCGCTTCGGCGCCGGCGGCGACAACGCAAGTGCGGGACGCGCGCTCCTGCGCGGCGGCGGCCGCGGTCCGCGCGGGCGCGAGCGCCGGTTCCTGGTCTCGGCCTACCAGGCGGAGCTGTTCAACCGCTACCTGCGCCGGCGGATCGAGGACGGGCTGTACGCGCGCGTCGTGACGGGCGACCTCCTGTCCCTGCGGCGCGGCGGCCTGTTCGCGTCGACCGATCCGGCGGCCGATCAGCCGCGCCTCGAACAGGGCGAGCTGGCCGTGACCGGGCCGATGTTCGGCCACAAGATGCGGGCCCCGGCCGAGGGCAGCGACGCGGCCGCGCGCGAGCGCGCCCTGCTCGACGAGGAGGAGCTCTCGCCGGGCGACTTCCGCGCGCTCGGCAAGCTGGCGCCGGGCACGCGGCGGCCGCTCTCTGTCGCGCTCGAGGAGGCCCTGGTCGACGTCGTCGACGAGGACGCCATCCGCGTGCGGCTGGCGCTCCCCTCGGGCGCATACGCCACCTCGGTGATGCGGGAGATCATGAAGCTGGACACCACCAGCACTGGCGACGGCTCTGCAGCGTCGAACGGGTGACACGATGGACATCAGTGGAGAGTTCGTTGAGTTCGCACTTCTCGGTCAGGACTGGGTGCTCTGGCTCCTGGTCGGCCTGTCGGTGATCTCGGTCGGCGTCATGATCGAGCGCGGCATCTTCTTCCGGCGCCAGCGCTTCGACGCCGAGGCGTTCGAGCGCGACGTGCGCAAGGCGCTGGCCGGCGGCGACACCGGGGCGCTGGAGGACCGCTACGGCCGCTCGCCCGCGATGGCGGTGACGGTGGCGCTGACCGGCGTGCGCGAGCGGGCGCTCGGCGTGGACGCGGTGGCCGAGGCGATGAACGGGGCCAAGACGCGCGCGCGCCAGGAGCAGGAGCAGAACCTGGTCGTGCTCGGCACCCTGGGCAACAACGCCCCCTTCATCGGCCTTTTCGGCACCGTGCTCGGCATCATCGCGGCGTTCCAGCACCTGTCCGACCGGCCGGGCGACGTCATCGACGCGGTCATGAGCGATGTGTCGCGCGCGCTGGTGGCGACCGCGGTCGGCATCCTGGTCGCCATCCCGGCGGTGGTGGCGTTCAACCTGTACCAGCGGCGGGTGCGCGCCGAGGTCGGGCGCACCGACGCGCTCGCCCACCTCATCCTGGCCCAGGTGCACGCCGGCGCCGGCGGCAAGGGGGGAGGCCGCGCGGGCGAGCCGGAGGTGGCGTGATGGCCGGCTCGAGCACGATCTACAAGGATGGCGAGGCCGAGATCATCTCGGAGATCAACGTCACGCCGCTGGTCGACGTCGTCCTCGTCCTCCTGGTCATCTTCATGATCACCGCGCCCATCCTGGCGGCGCGCGGCATCCTGGTCAACGCGCCGACCACGGTGTCGGGCGAGCAGGTGGCGACGCCGCTCCAGGTCGCGCTGCGCCGGCTGCCCGATCAGTCGATCCAGATCTTCGTCAACGGCAAACCCCAGACGGGCTACGCCGCGGTGCGGGCCGAGCTCGAGCGCGCCCGGCGGAGCGATCCGGACGTGAAGGCCGTCATCGCCGCCGACAAGGAGGTGCCCTACGGTGAGCTGATGCAGGCGATCGATCAGATCAAGCTCGCCGGGATCCAGCGGTTCGCCCTGGCCAGCAAGCGCCCGCAGGGCACCGACCGCCGCTGATGCGGTCCGGCCGCTACGGGCTGGCCCTCGTCGCGACCCTGGCGGTTCACGCGGCGGCGGCCACCGCGCTGGTGGCGGTGCGCCCCGGCGACGACCCCGAGCGCCTCGAGGTCGTCGCCGAGATCGAGATGGACGTGGTGGCCCCCGAGCCCGAGCCGCCGCCCGAGCCGCCGCCGCCCGAGCCGGAGCCAGCCCCCGGGCCGGACAAGGCCCCGGAGCCCGAGAAGGCCGAGAAACCCGAGAAGCCCGACAAGCCCGAGCCCCGCCCTGCCCCGCCGCCCGAGCCCGAGCCCCCGCGTCCGGGCGACACCGGTGAGCCCGCCCCGGGCTGGGCCACGGATCCCCCCAACGCCGACCAGCCCTACGACCTCGGCGCCGCCGTGCCCGCCGCCGAGGCCCGCGCCCCCGGCGCTCGCGGCCGCGGGGGCACCGGCGGCGGACACGGCCTCGGAGCCGGCGGCACCGACGGAACCGGATCGGCGCCGACGCCGGTGTCCGTGTCGGAGATCAAGACCATGCCGCAGCCCATCGGCGACACCGACTTCGTCGAGGCCCACCGCGACTACCCGGCCGAGGCCCGCCGCCTCGGCATCGACGGCCAGGTCAAGGTGCGCCTGGTGGTCGACGCCGAGGGACGCGTCGCGACCCGCCGCCTGGTCACCCGCCTCGGCCACGGCCTCGACGAGCTCGCCATGCGCCTCGCGGGCAAGCTGCGCTTTCGCCCCGCCATCGACAACCACGACCGCCCGGTCCCCGCCGTCGTGGTGTGGACCTTCACCTTCACGCTGCCGAGGTGACGCGCCCGGCGGTCGCGGACCGACGCTCCGCCTATGCGTGCGCGCGCAGGCCGCTGAACGCCGCGTCCACCAGGTGGGTGGTGGAGATCGAGGCCAGGGCCTCGGTCTCCTCCGGCGTCATCGGGCCCTCGTGGTCGAGCAGGCGCACGAGGCGGGTCACGGTGGGTGCGTCGATCCGCGCGTCGACGTGCACGTTGAGCAGCGCGGCGAGCGCCTGGCACTCGGGGGCGGGCATGGCCTTGAAGGCGTGGTAGAGCGAGTCCGCCACCTCCATGCGCTCGCGCGCGGCCTGGAAGAAGCGCACCAGCGAGCTCATCGGGAAGTCGAAGACGCGCTTCTGCACCTCGGTGGCTCGCCCGCTCTCCGCCGCCACCCGCACCGCGTTGACCACCGTGCCCCAGAGCTGGGTGACAGGCTCCAGCGTCGTGTAACGCACATCGCTCCAGTAGGCTGCCGTGCTGAGGCGTCTGGCCAGCAGCGCCTCGCGCAGCTCGGCCGGCACCCGGGCCGCCTCGCGCGAGGCGTCGCCCGTCTCGATCTCGCTCACGGTGGTGCGAAGCAACCAGTGGAGAAGATCGCTCCCCCCGTCGAAGCGGGCGGCCCATACGTCGAGCGTGTGGCTGATCCCATCGAAGAGAATCCGGGAAGTGTCGGCGAGCGGCATGGGTCCTCGAGGCTCGAGAAGAGTTCGACGGGAATTTCACCCTGTCCGCTGCGGCGCGTCAAGCGGGCCCATTTCGGGGCGGGCGGGCGCGCCGCCGCTCCGGCCGCGAACCCGCCGAGAGGTCGCCGGACCCGAGGCTGGAAATCTGGCCGCGTCCGGTCCGCGCCCCGGGAGACCCCATCTGCCCCGGCAAGGGGGCGAAAGCAGGAGCCGCGAATTCGGCCCGATGCTTGCTCCACCACGGTGAGCTGCAAGTGCCAGGTCGGAGGAGTCTCCATTGTCACCCGGCAGAGCCTTTCACCTTCTCGCTGTTACGTCCTCGCTGGCCTGGCTCGGCATGCAGGCGCGAGAAGCAGCCGCGGGGGGTGCGGACCCCGCTCCCGTGGTCGGCGGTCAGCCGGCGCCAGCCGGCAAGTGGCCCGACGTCGCCGCCCTCATGGAGGGCGACATGGCCTACTGCACCGGCACGCTCATCGCGCCGCGCACGGTCTTGACGGCTGGTCACTGCGTCGATGGCTTCAACCCCACGCAGGTGAAGCTTGGAGCCACCGACTCGCAGGGCGACGGAGAGGTGATCGAGGTCGCCAGCAGCATCTTCTTCCCCGGCTGGCGAAACACCTACGACGTCGGCGTGCTGCAGCTGGCCCGGCCCGCGACCGCCCTGCCGCGCCCGGTGGCGACCGCGTGCGTGACCGCGCGCCTCCTCACCGATGGAGCCGCGATCCACCTGGTCGGCTTCGGCGCCACGACCACGGAGGGCGACGACCCCAACACCACGCTCATGGAGGGGGACGCGGAGATCGTCGACGCCGACTGCACTCCAGGAAACGGCTGCCAGCCGGCCGTGAGCCCGGGCGGCGAGTTCGTGGCCGGCGGTCAGGGCGTCGACTCCTGCTTCGGCGACAGCGGCGGCCCGGTCTATCTGTCGACCCCCGGCGGCGTCGTCCTGGCCGGCGTGGTGTCGCGCGGCCTCGACAACGCGCCCACCCCGTGCGGCGGCGGCGGCATCTACGTGCGTCCGGACGACATGCTGAACTGGATCCAGTTCGCCTCGGCCGACCAGATCGCGCTCGCGAGCTGCCCCCCACCGTCCGACGACCCACCGGACGACGGGAGCGGCGGCGACGGCAGCAGCGGCAGCGCGGGCGACGGCGCCGGCGCGGACGGCAGCGACGCCGACGGCGTCGACGGCGGCGACGGCGACGTGACCGGCGGCTGCTCGGCCGGCGGCCACGGCGGAGGAGGCGGAGGAGGCTCCGCCGTCGTCCTGCTCGGCCTGGCAATCGCGGTCGACAAGGCGTCACGCCCCCACGGACCGCGCGCCTGAGCCCCGCCCGCGCGGCCTACGCCGACTTGTCGGAGAAGCCGCCCTCGTCCCAGCGCAGGAGCTTGGACTTGCCATCGACCTTGGTCAGCACGCTGACCGGCCGCGTCCACACCTTGTACAGGTTGTGCAGGGTGTCGCGCGCCTGGCCGAGGTCGAGGTCGACCGCCTCGTGGTTGTGGCGCAGGAGCAGCTCGCCGCGGTTGTTGAAGTTGCCGTCCTCGACGTAGACGAAGGGCTGGCCGCGGTTGGTGAGCGACTTGAGCAGCTGATCCTTCACCTTCTTGAAGTCGCGGGTCATGATCTCCCAGTTGCCCGAGCGATCGTTGAAGCCGAAGGAGTAGAACTTCTGCTCGAGGCAGAACTCGAGCGTGAAGAACTCGTCGATGAAGGCGACGTCGTTGTAGAGCTTGCGCACCTCGAAGATCCGCTTGCGGCCGAGCCCCAGGCGCAGGTCCCAGTCGCGCTTGGCGGCCAGCGAGTCGCACTCCTCCCACTCCTTGCCGAACTGGCCCTGGTTCCACCGCATCTCGATGTTGCGGAACAGCTCGAGCCCCAGCTTGTACGGGTTGAGCCGCCCCGGCCCGGTGGCCAGCACCCCGGCGCAGGCGTCCGCGTAGTCGATGATCTCCGAGCTGTGCAGCGCCTTCTCGGTGAGGATCTTGGAGTGCCAGTAGGAGTTGTGGTTGATGAAGCCGGCCGCGGCATATCGATGCGTCTCCTCGACGGAGATGTCGTAGACGTCGTCGCGCCCGCGCTCGAGCGAGACCACCTCGTCCTCCCAGCGTTCCTCCTTGAACCAGCGGCGGTCGCCGACGTAGCGCGCGAGCGCCTCCTGCTTGCGGTCCAGCCCGAAGCCGATCCGCTCGGCGAAGCGCGCCGCCGACGCGCCCATCACGTGGACGTGCCAGCAGCCGTCAGCCTGGCGACGACGCCGGCTCAGGATGCCGTAGTTGAGGAGCAGGAGCTGGACCTGCTCGGCCAGCGCATCGCTCATCGTGCTGAGGATGACGCCGGACTTGCCCGCGTAGGCGTCGCAGTCGAAGTAGCTGCGGAGGAACGCGCGCACGACCGGTTCCGGCGAGCGCAGGATGGCGTCCGGGATGCGCTTCTCGGAAGCGCTCGGACCGGTCGTGAGTCCGAAGACCTCGACCAGGAAGTCGCTCAGGTGCTCCGAGTGAAAGAGGACCCGCCAGCGCCCGTCGTCCCACTGCATGCTGGCGGTGACATCGAACAGATCCTTGCCGAGCCGGTGAAACTCGACCGCCTGCGGCTCATCTCCGGTCGTGAGTCCGAGGTGGCGCTTCTTCCGGCTGATGTGACCATCGCCGACCAGATAGCCGAGGAACGCGCCCACCTTCTCGTCCACGCACACCGGGATGCGGATCGCCACCCGCCGGTTGACCGACAACGGCATCTCCTGATTGTCGGGTCGCTCGTACTCGGCAAGCGCGGTGGCGATCACGCCCGACCGTCGAGCGGAGCGGCCGCCCAGATGACGCGCGATGGTTTCCGGTGAGACCTGGGCCGTCGCGGCGACGTCCCCGACCGTCACGCGATACGGCGGGATCCAACGGATGCCCATCTGCTCGGTCGGCCATCGATCGCCGCCGCCCGACACCGCGATCCGATCGCCGGGCTGAAGCTCGTCGAGTCGCCGCCAGGTCGTTCGATCGGCAAGCAGCACGCGGTGGTTGTTCGACCCGCCCAGCTCCAACCCACGTCTCGTGCGCACGGTCACCGTCTCGTGCCCGAAGATGACGTTGCGGTCTGCGATGGGCCTCGCGCCTTCACCGTCGAAGACCGTCCGCGCCTCCTCGCGCACGACCTTGGCCATCGGCAGCAACCCGCACTCGGTAAACACGTACGTGTTCGATTTTACGCATGCCCAACCCTCGTTCAGGATCTTGGTCTGGGCCTGAGGCGCGAAGTAGTAGGCCTCGGCGCGCACGATCTCGAGGCAGTCGCGCTGCCAGCGCTCGAGCGGGGCGTGGTGGACCAGGAACTGGAGCACGTCGCGCTGCGCCTCCTCGGGGAACTTCTTCTTGCGCTTCTGCTTCTGCTCGGCCATGCGCTTGCGCTGCTGCTCGAGGAACTCGGGCGGGTTGATGTACTTCTCCATGTACCCCTTGGCGCGCAGCCGCGGGATGTCCTCCGCCGTCTCGTCGTCCTCCTCGCCGCCCCGCACCGGGCGGGTGCGCTGGATGAACGGCGACATCGGGTCGATCAGGTTCTCGAGCGACAGGCAGACGTCGATGAACTCCTCCACCGCGTCGACCCCGTGGCGCGACATGTGGCGCCGCACGGTCGACGAGTGGTTGGCCATCCCGTCGATCATCTTCCGGTTGGTCTTGGAGAAGTAGTAGTTGTTCTTGAAGAAGTCCACGTGACCGGCCACGTGGGCCATCACGATCTTCTGATCGACCAGCGAGTTGCCCTCGAGCAGGTAGGCGTAGGCCGGGTTGGTGTTGATCACCATCTCGTAGATCTTCTGCAGCCCGAACTCGTAGCCCTTCGACAGCTGCTCGTAGTCCATGCCGAAGCGCCAGTGCGGGTAGCGGGTGGGGAACCCGCCGAACGCCGCCACCTCGTTCATGGTCTTGTAGTCGAGGACCTCGTAGATGATCGGGAAGAAGTCCAGGCCGTAGTCGCGGGCGTAGCCCTCGACCTCCTCCTGGATGTCGTTGAGATAGGTGGGCAGCGGCTTGACGGAGCGCAACCTACTTGCCCTTGCCCAGGAAGTCGCGGATGGAGTCCATGATGGCTTCCTTGCCCTTGATCTCCGACGTCACCAGGCGCTCCTCCTCGGGGAAGTGCTCCTGCAAGTCTTTGATGAACTGGCCCGAGCCGTACGGTGACTCGACCTGGCCGTATGCGAACTGGTTGCATAGCGGGATGATCTTCCCGCGCAGGAGCTCCACGCAGGTGACCGTGTCGTCGACCGACCAGTTGTCACCGTCGGAGAAGTGGAAGGGATAGATGTTCCACTGGTCGGCCGGATACTCGTCCTCGACCATCTTGGCGCACAGCTTGTACGCCGACGAGATCATCGTGCCGCCCGACTCGCGCGTGCGGAAGAAGGTGTCGCGGTCCACCTCCTTGGCCATCGCGTCGTGGATGATGTAGCGGCTCTCGATGCCGTTGTACTGGGACCGCAGCCAGGTGTCGATCCAGAACGACTCGATGCGGACGATCTCCTTCTGCTCGTCGCCCATCGAGCCCGACACGTCCATCATGTAGATGATGACCGCGTTGGACTGCGGCTCCGGCTCGCTGCGCCACGACCGGTAGCGACGGTCGTCGCGGATCGGCACCACGATCGGGTCCTTCGGGTTGTACTGCCCGCTCGAGATCTGCCGCCTGAGCGCCTGCTTGAACGTGCGGCGGAAGTGGCGCAGCGACTCCGGCCCGGTCCGCCGGATGCCGGTGTACTTGTCCTTCCACGCCACGATCTTCGCGCTGCCCTTGGGCTCGATGCGCGGCAGGGCCAGCTCCTCGCCCAGGATCTCGGCCAGCTCGTCGAGCGAGACCTCGACCTCGACCAGGTGCTCGCCCGGCCGGTCGCCCGCCTCGCCTGCCCCCGGCTGGACCTCGCCCTGGCCGAGCACGTCGCCGGGCTCGCCGTCCCCCTGGGCCACCCCGCCCTGCTGCTTCTCGCCGAACACGAAGTGCGGGATGTCCACCGACGGCAGCGGGATGGACACCGCGCTCTTGCCCTTGCGCGCCACCATCTCGCCGTGGCTGATGTACTTGCGCAGGTTCTGCTTGATCTTGCCGCGGATGATCTGGCGGAAGCGGCGATGGTCGAGATCGATGCGTTGCGACATTAGAACACCACCTCCGCCTGCTCCCCCCGGTCGTTCACGAAGCACAGCCGCCCGCCCCGCTGGCGCGTCCGCACCGCCAGGTCGAGCAGCCCCAGGGCGCGCGACAGGACGCCGGTGGGATCGTCGACCCCGAGCTCGACACACAGGGACGCCAGCAGCTGAGCCGCGGTGTTGTTGAGCTCGATGGAGACGGTCCCCACGCCGCGCGGATCTGTCATGCGAGCTACTCCTTCACATCACCCCGGGCGAAGATCGACGCGACGAAGTTGAGCACGTCGGTGGCCGAGACCTCGTCGTAACCGAAGTTCTTGATCAAGCGCTGCTTGACCACGTCGATCTTCTCCTGGGTCTCGCGGTCGACCACGTTCGACACCAGAGAGGTCAGCTTGATCGAGTCTTTCTGGTCCTCGAACAGCTTGGCCTCGAGCGCCTTGCGCAGCCGCTCGTTGGTCTTGTAGTCGAAGGTTCGGCCCTCGACCGCCAGCGCGCCGATGTAGTTCATGATCTCGCGGCGGAAGTCGTCCTTGCGGCTCTCGGGGATGTCGATCTTCTCCTCGATCGATCGCATCAGCCGCTCGTCCGGCTCCTCGTCCTGGCCGGTGTACGGGTTCTTCACCTTCTCCTTCTGGGTGTACGCCTTCACGTTGTCGATGTAGTTGGCGCACAGCTTGGCGATCGCGTCCTCGTCGGCCGAGATCGCCCGCCGGACCTCGTCCTTCACGATGTCCTCGTATTCCTGCTTCACCACGCTCAGGAGGTCCTGGTAGCGCTGGCGCTGGTCCTCGCTCGAGATGAGCGAGTGGTGCTTGAGCCCGCTCTCCAGCTCGTTCAGGACCATGAACGGGTTGATCGCGCCCTCGCCCTTGTCGCTGACCAGGGCGTTGGAGATCTTGTCCTGCACGTAGCGCGGCGAGATGCCGTCCAGGCCCTCGCGCACCGACTCCTTGCGCAGCTCCTTGATGTTGTCCTGGGTGAAGCCGGGCAGGAGCTTGCCGTCGTAGAGCTTGGCCTTCTGCAACACCGTCAGGTTCTGCTTCTTCGGCTCCTCGAGCCGGGTCAAGACCGCCCACAGCGCCGCCACGTAGAGCGTGTGCGGCGCGACGTGCTTGCCGACCCGCTCCGAGGTGTAGTCCTTCGTGTAGATCTTCACCTCTTCCGAGACGCGCGTGATGTACGGGACGTCGACCTTGACGGTGCGGTCACGCAGCGCCTCCATGAACTCGTTGTTGAGCAGCTTCTTGTACTCGGCCTCGTTGGTGTGGCCGATGATGAGCTCGTCGATGTCGGTCTGCGCGAACTTCTTCGGCTTGATGCGGTGCTCCTGGGTGGCGCCCAGCAGGTCATAGAGGAAGGCGACGTCGAGCTTGAGGATCTCGACGAACTCGATGATGCCGCGGTTGGCGATGTTGAACTCGCCGTCGAAGTTGAAGGCGCGCGGGTCGGAGTCGGATCCGAACTCGGCGATCTTGCGGTAGTTGATGTCGCCGGTCAGCTCGGTCGAGTCCTGGTTCTTCTCGTCCTTGGGCTGGAACGTGCCGATGCCGACGCGGTCCTGCTCGGACAGGACCAGGCGCTTGACCCTGACGTGCTTGCTGACCTTCTCGAAGTCGCCCTTGTAGTGGGCCATGAGCTCGCGGAAGATCCAGCGGCACGCCGGGTTGACGTCGCCCTCGGTGCGGACGCGGAACTCGTCGTTGCCCAGCGCCAGCTTGTTGACCGCGGTGCCGCGCCACTCGCGCGGGATGAGGCGCAAGGGCTCGTCGTGCATCGGGCACGAGAACACCTCGTTGCCGCCGGCCAGCCGCGCCAGCTCGCCGGGCAGGTGCCAGTAGTAGGTGAACAGCGCGCCGTCGACGGTGCGCGAGTACTCCTCGAGGCCCTTCTTGAGCAGGCGGACGATGGTCGACTTGGCCGACCCGACCGGCCCGTGGAGGAGGATGACGCGCCGCTCGGTGCCGTAGCCCTGGGCGGCCGACTTGAGCACGCTCATGAGGCGCATGAGCGGGACATCCAGGCCGTAGACCGCGTCCTGGCAGTCGTGGGCCTCGTCCTTGAAGAACTTGTAGCGGACGAGCTTCTTCTTGTTGTCGATGTACTCCTCCTGGCCGTGAGCCAGGATCATGTCGTAGGCCCGCTGGAACGAGTTCCTGGTCACCCGCGGGTTCTTGCGCACGAGCTGGAGATACTCCTCGAAGGAGCCCTCCCAGTTCAGATCCTCGTATTCCTTGTAGTCTTGAAGCGACGCGATCTGGCTGACGAGGCTCATTCCCAACTCCCCGGTGCGGTTGAGTGCGAATCCAACGGTAGCACGGCGGGAGTCCAGGCGTAAGCCCGCCTCCGAGTGTGAACCCGCGGCTTTCGGCCCGATTCGTGCGACCGCCGTCGCCGCGGCCCGTCACCGAGGAGCGCGGCGAGCGCGGCGCGAGCGCAGGATCGTGCGCACGCGCCGGCGCGGTGATCTACCGCTGGTACCTGGTGACGTTGCGCTCGTGCTCGGCGACGGTCTTGGCGAAGACGTGCGAGCGGTCGTCCTTGGCCACGAAGTAGAAGTAGTCGGAGCCGTCGGGGTCGACCGTCGCGATCAGCGACTTCTCGCCCGGGCTGCAGATGGGGCCGGGCGGCAGGCCCTCGTGCTGGTAGGTGTTGTACTGGTTGTCGGTGTCGTCGAGCTGGGCGCGGCGCAGGCGCTGGGTCGGATCCCACTTGGCGCAGCCGGCCGACTTCCTGGCCGGCACCATGCAGCCGTAGCGAATGGTCGGGTCGGTCTCCAGCCGCTTCGGCTTGAACGTAGGGACGGTCAGGCGGTTCAGGAAGACCTGCGCGATGCGCGGGCGTTCGGTGTCGACCACCGCCTCCTTCTCGACGATCGACGACATGATGAGGATGTCGCGGTCGGACCAGTCGAGCTTGTCGCGCAGCTTGCTGACCTCCTTCTCGTGCTGGCGGAGGACGCGGTCCCACACCACCCGGTGCTGCTCGATCATGCGGCGCAGCACCTCCTCCGGCTTGCTCGGGACCTTGAAGCGGTAGGTCTCGGGGAAGAGGTAGCCCTCGACCGAGTCGCCGGCGATGCCCATGCGCTGCAGGAAGGTCGGGTCGCGAGCCATCGCGATCAGCGAGTCGCGGTTGGACACCACGCCGCGCTTGACCACCACGTCGATGGCCTCGAGCATGTTGTAGCCCTCGGGGATGGTGACCGAGACCGAGACGTCCTTGACGCCCTGCAGGATGGTGTCGAGCACCTGGGCCGGGCTCAGGTTGTCGCGCATCGCGTACTCGCCGGTCTTCACCTCGGTGGTGACCCCGCGGTACATGGCGTACAGGCGAAACCAGACCGGCCGCTCGATGACGTTCTTCTCGTGCAGCAGGCGCGCGATCTGCGGGAAGCTCATGCCCCGCTTGATCTCGACCTTGACCAGGGCGCCCTGGCCGGCGCGCTGCTCGTCCGGGTAACCGAGCGCGCGGTTGACCATGAAGAGGCCCACGCAGAGCAGGACGACCAGGGAGCCGGCGACGATCAGGAGCGCGATGCGGAAGGACTTCGTGGACATGCGCGGATCCCGAAATTACTCGCCCCGGCCCCGGGCGTCGAGCCAGCCCTGAAGGATGTAGGCCGCCGCCTGACGATCGACGACCTGGCGGCGCTTCCGGCGGGATAGATCGGCCTCCAGGAGCACGCGCTCGGCCGCCACGGTCGAGAATCGCTCGTCCCAGGTGTGAATCCCGACCGCCCCGGGCAGCGCGGCGCGCAGGGCGTCGATGAAGACCTGCACGCGGCGGGCCCGCGGCCCGACCAGCCCCGACAGCTCGAGCGGCCATCCGACCACGACGGCCTCGACCTCGCGCCGGGCGGCCAGCGACGCCACCTCGGCCGCGTCGGCGGCGGTGCCGCGCCGGCTCAGCGTGGTGATCGGGTTGGCGGCGATCCCGAGCTCGTCGGAGATCGCCACGCCGATGGTCTTGCTGCCGACATCGAGGCCCATGGCCCGCACGCGCAGAACATAACGCGCGGGGCGGCCTGCCGCTTCCCCGGCGGGGCAGACGGCCGGCTACTCGCCGGTGAGCTCGGTCTCGGCGCGCAGCCAGTGGTCCAGGGCGTTGCCCTGCGCGAAGCCGGACTCCGCGTAGTAGTGGAAGGCGAGCTGCTGGACCTGGTGGTGCGCCGGCGCGGGCGCGGCCTCGGCAGGCGCGGGCGCGCCGGCCTCGGGCGCGGCGGTCTCGACGGCGGCGGCCTCGGGCGCGGCGGCCTCGACGGCGGCGGCCTCGACGGCGGCCTCGGCAGGCGCGGCGGCGGCCTCGATCGCGACGGTCTCGGCAGCGGCGGTGCCGCGGCGGGCTCGTCGCGCCGGACGGGTGCTGGAGCGGGTGATGCTGTTCTTCGAGCTCTTGCCCATGTCGCGCACGATGCCCCCCGCGCATGCCGATCGCAAGTTTCCGGCGGTGGCGCGGCCGCGCGCCGGCGCGGTAAGGTGGCTGCATGTCAGAAGGCGACCCCGAGGGTCCCAAAGGCCCGCGGATCCAGCTCCAGATGGACGAGCAGACCTCGCTCGGCCGCTACTCGAACCTGGTCCTCATCAACCACACCGAGAACGAGTTCCTTCTCGACTTCGCCTTCCTCCAGCCGGGCAACCCGAAGGCCAAGGTGGTGGCGCGCATCATCTCGTCGCCCAAGCACACCAAGCGCCTCCTGCGCGCGCTGCAGAAGAACATCGATCGATTCGAGGAGCGCTTCGGCGAGATCGACGTCGGCGAGGGCGGCGACGAGCCGATCGTGCACTGAGCGGCGCCGGCGTCGATCCGTTCACGCGGCGCCGCGCCACGCCGCGCCCACGCCGCGCGCGCCACGCCGCGCGCCCCACGCCGCGCGCGCTCAGGCGGTCGCCGGCTCGAGCAGCTCCGCCGTGCCACCCTCGAGATCGACCGCGCAGAGGCCCCCGAACGGCAGCGCCAGGTTGCGCTCGCCGTGGCCGATGGGCGCCCCGACCAGCCCGGGGATGGTGAACGCGCGCAGGCGCTCGTCGAGCACCTCGCCCGCGTCCGGGCGCGGGTGCGGCGAGCCGCTCTTCTCCTCGCAGCGGGTGAGCGACCCGACGAGCGCCGCGGCCACGCCGCGCAGGGCGCCGGCCACACCCAGGCGAGTCAGGTAGCGGTCGATGGCGTAGGGCCGCTCGCCCACCTCCTCGAGGAAGACGACCGCGCCGTCTAGGTCGAGCGCGTAGGGCGTCCCGACCAGGTTTGACAGCAGGGTCAGGTTGCCGCCCACCAGGCGCCCCTCGACGCGCCCGCCGCCCGGCGCGCCGGTCCTCTGCAGATCGCGGAGCGCGCCGGCCGGGCGCCCCTCGAGTCGATCGATCAGCCACGCGGCGTCCTCGGGCGGGAGGTCGGCGAGCTGCGCCACCACCGGGCCGTGGACCGAGCGCAGCCCCGCCGCGCGCAGCGCCCAGAAGAGGAGCGCGGTCGCGTCGGAGAAGCCCACGATCGGCTTGGGGTCGCGGCGGAGCGCGTCCGCGTCCAGCCGGTCGAGGATGCGCATGATGCCGTAGCCGCCGCGCGCGCACAGGACCGCACGCACGTCGGGATCCGCGATGAGGCCATTGAGCTCGTCGGCGCGGCGCTCGTCGCTGCCGGCCAGGTAGCCGGCCCTGCGGGTCACGTCGTCGGCCATGCGGATGCGGTAGCGGCCGCCGAGCCGGTCGATTCCGGCGCGCAGCCTCTCGGCCGGCACTGGACTCCCCGGGGCGCAGATGCCTACCGTATCTCCGGGACGAACCCGAGGCGGCACGCTCGTGGACTGGCTGACTGACTGGCTCATCGGATTCGCCTCCGACCCGAACCACCCGCTCGGGCTGGCCGCGCTGTTCCTGTCGGCCATGGTCGAGTACGTGTTCCCGCCCTTCCCGGGCGATACCATAACGCTTCTCGGCGCCGTCCTCATCACCGGCTACGACTGGAGCTGGTGGGCGATCGGCGCCGCGGTGGTGGCGGGCTCGATGCTCGGCTCGCTGATCGACTACTGGTTCGGGGTGCGGCTGCGCGCGCGTCCGCGCCGCGACCCGAGCGCCGCGCGCTGGGCGGCCCTCGACGGCGTGGTGGCGCGCTTTCACCGCCACGGTCCGGTCTACCTGGTCATCAACCGCTTCGTGCCCGGCATCCGCGCGCTCTTCTTCGTCGCCGCCGGCCTGTCCGGCATGCGCCGGCGCGACGTCCTCCTCTACGGCGGCCTCTCGGTCGCGCTGTGGAGCGCGCTGCTCATCGCGCTCGGCGCGGCCCTCGGCGCCAACCTGGACTCGCTCGAGCGCTGGGTGCATCGCTACACCACCGCGGCGTGGGCGATCCTGCTCGGCACGATCGGGCTCGTCGTGGCCCGGCACCTGCTCCAGCGTCGTCGGCGGCGGAACCAGCCACCCCCGCCCCCGTCGTGATCCGCGGCGATCGAGCCTACCGGCGCCGCCGCTTGCCCCGGCCGCGCCGCTTTCCGCGTAGCTCGTCGCCGTTGGACCCGGGCGCGCCGTTGCCGCCGGCCGCGCCGCCCGTGTCGCCCGCGGGGGGCGAGGGGGCGTCGGCCGCGGCCTCGGTCGCCTCCTCGTCGCCGTCCGTCGGGTCGTCGGCGGCCTCGCCGGACTCACCCCCGTCCATCGGAATCTCGCCGGTGATCGCCTCGATCTCGACGGCGCTCATCACCATGGTCGCGCCTGCCGTGACGTCGCGCTTCTCGGAGGCGCCGTTGCCGGAGCTCGACGCCTCGGCCTCGGCCAGCACCGCGGCCAGCTCCGGCACGTCCATCACGCGCGTGTCCTTCGCGATCGGCGGCGGCGGCGCCGCCGCGGCCTCGGGTGCCTCCTCGTCGGCGACCAGGGCTGCATCCGGAGGCGGCATCGGCACCATCGGGAGGACCGGCATCTCCGGGATGGCCGGATCTTCCTCGCGGCTCAGCTGAGCGCGCCACCACCCGGCCGCGTCCCCGTCCAGCGCGTCGCTCCTGATGCGCATTCCCGGGGCGAGCTCGGCGCCGGCGACCTGCTCGTGGACCCGGATCACCACCACCGGGATGGCCAGGCCACGGTCGGTGCGGATCACGAGGCCCGATCCGACGGGCATGGGCGTCCCGTGCTCGAGATAAGCGGTGCGCGGACCCACATCCACCAGCTTCACCCGGCGCCCCACCTCGAGGCCGCGATAGGCCACGTCCACGAACACGTCCTGCCCCATGCCAGGCGGATGGTACCAGCCCGGACCGGTGATTGACACCCCACCCCTCGGCCGTTAGTGTCCGCCACCGTGGGCGTGGGAGACTGGCTAAGGACGCGCGTCGACCGCTTCGTGGACACCCGTCTGGGCGCCGACTACCAGGTCCGGTCGCGCGCCCTGACCGTGCGCCAGAACGAGTACGGCTACGACGCGTTCGGCTTTCACCGCGACTGGGTCAAGTACGCCATCCTGGTCTCGCGCTGGCTGTACCGCGACTACTTCCGCGCCGAGGTGAGAGGCATCGAGAACGTGCCGGCCGACGGCCGCGTCCTCCTGGTCTCCAACCACTCGGGCCAGCTCCCCTTCGACGGGCTGGCCATCGCCACCGCGCTCTTCCTCGAGGCCCAGCCGCCGCGCGTCATCCGCTCCATGGTCGAGCGCTTCGTGCCGACGGTGCCGTTCGCGTCCTATCTGTTCAGCCGCTGGGGCCAGATCACGGGCACGCCGGAGAACTGCCGGCGCCTCCTGCGCGAGGGCGAGGCGATCCTGGTCTTCCCCGAGGGCGCGCGCGGCATCTCCAAGCCGTTCTCGCAGCGCTACCAGCTGCAGGACTTCGGGGCCGGCTTCATGCGCCTCGCGCTCGAGACCGACACGCCGATCGTCCCGGTCGCGGTGGTCGGCGCCGAGGAGCAGGCGCCGGCCATCAACCTCAAGCCGATCGCGCGCCTGCTCGGCACGCCCGCCTTCCCCATCGTGCCCTACCCGCCGTTCGTCCCGCTGGTCCCGCTGCCGGTGAAGTACCGCATCTACTTCGGCCCGCCGATGCGCTTCCAGGGCGACGCGGACGACGACGACGAGGCGCTCGACTCGCACGTGCGCAGCGTGGCCCACCGGATCCAGACCATGATCCACGTCGGCCTGCGCGAGCGACGCCGTGTCTTCTGGTAGGGACAGCGGCGGCGGCGGCGGCGGCAACGGCGGCAACGGCGAGGGCCGCCGCCGCGTCGTCGTGACCGGCGCGGCCGGGCGGCTCGGCCGCCTGGTCGTGCGGCGCCTCCACCGCGACTCGCGCTTCATGGTCACCGGTCTGGACCGGCGGCCGTTCGTGGGCCGGCCCAAGGACATCGAGCACCACGAGGTCGACCTCCGCTCCAAGAAGGCGCGCGACATCTTCCGCCACGGCCGGGTCGACGCGCTGGTGCACATGGGGGTCATGCACCGGCCGCGCGCGACCAGCGCCGAGCACTACTCGTGGAACATCGGCGGCACCGACCGCCTGCTCGAGTACTGCCTGCAGTACCGGGTGCCCAAGGTGGTGGTGCTGTCGTCGGCCAACGTCTACGGCCCGCGGCCGGAGAACGCGCAGTTCCTGACCGAGGAGGCGCCCTTGCTCGCGGCCCAGGCGTTCCCCGAGATGCGCGACCTGGTCGAGATCGATCACATGGCGTCCTCCTTCTTCTGGAAGGCGCGCGACGTCGAGACGGTCATCCTGCGCCCGGTCCACATCCTGGGCGGCGTGCACAACGCGCCGTCCAACTACCTGCGCCTTCCGGTCATCCCGACCCTGCTCGGCTTCGACCCGATGGTGCAGGTCATCCACGAGCTCGACGTGGCCGAGGCCATCGTGTGCGCGCTGAAGCCGGGCGGCCGCGGCATCTTCAACGTGGCGGGCCCGGGCGAGGTGCCGCTCTCGGTCCTGGTGCGCGAGCTCGAGAAGCCGACCCTGCGCATCCCGCATCCCCTGGCCAAGCCGCTCTGGCGCGCCGCGTGGCGCCTGGGCATGAACTCGTTCCCGGTCGACGAGTTCGACTTCATCCGCTACGTCTGCATGGTCGACGGCAGCCGCGCCGCGCGCGAGCTCGGCTTTCACCCGCGCCACTCGCTGCGCGAGACCATCCGCGCCGTCCTCGACGCGCGAACCTGACGATCGCCGACGATCGCGGAGGATCGCGTCGACGGACGACAACCCGGCAGGATCCCTCCGGGTCGCGGGCGGGAGCGTGAACCTGGAGCGACACAGGCTCGTGAACCAAGGTTCACAGGGTGCCGGGCGACGCGGCGCGTCTGCCTCTCGCTCGAGGCGCGCCGCCGCCGCGCCCGGCCCGCAGTTTCGCGGCGCGGATCTCGCTGGAGGTCGAATCCCGGACTTTTTTGTCCGGAGGACGGCGGGCTGCGTGTCTTCCGAGCGTGCGCGCGTGCACGGACTGCAGAGAATCACAGACCGTTTCAGACCGAATGCCAGAATGGCACGTCGGATGCAGTCCTGCCGCAGACGAACCAGCCGACCGCGCACGGGACAACCCGGAGGGACAACGCCATGTACCGTAGGACCCTATTCGTCGGATTGATGGCTCTCTGTTCGATCGCCGCGATCGGATGCCACCTCTATCTCGACGACGACGACAACAACGACTACGGGGACGGCGGCGGCTACTCGTACTGCGACGCCAGAGGCTGCTACACGTGCGATGACTTCGGCTGCTACCCCGACGGCGGCGGGGGCGGCACCGGCTGGAGCTGCGACAACAACTACGACTGCGCGGCCGGCTGCTACTGCGACCCCGACACCGGTATGTGTCAAGAGGGCGGCTACTGCAGGAGCGACGACGACTGCGCGGAAGGCTTCGTCTGCGACAACCGCTCGTCGTGCGTGCCCGGCCAGCCCGGCGGCGACCAGTGCACCACCGACGGCGACTGCGACCCGGGCAGCTTCTGCGACGAGGCTTCTGGCGAGTGCGTCGGCTCCGGTGACTGCACGGCAGACGACCAGTGCCCCGACGGCCAGACCTGCGACGAGGAGCGCCAGACCTGCATCCCGGCGCCCTGCCAGGACAACACCGACTGCCCGACCGGCAGCTACTGCGACGTGGCGTCGGGTGAGTGCGTCGGCAGCACCGTGTGCGGCGAGGACGGCTCCTGCCCCGACGGCACCACGTGCGACACCGACACCAACACCTGCGTGCCGAACCAGCCGACCCCCGCCACCTGCCAGGGCGAGGTGACCTGCGACGAGGCTCCGCCGGAGTGCGAGCAGGGCACCAACCCCGCCATCGTCGACGGCTGCTACAACGGCGAGTGCATCGCCGACGCCGACTGCCCGGATGGCGCCCCGACCGAGTGCCGCGACCACACCGATGCGGCGAGCTGCGAGGCCGACACGAACTGCGAGGCGATCTGGCGCGGCATCAACTGCACCGATCCGACGCCGAACGACGGGACGACCTGCGACGATCCGGCCGACGATTGCGAGTGCGCGGACTTCCGGTTCCTCGAGTGCGCCGTCCCGGAAGCGCCTGCGCCCACGCCGTGAGTCCCGAGCGGAGTCGAACGAGCTGAACTGAACAGCCGGCCGTCGCGACTTCCCCCCACGCGACGCCAGTTGAGACTGCGAGGGCCCGGCAGCGATGCCGGGCTCTCTTTTTTTGTCGGCGCCCCGAAGTATCTTTCAGCGTGGCGACCACGCGGCAGCGGCGCTCGCGGCGGGGCAGAGTCGCCGCCAGCAGCGGCCTCGCGGCCCTGCTCGTCGTCCTCGCCCTGGCTCTGCCGCGGTGCACGGTCAGCGAGCTCGGCCATATCCGCTCGCGGCGGACCGGCGACCTCGGGCTCGGGCCGGCGCCGCGCCGCGAGCAGGCCGCGCGCTTCGCCCAGGCCTGCCCGGCCGCCGCGGCGGACGCTCCGTCGAGCGGGCCGGCGGCCAGCCCGATCCGCCGCGGGCCGTATCTCCAGCAGGTCACCGACGGCGCGGCCGAGGTGCTGTGGACCGCCGATGCCCTCGCCGAGCCACACGTTGCGGCGCACCGGGCCGGCGAGGCCACCTCGATCACCGCGCGCGCCGCCGTCGATGCGTCGGCGCCGCTGCCGCGCGGGCGGCAGTACGTCGCCCGGCTGACCGGGCTCCGGCCCGCCACTATCTATTGTTACGAGGTGCGCGACGGCGCGCGCGGCCTGGCGGGGCCGTTCGGCTTCGCCACCGCGCCGGCGGCCGGCTCCGGCGTCCCGATCCGGCTGGTCGCGTTCGGCGACATGGGGTGGCGGTCGGGCGATCAGGCGGCCGTGCTGGCCCAGATGTCGCGCGTCGAGTTCGACCTCGCGCTCATGGCCGGCGACACCGCCTATCCCGAGGGCAGGCTGGCCGAGTTCGAGCACAACCTCTTCCCGGTCTATGCCCCGCTCATGCGCAGCGCGCCGTTCTTCCCGGCCAGCGGTAACCACGAGTACCTGACCGCCGCGGCCGCCCCGTTTCGACAGGTGTTCTCGCTGCCCGAGAACGGCGGCCCCGAGGGGCGCGAGCGCTGGTACTCGTTCGACTGGGGCGACCTCCACGTCGTCGTGCTCGACAGCGAGCGGCTGGTCCCGGCCCAGACCCGCTGGCTCGAGGCCGACCTGGCCGGCACGCGCGCGCCCTGGGTGATCGCGCTCTTCCACCGCGCGGTGTTCTCGTCGGGCGTGCACGGCCCCGACCTGCCCACCCGCGCCGCCTTCGTGCCGACGTTGACGCGCTACCGGGTGCCCCTGGTCATCACCGGCCACGAGCACGACTACGAGCGGCTCCACCCGCCCGGCGGCGTGACCTATGTCGTGACCGGCGGCGGCGGCCGCGGGACCAGGCTCGTCCACGCCGGCGGCCAGTACAGCGGCTTCGCCGCCCAGGTCGCCCACTTCGTCTACATCGTCATCGAGCGCGACCGGCTGCGCCTGTGGGCCGTGGACGCCAGCGGGCAGACGTTCGACACCGCGACCCTGGCGCGCGAGCCCCGCCCGACGGAGTACATTCGGCCGGCAACCACAACCCCCTGAAGCAGAGGAGGGCGCCCGGCGGATGGACGACCGGCGCGAGAGACCGGATCGGCGGAGGCGCCGCCGGTTGCGCCAGCGCGTGATCGCGCTGGAGAAGCAAGTCGCTGGCATGTTCGCCGGCAACCGCGCGGTCAAGCTCTACATCGATCCGGCGAGCGGCGCGATCGTCGGGGCCAACCCGGCCGCGGCCCGCTTCTACGGCTACTCGATCGAGGAGCTCGTCCAGCTCCGCATCACCGACCTCAACCAGCTGCCCGCCGAGCTGGTTCGTCGCGAGATGGACCGGGCGCGCGGCGAGGAGCGCACCTCGTTCGAGTTCATGCACCGGCTGAGGAGCGGCGAGCTGCGCAACGTCGAGGTCTACTCCGGGCCGTGCCGGGTGGGCGGGCGCGATCTCCTGTTCTCGATCATCTTCGACATCACCGAGCGCAAGCGCCTGGCCGAGGAGCTGGCCCAGACCCAGCGCATGGAGGCGCTCGGCCGCCTGGCCGGCGGCGTGGCCCACGACTTCAACAACCTCCTCACCACCGTCGAGATGCTGCGCTCGCTCATCGAGCGCAAGGCGTTCCGCGGCCTGTCGGTGGAGAACGAGCTGGGCGAGCTGCGCGGCGCGGTCTCGCGCGGCGCAGCCTTCACCAGCCAGCTGCTCGCCTTCTGCCGCCGCCGGCCGGTGTGGCCTGTCCTGGTCGACGTGGCCCAGGTCGTGCGCGAGCTCGAGCCGATCGTGCGCCGCCTGGCCGGCGAGCGCATCGCCACCGCGATCAGCGCGCCCGACAGCGCGCCGGTGGTGGCCGATCGCTCCCAGCTCGAGCAGCTCATCCTCAACCTCGCGATGAACGCGGCCGACGCCATGCAGTCCACGTTGCCACAGGCATCATCGCCATCGGGCGGCGGGCGCATGACCATCGCGGTCAGCCGCGCCGAGCTCGACGACGCCGCGATCGCGCGCCTCGGCATGGCGTCGGGCGACGCGGTCGAGCTGCGCGTCGAGGACACCGGCCCCGCCATCGACCCGGCGCTGCAAGAGCGGATCTTCGAGCCGTTCTTCACCGGCAAGTCGGGGCGCGGCACCGGGCTCGGCCTGGCCACGGTCTACGGCATCGCCCGGCAGTCGGGCGGCTCCGTGGCGGTCGAGAGCGCACCCGGCGCCGGCTCGGTGTTCCGCGTGTGGCTGCCGCGCGCGCGCGTCGAGCCGGAGCCGCTGCCGATCGGCGCCGGCGCGCCCGACATCACGCGCGGCAGCGAGACGGTGCTGGTGGCGGAGGACGAGGACACCAGCAGGCAGGCCATCGTCCACCTGCTCGCGGAGGTCGGCTACCGGGTGCTGGAGGCGCGCGACGGACAGGCGGCGCTCGAGGTCGCGCGCGGCCACAGCGGGCCCCTCGACCTGCTCCTGTCCGACGTGGTCATGCCCGTCATGGGCGGGCCGGAGCTCGCCAAGGCGCTCCTGCGCGAGCGGCCCGACACGCGCGTCCTCTACATGTCGGGCTACGTCGACTCGCCGATCGTGGACCACGGGCTGCTCGACGCGTCCCAGCATCTCCTGGCCAAGCCGTTCAGCCTCGAGGAGCTCCTGCGCGCGGTCCGCCGCGTGCTCGACGACCCCTCGCACGGGCCGCGGCGCCCGGGTTGACCGGGCCCGGATCGGGGCACATGTGACCGCGGCTCCGGCTGGAGGACGGCGCATTGATCTGTGCTAGAACGGCTGTCCGGCGCCCTCGCCGGCAGGTTCGTCATGTCCATCCTCAGCAAAGTCTTCGGCAGCAAGAATCAGCGCGAGCTCAAGCGGCTCCAACCCGCCGTCCAGAAGATCAATGATTTACGACCTTCGCTGGAGGCGAAGAGCGACGCTCAGCTTCGGGCCATGACGGCGGAGTTCCGCCAGCGGCTCGATCAGGGCGCCACGCTCGAGGACATCCTGCCCGAGGCGTTCGCCGCGGTCCGCGAGGCGGCGTGGCGCACGCTCAAGATGCGCCACTTCGACGTGCAGCTCATGGGCGGCATGGTGCTCAACGCCGGCAAGATCGCCGAGATGAGGACCGGCGAGGGCAAGACCCTCACCGCCACCCTGCCGATCTACCTCAACGCGCTCGAGGGGCGCGGGGTCCACCTGGTCACGGTCAACGACTACCTGGCCCGCCGCGACGCCGAGTGGATGGGCCAGATCTACGGCTTCCTCGGCATGACGACCGGCGTGGTGGTGCACGGGCTCGAGGACTGGCAGCGCCAGCGCGCGTACCTGTGCGACATCACCTATGGCCAGAACAACGAGTTCGGCTTCGACTACCTGCGCGACAACATGAAGATGTCGCCCGACCGGATGGTGCAGCGCGGCCAGCGCTACGCCCTGGTCGACGAGGTGGACTCGATCCTCATCGACGAGGCGCGCACCCCGCTCATCATCTCGGGCCCGTCGGAGGAGTCGGCCGATCTCTACAGCACCGTCGATCGCGTGGTGCCGCGGCTCAAGCGCGACGTCGACTACACCGTCGACGAGAAGGCGCACGCGGCCATGCTGACCGACCAGGGCGTGGAGCGGGTCGAGAAGCTGCTCGGCCTCAAGAACCTCTACGACCCGGCCAACATCGCCTACAACCACCACGTCACTCAGGCGCTGCGCGCGCACACGCTGTACAAGCGCGACGTCAACTACCTGATCGACGAGGGCAAGATCATCATCATCGACGAGTTCACCGGCAGGAAGATGCCGGGACGGCGCTGGTCGGACGGCCTGCACCAGGCGATCGAGGCCAAGGAGGGCGTGGAGATCGAGGAGGAGAACCAGACCCTCGCCACCATCACCTTCCAGAACTTCTTCCGCATGTACGACAAGCTGTCCGGCATGACCGGCACCGCGGACACCGAGGCGGCCGAGTTCCACCACATCTACAAGCTCGAGGTGATGGTGGTGCCGACCAACCGGTCGATGATCCGCGACGACATGCCCGACCTCGTCTACAAGAACGAGAAGGGCAAGTTCAAGGCGGTCATCCAGGACATCGTGGAGTGCAGCTCGCGCGGGCAGCCGGTCCTGGTCGGCACCACGTCGGTCGAGAAGTCGGAGGTGGTGGCCAGCCAGCTCAAGAAGGAGGGCCTCAAGTTCGACGTGCTGAACGCCAAGCAGCACGAGCGCGAGGCCGGCATCGTGGCCCAGGCCGGGCGGCGCGGCGCCATCACCATCTCGACCAACATGGCCGGCCGCGGCACCGACATCATCCTGGGCGGCAACGCCGAGTACATGGCCAAGCAGATGATGAAGGCCGAGGGGCGGGCCAGCGAGCCGGGCCAGTACGACATCTTGCTCGAGAAGCTCAAGGCCCAGTGCGACGCCGAGCGCGAGGAGGTGCTGGCGGCGGGCGGGCTCAAGATCATCGGCACCGAGCGCCACGAGTCGCGCCGCATCGACAACCAGCTGCGCGGCCGCGCCGGCCGCCAGGGCGATCCGGGCGCGTCGCGCTTCTACCTCTCGCTCGAGGACGACCTGCTCCGCATCTTCGGGGCCGACCGCATCACCGGCCTCATGGAGCGGCTCGGCATGGAGGAGGACGTACCGATCGAGAGCGGGCTGGTGACCCGCTCGATCGAGAACGCGCAGAAGAAGGTGGAGGGGCACAACTTCGACTCGCGCAAGAACCTCCTCGAGTACGACGACGTCATGAACCAGCAGCGCAAGACCATCTACGCGCTGCGCCGCCAGATCCTGAAGGGCGAGTACGCGCCCACGCTGAGCGAGGAGGAGGTCAAGGCCGGCAAGGAGCCGCCGCCGCCGCCCACCCAGTCGGGCGACTGGACGGTCGAGAGCGTGTCGACCGACATCCGGCCCGAGCTCGAGGCCATGCTGAACACCGCGCTCGACGCCGAGCGCGCGCGCGCGGCCGCGCCGCCCCCGGCCCCGACGCCCGCCAGCGCCAACGCCGACGGCGATGACGACGAGGACGAGGACGAGGACGAGGAGGGCGAGTCCAGCGCCGGCAACGGGGCGGAGAGCGCGCAGCAGCCGCCCGCGTGGCGCCGCCTGCGCACGCAGCTATGGCGCCAGACCGGCGCCTGGACCGACATCGAGAAGGAGTTCACGCTCGAGACCGGCGCGCCGCGCGAGAAGCTCATCGATCACGTGACCGCGCAGGTGGCCTCGTCGCTCATCCAGCAGCGCGAGCGGGTCTACGATCTCAGCGACGGGCTGGTCGGCTCGCTGGTGGAGCAGTTCTGTCCGTCCAACGTGGCGTCCGACGAGTGGGACTACGAGGCGCTCGAGGAGGCCGTGCACGACCAGTTCGCGGTCGAGCTGAAGGTCAAGCGCAAGGCCGGCGACGCGGAGCAGATCGCCGAGCAGATCTGGAAGGCGCTGGAGAAGCGGCTGGGCGAGCGCATGGAGGAGCTGTCGCGCCCGTGGCTCATGTACTTCTCGCGCCACTTCTGCCTGGAGGAGATCGACCACCAGTGGATCGACCACCTCAAGGCGATGGAGCACCTGCGCGAGGGCATCTACCTGCGCGGCTACGGGCAGAAGGACCCCAAGAAGGAGTACAAGCGCGAGGGCTACGACCTGTTCGCCCAGATGATGCACGCGATCCAGGTCAACACCGCGCGCAAGCTCTTCCGCGTGCAGATCCAGCGCCAGGAGGCCGAGATCCCGGCCATGCAGGCCAAGCAGCGCCGCACCGTCGAGTCGCATGCGGCCTCCGCCACCAGCGGCGCCGACAGCGTGGGCCAGTCGAGCCAGCAGCAAGGGGAGCAGGCGGGGTCGTCGGCCTACGGCAAGGCGGCCGACGGGGGCGCCGCGGCCGCCAAGGCAAAGACGGTGCGCCGCGAGCAGCCCAAGGTCGGTCGCAACGACCCCTGCCCGTGCGGCAGCGGCAAGAAGTACAAGAAGTGTCACGGCCGCGAGGAGTCGGAGGCGGCGGTCTAGACCGACCTGGGCGCCAGGGCGCCCCGCTCTGGCGCCCGAGCACGACCTTGCCCAACGAGGTCCGCGGGTTTCGCTTCGCCGGGGTCGCGGCCGGCATCAAGTCGAAGGGCGGGCTGGACGTCGGCATCATGGCCGCCGATCGGCCGTGCCCGTCGGCGGCCGTCTTCACGCAGAACCGGGTGGCCGCCGCGCCGGTCGGGCTGTCGCGGGCGGCGCTGGCCCGCAGCCGCGGCCTGGCCCAGGTCGTGGTCGTCAACAGCGGCAACGCCAACGCGCTGACCGGCGCCGGCGGCGAGGACGACGCGCGGCGGATGATCGCGGCCGGCGCCGCCGCCACCGGCGCCCGCGCGGGCCACGTGCTGGTCGCCTCCACCGGCGTCATCGGGGTGCGCCTGCCCATCGCCGAGGTCGAGCGCGGCATCGCGGCGGCGGCGGCCGGGCTGGGGCCGGAGCCGGCCCGGTTCGACGACTTCGCGACCGCCATCCTCACGACCGATCGCGCGGCCAAGGTGGCCGAGCGCGAGGTCGGGGGCGCGCGCCTCATCGGCTGCACCAAGGGAGCGGGCATGATCGCGCCCACCATGGCGACGACGCTCACCTTCGTCGCCACCGACGCGGCCGGCCAGGGCACCGCGCCGCCGGCGCTCGCCCGGCTGCTCACCCGCGCCTGCGCGCACAGCTTCAACGCCATCACCGTCGACGGCGACACCTCGACCAACGACATGCTGCTGGTCATGACCAGCCGGGCCGGACCGGCGGTGGCGGCCTCCGCGCTCGGCGAGGCGCTGGGCGACCTGCTCGACGATCTCGCCCGCCAGCTCATGCGCGGCGGCGAGGGCGTCCATCACGTCGTGACGGTCGAGGTGCGCGGCGCGCGCTCGACCCGGACGGCGCGGCTGGTGGCCGAACGCATCGCGCGCTCGCCGCTGGTCAAGACCGCCATCGCCGGCGCCGACCCCAACTGGGGCCGCATCCTGGCCGCCGCCGGCAACGCGGGCGTGGCGCTCGACCCCGCGCGGCTCGCGCTCGACCTGGACGAGGTCGTGGTCGTTCGCCGCGGCGTCGCGGTGGCCGACGCCGACCGCGAGGCGCGGGCGCGGGCGGTCATGCAGCGCCCCGAGTACACCATCGTGCTCGACCTCGGGCAGGGCGAGGCCCGCGCCCGGCACCTGGCCTGCGACCTGTCACACGACTACGTCTCGATCAACGCCGAGTACCGGACCTGAGAGCCCGGCCGGGCGCCGCGCTCACGGCTCGCGGCGCCCCGGCCGCCGGCCGGGCGGCGAGAACGGTGGCTCGCCCTCCTCGCGGTGCGGGTCGTCGAGCCGGCCGGCCAGCCACGACACCCCGTGGCGCAGCGCGAGGGCGGCGACCCCGCCCACGAGCGAGCGCACCACGCCGGGGCGCGAGTCCCGCTCGACCAGCACGTAGCGGACTCCGTCGCCCGCGGTCAGGTCGACCCGGTCCCCCCGCCGGCGGGCGAGCGCGATGCCGAGCCCGACGGCGCCGCCGATGAACCAGTAGGGGTGCCGGCGCACGAAGGCGTCGACGTGGTGCACCTGGTCGCGGGTCCGGTCGAACGCCTCGCCCAGCTGATCGGTGCGCTCGCGCAGCCGGTCCTCGAGGGCGGCCGCGGTCCGCTTGACCGCGGCGAGCCGGTCGGCCGCCTCGCGCCGGAGATCGTCGGGATGCCGCTCTCGCCCGTTACGCGCCATGGGTCGCGCTCCTTTCGCCCGGCTGTTCGTGCAGCTGTTCGTCCAGCCGCTGGTCCGGCCCTGGGCGCTCGCCCCGCGTCAGCTTGCGGATCGCGACGAGCAGCATCCAGCCGGATGCCAGCGCCACGAGCAGCAACAACACGCCCGTGGCGAGGGCGCCCGCCGCGTAGTCCTGCCACATGCGCCCGAGGTAGAGGATCAGGGCGACGGCCAGCACGGCCAGGGCCGCGCCGGCGCACGTGCTGGCCAGGAGCGCCGCCGCCGCCACGCGGGAGGCCTGTCCCCCGCGCCGCCGGGCCTCGGCCCCGATGCGGCGCAGCTCGACGGCGCCGAGCGCCGCGCTCTCCTGAGCCAGGCGCGCCGCCAGGTCGGCGACCGACTCCTGTCCGAGCCCCGCGGCGGTGCCCGGCCCGACCCGGGCCAGAGCGCCCCGGGGCTCGCTGCGCGTGAGGGCCATGGTGCTCTACCGGCTGATGAACTTGCCCACGACCCAGCCGATGCCCAGCCCGACCATCATGCTCCGGTACGGATGCGCGCAGATGGCGGCGTCGACGGACTTCGTGATCGACCGGACGTCGTTCTCCTGCAGGTAGCGGCCAGCGCTGTGCAGCCGATCCGACACGAACGCCGCCCGTCCCTTCTCTTCCAGATAGTCACCGGCGCGCTCGAGGCGGTCGCCGATGGCGCCGGTCACCCCGGCTCCACTGCGCTCGTGCTCGCCGACGGCGCCGGCGGTCCCCTCGCTTCCGGTTCCAGGTACCGCTCCCGTGTTCGGTGGATTGTAGGTAGCCATCTCGTTCTCCTTCCGCTCGATAGCGTTCACAGGAGCGAGCACCCTGCGTGCCAGAAAGGCGCGTGAAGCGCCGCGGCGCGGCGCCGCCGGGTAGCGTGTCGGTGCAGCACGGTGAGTCAGAAGGGCTCGTGCCATTGACAGCACATGAGCCGACATCAGATCATCCGCCGATGCGCATCGGAGTTCCGACGGAGATAAAGACCAAGGAGTTTCGCGTTGGCCTGACGCCTGCTGGTGTCGCCGTGCTCAGTAAGGCAGGGCACCAGGTCATGGTCGAGTCAGGCGCGGGAGTCGGGAGCGGGCTGTCCGACGACGACTACCAGCGCGCGGGCGCCGAGCTGGTGCCGGAGCGCGCCGACGTCTGGGCCCGCGCCGACATGATCGTCAAGGTGAAGGAGCCGATCGCTCCCGAGTTCGCGCTGATGCGCGAGGGGCAGATCCTCTTCACCTATCTCCACCTGGCCGCGGCGCAGGAGCTCGGCGCCGAGCTCCTCAAGCGCAAGGTCACCGGCGTCGCCTACGAGACCATCGAGACCGCCGACGGCAAGCTGCCGCTGCTCACGCCGATGAGCGCGGTGGCCGGACGCATGTCGGTCCAGGCCGGCGCCAGCTTCCTGGAGAAGGAGCGCGGCGGCAAGGGCATCCTCCTGGGCGGCGTGCCCGGCGTGCGGCGCGGGCGGGTCTGCATCATCGGCGGCGGCATCGTCGGCGCCAACGCGGCCCGCGTCGCCATCGGGCTCGGCGCCCAGGTCACCGTGCTCGACATCAACCTCGACGTGCTGGCGTACCTGGACGACATCTACGAGGGCCGCATCATCACCGCCTACTCCGATCCGATCACGATCGAGGAGACGGTGGAGAAGGCCGACCTGGTGGTCGGCGCGGTGCTGGTCGCCGGCGCGCGCGCGCCGCGGCTGGTCACCGAGGCGATGATCAAGACGATGGAGCCGGGCTCGGTCATCGTCGACGTCGCGGTCGACCAGGGCGGCTGCGTCGAGACCTGCCACCCGACCACCCACGAGGACCCGACCTACGTGGTCCACGGGGTCACCCACTACTGCGTCGCCAACATGCCGGGAGCGGTGCCGCGCACCTCCACCCTGGCCCTGACCAACGCGACCATGCCGTACGTCAAGGCGCTGGCCAAGAAGGGCCTGGCGGCGGCGACCGACGATCCAGCCATCGCCAAGGGTGTCAACACCTACGGAGGCAAGGTCACCCACCCCGCGGTGGCCGAGGCGCTGGGACAGACCTATACTCCGCTGGCGATCTGAGCCGGCTGCCGGCGATCTGGCCCTTCGGCCGGCGGGCCAGGGCGGTGGAAGTTCAACACACCCGCCGACTTGGGGCCCCGCCGGCGCAGCCGCCCGGTCGGCTCGGCGGGAATAGGACGCGGCAGGGTCTGGTTCCCCAGAAGAGATGGCGATGCTACAGCGCCGAAAACAGCGACGCGAGTTCGAGAACACCGCCCTCCCCCACCTGAGCTCGCTGTACGGAGCTGCGTTCCGGCTGACGCGCAACCCGCGCGACGCCGAGGACCTGGTGCAGGACGTGATGCTCCGGGCCTATCGCTTCTGGGACAGCTTCGAGCCGGAGTCGAACTGCAAGGCCTGGCTGTTCAAGATCCTCACCAACACATTCATCAACCAGTACCAGAAGACCAAGCGACACCGAGAGGTCCTGAGCGCCGCGCTGACCGAGCAGGAGGCGACCGACGGCGTGCTGGTGCACGAAGGCGCGCTGGCCCAGCGCGACCCGGAGGGGCTGCTGCTCGACAACAGCCTGTCCGAGGACGTGGCCAAGGCGCTGGAGGATCTGCCGGCCGACTTCCGGCTCGCGGTGGTGCTGTGCGACGTGGAGGGATTCAGCTACAAGGAGATCGCGGACATCATGGAGTGCCCGGTGGGCACGGTGATGAGTCGCCTGCATCGCGGTCGCCGTCTCCTGCGCCAGTCGCTGCGCGAGTTCGCGGTGGCGCAGGGCTTCCTGCGCTCGGCCGGCCTGGCCGCGACGCCCGAGGAGGCGGCCGCTCCGGCGGGCAAGCCGGCGGGCAAGATCGACAAGGCGGCGAGCCCGGCACCGGCCGCGGCGGCGGGGGGAACTGCCACCGCCACCATGATCCACCTCGACGACTACAGGCGGCCTCGATGAGCGACGCCAAGACCATGTCCACGCACTGCCACGATATCGAGACACTGCTTCCGACCTACCTGGACGGCGAGCTGGCCGCGCACGATCACCTCTCGTTCGAGCACCACATGGCCGACTGCGAGGCGTGCCGCGACCGCGTGCTGGCCGAGGGCGCGTACCGGTCCCGCGTGCGCGAGCTCCTGGCCCCGCCGCAGGCGCCCGATCACCTGGCCGCGCGCGTGCGCGAGGCGCTCGACCGCGACGACCAGCAGGCGCGCAGCGCGCGCCGGCGCATCGGGCGCAGCTGGGCCCTGCCGGGCGCGTCGGTGCTGGCGGCCGCGGCGGCCCTGGTCCTGTTCCTGACCTCGCACGCACCGCGCGGGGCAGGCCGAGACGACGACGAGGGGCGCCCGCGCGTGGCGGCCACCACCGATCGACTTCTGCACCTCCCGCTCAGCCCGTCGGCGCTGGGCGGACAGGGCCAGGGGCCGCTGACCAGCTGGCTGCCGCGCCGGGTCGAGTTCGACGTGCAGCGCAGCGACTCGCAGACGCACACGGTGCTGCTGCAGGTCATGGCGTGCCGCGGGATCGATCTGCGCGGCGACCAGCACGTGCGGGTGACCGGCGGCGAGGTCTGGGTCGGTCGGCGCGGCCGCCTCAACACCGTCACGGTCGACCGCGGCGACGGCGTCTGCCTGGTCTTCACCTCGGACATGGAAGGCGACCAGCTCCTGTCGGGTGTGCTGCGGCTGGGCGGGTCCCGGCCCTGATTGCGGGCCCGGCCGAGCGCGGGATAGACTGACTGGAAGCCGCGCCGGGGGGCCTCCAGTCACATGAAACTTCGCCGCGTACTGCTCATCGACGACGACCCGGGGTTTCATCAGCTGCTGGACCAGCGGCTCGGGCCCTACGGCTTCCAGGTCGTCCTCCCGCCCGATCCGCACAATCCGCTCGGGCACGTCAAGGACGTCAGGCCGGCGCTCATCATCATCGCGGTCGAGCTGCCCGACAAGGTCGGCTACGCCCTGTGCAACAAGGCCAAGAAGGGGCTGGCGCGCGACATCCCGGTCATCCTGACCACGCGCAGCGTCCCGGCCTCCGGCTTCCGCAGCCACCGCAAGCTCAAGGTCCACGCCGACGAGTACATCGACAAGCG
>DATFRY010000266.1:0-16192 GCA_035262925.1 Kofleriaceae bacterium | reverse complement strand
TCTCGATCACCTTGGGCGCCATCCAGGTGGCGAACGCCTCGTTGAGCCAGATGTCGTCCCACCACGCCGTCGTCACCAGGTCGCCGAACCACTGGTGGGCGAGCTCGTGCGCCGCGATCCCGATCTGCGCGCGCCGCGCCGCCACGCTCTCGCCCTTGCGGATCAGCAGCCAGCGCGGGCCGTAGGTCACCAGGCCCGGGTGCTCCATGGCGCCGCGCTGGGTGCCGGGCACCGCCAGGTGGTCGAGCTTGCCGTAGTCGTACGGGATGCCGGTGTAGTCCTCGAGCGCGCCGAGCACCTTGCCCAGCTCGGCGGCGGCGTAGGTCGCGTCGCCGCCGCGCCCGCGCGGCACCACGATGCGCATCGCCAGGCCCTTCCGGGTCTTGCCGGCGTCGACCGTCTCGAACGGGCCGACCGCCAGCGCGATGAGGTACGACGGCAGCGGGCGGGTGGCGCCGAACTGGAACCGATGGCGGCCGTCGGGCAGCTTCTCCTCGTGCTCGAGCGGCGTGTTGGACAGGCCGATGTTGCCGTCGGGCACCGTCAGCGTGAGCTGCCACGGCACCTTGAAGCTCGGCTCGTCGAAGCACGGAAACACGCGGCGCGCGTCGGCCGGCTCGAAGTGGGTGACCACGTACCAGTCGCCGGCGTCGGTGTAGCGGCCCATGCCGTTCGACAGGCCGACGTCCTGCACCCCCGTGTAGTCGATGGCGAGCGTCGCCTCGCCGGCCGGGATGGTGCCGCGCAGGGCGACGAAGTTGCGCGGCGCCGCCTCGGCGACCAGCGCGGTGTCGGCGCCGCCGCGGCGCAGGATGGCCTTCTCGATGGTGAGCTTCTGCGCGTTGAGCCAGATCTGGTCGGCCGCGCGCTTCACATCGACGTCGATCTCGATGTGGCCGCGGAACGAGGTCGCCTTCGGATCGATCTCGAGCGACGCCCGGTAGCGGCGCGGCGCGGCGCCGTCGGGCAGGCGCAGGGTCGGCGCGGCGCCGGCCCGCATGCCGCCCCCGGTCGTGTCTCCCGGCGAGGTGGTGGTTGCCCGGGAGGACTCGGCCCCCTGGGAGCCGCACGCGGCGGCGAGGACGGAAGCGGCAACGAACGCGATCTTCGACACCCTGGACGTCGACATCGCCCACGTTCTAACCCGATCGGCGCGCGAGCCGCCACCCCGCGGAATCTCGCCTTCGACGCCCTGCTGAACCGGCAGCAGCCGAGAACACAGCGGAACACATGTCACCGCGCACGCGCGCGCGATCACCGGAAGCGCCTCGCGGATGCGCCGCCCGAAGCCCGGGTCATCGGCCGCCGCGCCCGGCTCGTCGCACTCCCGGTACGCTCGCGCGCGCCGGCGTCGCCGGCCGTCAGTCGCGCTCGCGGCGCTCCTCCGCGCCGCCGATGCGCGCGCACGCTCCAGCGTTGCCGCGCAGGCAGCGCATGCCGTACGCCGCGACCGCCCCCGCGCTCGACGAGCCGAGCTGGTCGCGGTCGGCGCGGGCCTGCGCCGTGGTCGGGATCGGCGCCAGCTTGCGCTGCCGGAGCTCGCTGTCGAGCGGCCGCACCTCCCTGGCCACGACCTCGTCGAACTCCTTCTGCACGTCGGCCAGCTCGTGGCGAAGGACCTCCACCCGCTCGACCTGGTAGCGGGCCGGGCGGCCCTCCCAGCCGTTGAGCGCGCCGTAGACCGTGTCGAGATACTCGCGGATGCGCTCCTCGCCGGTGATGGCGCCGCCCTCCTTGGTGGCGACGATCTTCTTCTTCACGTCGTCGAGGCGCCCGGCCAGCGCCACCAGCTTGCCGGCCAGCCCGTCGCCCCGGGGCAGCTTGTGCGCGCGGGCCAGGCTGCCCTCGCGCGCCGCGTCGATGCGGTCGACCAGGTCGCTCATGGTGCCGAACAGCGCGTGCGCCTTCATCACCGCCTGCACCTGCGCGCGGCGATCGGCCAGCTTGTAGGGCGCGCGCTTGTCGAGGCGGATCTCCAGCTTCTTCTCGATCACCTGGTCGCCGCGGGTGAGACGCACCTGGTAGGTGCCGGGCAGCACGCGCGGCCCGGCCGACGAGTTGAACGCCACCTGAGCCGCGCGCGGCACCCGCGGCGGCTTGCGCTGCATGGTCCAGGTCACGCGGTTGATGCCGCGCCGCTTGCCGGCCGGCACGGTGTCGATCACGTCGCCCTTGTCGTCGAGCACTTCGAGCTTGATCGGGCCGTACAGGTGGCGCGAGCGCAGGTAGTAGGTGATGGGCACGCCCGACGGCAGCGTGGTGCCCAGGTACGCGTTGTCGCCCAGCACCCAGCCGCCCATGGCCTGCATGCGCTGCTCGAGCGGGCGCGTGGGCAGGAACGCGGCCTGCTTCTCGATCACGCCCGACGCCAGCTGACGCAGCGGCGTCAGGTCGTCGATGATCCAGATGCCGCGCCCGTGGGTGGCGATGACGAGGTCCTGATCGCGCGGCTGGACCGCCAGGTCGCGCACGGACACGCTCGGGAAGTCGGAGCCCTTGAACTCGGCCCACTTCTCGCCGCCGTCGACCGAGATCCACAGGCCGACCTCGGTGCCGAGGAAGAGGATCGACCGCTCGCGCACGTCCTCGCGAACGACGTGCGCGTAGCCCCGCACGCCCTTGCCGGGGCCGACCAGGCGCGTCCACGTCTTGCCGAAGTCGGTGGTCCGGTAGAGGTGCGGCGTCATGTCGCCGAACGTGTGGCGGTCGAACGTCACGTAGGCGGTGCCGGTCGCGAACCGGCTGGCCTCGATGGAGCTGACCCACGACGCCACCGGCAGCCCCGTCACGTTCCGGACCACATTGGTCCACGTCTTGCCGCCGTTGCGCGAGAGCTGGACGTTGCCGTCGTCGGTGCCGACCCAGATGACGTTGCTGTCGCGCGGCGACTCGGTGATCGCGTAGATGGTGGTGTGCATCTCGGCCGACGAGTTGTCGACCGTGATGCCTCCCGACTCCTCCTGCTTCTGCTTCTCGGGATCGTTGGTCGTGAGGTCGGGTGAGATGCGCTGCCAGGTGTCGCCGCGGTCGCGCGAGCGGAACAGGAACTGGGCGCCGATGTACAGCGTGCCCTTGCGCGTGGGGCTGGCGTACACGGGCGTGTTCCAGTTGAAGCGCAGCTTCTCCTTGTATCCGGCCTTGGGCTGGATGTCGCGCTGCACCCGGGTCCTTCGATCGAGACGGCCGATGTAGCCGCCCTGCGACTCGCCGTAGATGGCGTCCGGATCGGTCGGATCGACGAGCGTGTTGAAGCCGTCCCCGCCGTAGACGAAGTCCCATTGCTCGTTGGCGATGCCGCCCGGGTAGCTCGACTCCGCGGTCCACGACCCGTTGTCTTGCAGGCCGCCGTACACGCGGTACGGATCCCGGTTGTCGACGGTCACGTGATAGAACTGCGACACGGGCAGGTTCTGCACCTTCCACCACCGGTTGCCGCCGTCCCACGAGATCCACAGCCCGCCGTCGTCGCCGCCGACGACGTGCTTGGTGTTGTCGGGATCGATCCACACGTCGTGCCAGTCGCCGTGCCCGTTGCCGCCGGCCGAGGTGAAGCTGCGCCCGCCGTCCTCGCTGACGACGAGGTCGAGGTCGGTCTTGAACAGGCGGCGCGGCTGCTTCGGATCGACGACCAGGCGCGCGAAGTAGAACGGGCGCCACACCATCATCTGGCTGCGATCGAGCGCCTGCCAGGTCGCGCCGGCGTCGTCGGAGCGGTACAGCGCCGAGTGCTCGGACTCGATGAACGCGTACACCACCTTCGAGGTCGACGGCGCGAACACGACCTCGACGCGGCCCCACGGCCCGCGCGGCAGCCCCTTGCGGGTGCGGGCGCCCAGCTCGGTCCAGGTGGTGCCGCCGTCGACCGAGCGCCACAGTCCGCTGCCGCTCGGCTTGTCGGGGCCGTCGCCGCCCGAGCGGAAGCTCCAGCCCTTGCGGCGGAAGTCCCACATGCCGGCGAACAGCACGCTCGGGTTGGCCGGATCCATGGTCACCGACGAGCAGCCGGTCGACTGGTTGCGGCCGCGCAGCACCAGCCGCCAGGTCTTGCCGCCGTCGAGGGTGCGGTAGAGGCCGCGGTCGGGGCTGTCGCTCCACAGCTTGCCCGGCGCGCACGCGTAGACGACGTTGCCGTTCTTCGGGTGGACCACGATGCGCGTGATGCGCTCCGAGCTCGGCAGGCCCATGTGCCGCCAGGTGTCGCCGCCGTCGGTCGACTTGTAGATGCCGTCGCCGATCGACACCGAGTTGCGCGTCCACGTCTCTCCGGTGCCGACCCAGATGGTCCTCGGGTTGCCGGGGTCGATCGTGATGGCGCCGATCGACTGGACCGGCATGTCGTCGAACACCGGGTCGAAGCTGGTGCCGCCGTCGAGCGAGCGCCACACTCCGCCCGAGGCGGCGCCGACGAAGAGCGTCGTCTTGCCGTCGTGGTTGGTTCCGGCGACGGCCGAGATGCGCCCGCTCATCGCGGCCGACCCGATGTTGCGGGCGCCCAGCCCCGAGACGACGCCGGAGTCGACCGCGGGCGGCTTGCCCTGGGCCTGGGCCGGCGGCGTGCCGACGGGCGTCCTGCCGACGCCCGGCCGGGCCGCGATCATGCGGGTCGCCGCCGTGTGGCCGACCGGGAAGCGGAAGAGCGCGTCCGCCACCTCCACGTTGGCCTCGGCGCGCTCGACGGCGATGCGGTTGTTCTTGGGCCCTCCCTTGGCGCCGCTCTCGATGAAGAACGGGATCCACACGCCGTTCACCTGGTGGTAGCCGCCGTAGTCGGTCTCGGTCACCCGCTCGATGCCGCGCACGTACACGTGCCGGATGGCGCGGATGACCAGGAACGCGTCGGGATCGAGGTAGAGGTACTCGACGTCGCCGCCCTTGAGGCGGGCGCGCAGCTTGTGGGCGAGCGTGCCGTCGATGTCCTCGGTGCCGAGGTAGTCGATCTGGTGGCCCTTCTGCAGCCAGTTGACCAGCGGACCGTCGATGTCGGCCTGCTGCGCCGCCTGGCGCGCGTCGTCCTCGGTGTCGCGCTGCGCGTCGCGCCGGCCGTTGAACGGCTGCACGCTCCAGCTGTCGCGGCCGTCGAAGGCGTTCACCGCGGTCACGCCCTGCAGCGTGATCTCGGTGCGGATCTGGCCCGGCCGCCGCTGCACCTGGCCCCAGCCGGCCTCGATCTTGAAGTCGCCGCCGCCGAAGGTGACGGTGCCGGTCAGGCGCAGGGAGCGGATCGCCACGAGGCGGGCCGCGCCGCCGCGCGCCGCCACGTGGCGGGCGAGGACCTCGTCGCGCGTGAGCGCGTGAGCCGCGCCGCCGCCGGCCGCCAGGAGCGAGACGACGAGAGACGAGACAAGGACCGCCTGCTTCGACATGCGACTCCTCCTCGGGTTACCGCGCGCATTATGGCCCAGCGCGCGGCCGATCGCGCACCGCGCGCATGGCGGGCTCTGTCACCCGCCGCGGCACACGTGACGCCGGTGTTGCGCCGGCGCGTTACAGCGCCTGGCCGGTCAGCTGCTCGGTCGGCTGCCCGGTCGGGTGCTGGTCAGATGGTGATCTCGATGCGGTTGCCGTCCGGATCGAGCGCCACGCTCTCGTAGTAGCCGTCCCCGGTGCGCCGCGGCTCACCGACGATGCGATGGCCGGCGCGCCGGAGATCCTCGGTCAGCGCGTCGACGCCCTCCTTGCTGCCGGTCGAGAACGCCAGGTGGGCGGGCCCCTCCATCTCGCCGCCGCCGCCCGGGGCGGCCGGTCGCGGCGCCAGGTCCGGCACCCGCATGAGCTCGAGGCGCGCGCCGTCCTCGAAGTCGAGGAAGTAGGACTCGAACTGGCGGGTCGGGTTCAGGTACTTGCGGCCGGGCCTGGCGCCGAAGTAGCGCACGTAGAACTCGACCAGCTTCTCCAGATCAGCCGTCCACACCGCCACGTGCGCGATACGCATGCCTCTCGCCTCCCCGCTCCGCTCCCCGCTCCGCGTCTCCCGATCCTACTACGACTCGCCCGCGACTACTCGCCCGGCGGGATGAGCGGCGACGGCTCCTGGGTGGCGAGCAGCCACAGCTGGTGGGCCGCGCGGGTCGCGCCGATGTGGAGGAGGTGGCGCGACTCGAGCGTGTCGTTGTAGACCGACGCGTTGACGTCCACCATCACCACGTAGTCGAACTCGAGGCCCTTGACCTGGCCGATGTCGGTCACGTCGACCCCGGGCTCGAAGCGGAAGTCCTGTCGCTTGACCCGCCGCAGCGACGGCACCTCGGCCCGCGCCAGCCCGTCGTGGTAGATGTCGGCCTGCTCGGCGTAGCGCGCGATGACCGCCACCGACGCGGTCGGCTCGCGCGCCGACAGCCCGCGCAGCGCCTCGGCCAGAAACGCCACCGCCTCGCCCACGCCGCCCAGCTCGTGCACCTCGACCGGCGCGCCCGATCGGGCGTAGAGCGGCTCCTCGGGGGCCAGGTCGGGGCCGAGGATGTAGCGGGCCAGCTGCATCACCTCGGCGGTCGAGCGGTAGGACAGGCGGAGCGGGCGCATGAGGGCGACCGGCTGGCCGACCTCCTCGAGCAGCTCGCGCCAGCTGGTGAAGTGGTTGTCGAAGACGAGGCGCTGCGCCGTGTCGCCGGCGATGGTGACCGAGCGCGCGGCCGGATCGCCGCCCTCGGCGTGGGTCGCCTCGATGAGCACCTTCACCTCGATGGCCGAGCGGTCCTGCGCCTCGTCGATCGCCACGTGGCGGTACTCGATCGGATCGCCGCCGCGCGCGACCAGGGCGCCGCGCGCGAGCTGGACCAGGCGCAGCAGCACCGGGTCGTCCTCCTCGTCGAGGCGACCGGCCGGGCTCTCCTCGTCGACCGCGCGGCCGTCGACCGACTCGATCGGGCGGCCCTCGCTGTCCACCGGCGGCTCGGCCGGCTCGCTGAGCTGGGCCGCGCACCAGTCGACCAGGACGCGGACCTCGTGCGAGGTCGCCTCGCCCGCGTCGACCAGGACGCGCGTGAGGCGGGCGCGGTCGGTGAAGAGCTCGCCCCAGTCGGACATGATGTCGTCGGCGCGCGCGGTGAGCGACTTGACCAGGCTCTCGGCGCGCACCCGGCTGGCCGCGGGCAGGGCCGCCGCTCCGCCCGACGCGTCGCCCAGCCAGCGGTGGAGCCGGCGCAGCCTCGGCACCAGCGCCGCGCCGGCCAGCTGGCGCCAGCGATCGAGCACCGCGGCTCCCCCCTCGACCGGGTCGGCGCCGGTCAGCTCCCGCTCGAGCGCTGCCGTGGTCGCGTCGACGCGCTCGGCCGCCAGCTCGTCGCACAGGAGCAGCACGCGCGGGTGCTTCTTGAGCCGCACCACCGCGTCGTGCGCGCCGCCGGCGTAGCGGGTCGGCGAGTCGGGGAGGAGCTTCTGCCGGGTGGTGCGCGCCCAGGATCTATAGGTGGTGACCGGCACGCCGCTCACGCCCAGCGCCGGCAGCACCGCCGAGACGTACCTGACCAGCGCCTCCGACGGCACCACGAACAGCATCTGGCTGGTGCGGAAGCGTCCCTTGTCGGCGAAGTTGAGGTAGGCGATGCGGTGGAGCGCGACGGTGGTCTTGCCCGAGCCGGCCCCGCCCTGCAGCACGATGATGCCGCTCGATGGGCTGGTGATGAGATCGAACTGCTCGCGGTCGATGAGCGCGGCGATCTCCGGCAGGTGCTTGTCGGCGCGCTGCGCGGTGCCGTGGTGGACGCCGAGCAGGCCGCTGGGCTCGGGCGCAGCCGCGGCGCCCGACGCGGCGCCGGCGCCCGCCCCGCGGCGGCCGCGCTTGCCGCGACGCGCCAGCCCGCGCGGCGGCGGCATCGGCGCGCGAGCCGCCTTGCCCGATCCGCCCTGGAGCGTGGGCACCGCGCTGCCGACCGCCTCGCGCCACACGCCGCGCGCGTCGCGCACGTAGGTGCCCTGCGGGGCGCCGATGCGGCGCAGGCGGGCCCGGTTGATGGAGACGTTGCGGCGCACCTCGACCACGCCGGCCAGCGTGCGCCCGTCGACCGTCTCCTCGTAGTCGTCGCCCTCGTCGTAGCGGTAGTAGACCTGCGAGATGGGCGCGTTGCGCCAGTCGACGATCTGCACGTTCGAGCGGCGGTCGATGAACCCGCGCTTGCCGACCAGGACATCCCGCCGGCGCTCCGCGCCCGCTTCACCGTCGCGCAGCACCATGTGAGCGAAGTACGGCGACGCCATGTCGACCGGCAGCGCGCGCGCGCCGCCGATGCGCTCGCGGATCGCGGCCAGGCGGGTCATCTGCTCGACCAGGGGCGGCAGGTCTTCCGGCTTGGCCTCGGCGATCGCGTCGCGCAGCGAGAGCAGCTCGCGATCGTAGTCGGCGGCCGCCGTGCGCTCGCTGCGCTCGGCCTCCGCGCCGTCCTCGTCACCGATCGCGACGCGCGCCTCGACGCGCGCGAGCAGTCGCTCTTCCTCCTCGACGATGAGGGCGGCTGCGCTGCCTTTCTCGATCTCGTTCAGCATGGGCAAAAGCGAAATGTAACCACAAGAAACCGTTGCGCGCCCGGGTCAAAAGTGGATAGTTGCACGTAGACCGATGGCTCGCATCCAGCCGCTCACCGACCCGACTCACCGCTGGTCCGTGGCCGACTCGCTCGACCTCTATTCGATCGAGCGTTGGGCCAACGGCTACTTCACGATCAACTCGGACGGTCACATCGTCGTCACGCCGCGCGGGCGCGACGGCGGGCGGGTGGACCTGAAGGCCCTGGTGGACGAGCTGCAGCGCCGCGGCATCCAGCTGCCGCTGCTCATCCGCTTCTCGGACATCCTGCGCTCGCGCATCGAGCTCATCAACACCGCCTTCAACAGCGCCATCGCGGAGATGAACTACCAGGGCGTCTACCGCGGCGTGTATCCGATCAAGGTCAACCAGTCGCGCGTCGTGGTGGAGGAGATCGTCGACTACGGGCGCCCGTTCCACTACGGCCTCGAGGCCGGCTCCAAGCCGGAGCTGCTCGCGGTCATGGCGCTGCACCAGGACGAGCAGGCGCTGGTGGTGTGCAACGGCTACAAGGACGACGAGTACATCCGCACCGCGCTGCTGGCGTCCAAGCTCGGCCCCACGGTGATCATCGTCGTCGAGAAGCCGACCGAGATCGATCACATCCATCGGGTGGCGACCGACCTGGGCGTCACGCCGACCATCGGCATCCGCGCCCGCCTGTCGGCGCGCGGCTCGGGCAAGTGGCAGCAGTCGGGCGGCGATCGCTCCAAGTTCGGGCTGTCGGCGGCCGAGATGGTCGAGGCGGTCGACAAGCTGCGCAGCTGGGGGCAGCTCGACTGCCTGCAGCTGCTCCACTTCCACCTGGGCTCGCAGATCTCCAACATCCGATCGATCAAGAACGCGCTGCGCGAGGCGGCGCGCTTCTACGTCGAGATGGCCAAGCTCGGCTGCACCGGGCTCAAGTACCTCGACGTCGGCGGCGGCCTCGGCGTCGACTACGACGGCTCGCAGACCAACTTCCCGTCGTCGATGAACTACTCGGTGCAGGAGTACGCCAACGACGTCGTGTTCGAGATCCAGCAGGTGTGCCAGGAGGGCGGCGTGCCGCATCCGGATCTCGTGTCGGAGTCGGGGCGCGCGGTGGCGGCGCACCACTCCGTCCTGATCGTCGACGTGCTCGAGGTGAGCCAGGCAGCCGACTTCCAGGTGCCGTCGTCGCTGCCGACCGACTCGCACATCCTCGTGCGGCACATGTTCGACACCTACCACGGGGCGTCGCCCAAGAACCTGCTCGAGACCTATCACGACGCGTCGCAGTACCGCGAGCAGGCGCTGCAGCTGTTCAACCTGGGCCACCTCTCGCTCAAGGGGCGCGTCCTGTGCGACCAGCTGTACTGGGCGGTGTCGGTCAAGATCCTCGGCTTCCTGCACGACGTGAAGGAGGTGCCCGAGGACCTCGAGCACCTCGAGCGCAACCTGAGCGACACCTACTTCCTCAACTTCTCCATGTTCCAGTCGCTGCCCGACCACTGGGCGGTGGATCAGCTGTTTCCCATCGTTCCGATCCACCGGCTGTCGGAGCGGCCGACCCGGCGCGGCGTGCTGGCCGACATCACGTGCGACTCGGACGGCAAGATCGACAGCTTCATCGACCCGCGCGACGTCAAGAAGGTGCTCGAGCTGCACTCGATGAGCAACGGCGACCCCTACTACGTCGGCATCTTCCTGGTCGGCGCGTACCAGGAGATCCTGGGCGACCTGCACAACCTGTTCGGCGACACCAACACCGTGCACGTGTCCATCGACGAGAACGGCACGTACACCGTCGAGGAGGTGTTCCCGGGCGACACCGTCACCGACGTGCTGCAGTACGTGAACTACTCCGCCGGCTGGCTCATGAAGAAGCTGCGACAGAACGTCGAGCAGGCGCTCCGCAAGGGCCTCATGACCCTCGAGGAGTCGCGCCAGCTCATCGACAGCTACCAGACGGGCCTGTCGGGCTACACGTACCTCGAGCGCGACTGACCGCAGCGCGCCGCGGGCGCCGCGACGAGTGACGGCCGCCGACGCGATCGATCCGAGATCGATCGGGTGGTCGATCAGTGCTGGACCGGTCCACGACGGTCGACGCCGTGCGCGAAAGTCAAAGTCCGCCGCACCTCATGAAGTTGCGGACAAGGGCGATCCGCCTGACCATACTGCCGGGGCCGTGATGTCCCCAATTCGACCTAACCTATCCTGTTTCCTGGCCATTGGACTCGGCCTGGCCCTCGCGGCCGCCGGCTGCAGCGCCAACTTCGATCCGGACAACCTGCCCAGCGCCGACGGCGCCCCAGGCGGCGACCCCGGCTCCTCCGCCGACGGCGGCGGCACCGGCGGCACCAGCGACGGCGGCAATGGCGGCGGCACCGCGGACGGCGGCGGTGGCGGCAACAACCCCGACGCGGGCGGCGGCGGCGGCACCCCCGACGCGGGCGGTGGCGGCGGCACCCCCGACGCGGGCGGCGGCGGCGGCACCCCCGACGCCGGCGGCGGCGGCGACTGCGGCGGCAGCGCCGGAGCCGAGTGCTGCTCCTCGGACACCGACTCCTGCGGCGACGATTTCCTGGAGTGCAGCGGCGGTACCTGCCAGGCGTGCGGCCAGTCAGTCCAGGGCTCGTGCTGCGACACGGAGCCCCGTTGTGACACGCTGCTGGGCCTCAGCTGCGTCACCGTCCTCGGCCTCGACAAGTGCCTCCTGTGAATCCCGCCGGGTAGCGGCAAGCTCATCGCCACCCGCCGGCCGGAAACCCGGCCCGCCTCGGTCCGATATGATGCGCAAAGGAGAGCTGCATGAAAGCTGCCCCTCGCGCATCAGTCATCGTCCTTGTCGCCGCCGCCCCTGGCTGCAAGGTCGACCCTCTCTACTGTGACGAGAGCCATCACTGCAGCGATCCGGCGCTCTCCTTTTGCGATCTGAACGGCGAGTACCCCGCCTCGGAGGGCGTCCCTCGCACGTGCATCGCCGACCCGCGGGCCGACGGCGGTCCCGACGCAGAGACGTCGTTCTCCATCGCCGTCGCCAGCGAGCGACTCTACGTCCGGCAGGGCGAGAGCGCCCAGGTGGACGTCACGGTCACGCGCGACGGCGATTTCGATGAGACGGTCACCGTCGCCCTCGAAGGCCTGCCCGCCGGCGTCGCCGCCGACCCGATCACTCTGGGCAGCGACGAGACGACCGGGCGCCTGATCATCAGCGCGGAAGATGACTCCAGCCAGGGCGCCGTGGACCTCGACGTCAGCGGAACGGCGGGCGACGTTGTCCGCACCCCCGTGTCGCCCTCCTCGACCAAGAGGAGCGCGTGCTGGTGGCCGGCCGCTTGTCTACCGACCTGCCCACTGTGGCGCGGATTCGCCCGGATGGGTCCCTCGACCCCACTTTTGGCGATTCCGGTCTGGGCTCGGTCAACTTCGGAATCGCGGGTGCGGGCTCGTCGCAGGCCAATGGGCTCGGCATCGACGCGGATGGTCGAATCCTGATCTCCTGCGCCGTGGGTGACATCGGAAGCACCGCGCTTGCCGTCGCCCGGCTGTGGCCATGAGTCCGCCCCGAGGGTGGACTCACCCGCAAGAAAGGCCGTGAGGTGGACGTGAGGCGGGTGCGTCCGGGCCATCGACGCGCCACACTCGGCAGACTCACCTACCCCCAAGGTGCCCATGCCCAGTGCCTCGCTGCGAACGCTGACCTTGCTGTCGGTCGCATTCTTCATCGCGGCCGCGTGTACGTCGTGTAGCTCGCTGTACGACACGGACAAGCTCGACAACAAGCCGAAGGGCGGGGACGCGGGGGAAGCGGATGCGGCGGGCGGCGACGGCGTCCCGGATGCCAGCGACGGGGGCGGCGGCGACGACGGCGGGGATGACGGGGCCGGGCAGCCCGATGCGGCGGCCGGGCCGGATGCGGCCCTCGAGGAGTGCACCAACGAGGGCCAGGACTGCAACGAGGACGAGCCGTTCATCGAGTGCCGGGACGGTCTGTGCCAGGAGTGCGGGCACCAGGGTCAACCCTGCTGCATCACGACGCCGTTCTGCGTCGGCGTGGTCGGCATCGTGTGCACCGGCGGGCTCTGCCTCTGAGCTGCGACGCCCTCCAGACGGTCGCATGAGGGCGGCGCGAGGAGCGCGGACCGCCGTCGTTCCGGGCGATAATCGCAGGGGCGGCTCGGGAGGCCGCGCGACGCATGCTCAAGTCCTCGGGGGTGGTGACGTGGGTGGGCCTGGGCCTGGGTCTCGCTGCGGCGGCTGGCTGCAGCTGGATCTATGACACCGACAATCTGAACGGCGCCGGTGCCGGCCGTGACGGCGGGGACGGCGATGGCGGCGATCAGGGCGGCGGCAACGGGGACGCCGGGCCGATGGCGGACGCGGACCCCGATGCGCTCGACTTCCAGATCCTCCCGGGCGAGCTGTTCGAGGGCGAGGGCTCGGCGCTCGACGCGAGCGACCTCGACGCCGTGCGCGCGGTCCCGATCGTCCTGCGCGGGCAGAACCTGTCCGGCGACATGACCGTCACGCTCGACGGCGCCGGGTTCGAGAGCGTGCCGGTCGATGAGCTCGCGGTCAGCCCGGATGGACGCTGGGCCGCGTTCGCGCTGCGCGTGCCGGTACTGCCGGATGTCGGCCAGGGCATGAACGACAGCATCCAGGTCCGCGTGCAGTCGTTCGAGGACCAGACCCGCGCGCTGACCGTGCGCGGGCTCGACTCGTTCGAGCAGGCCGGCGGCGTCATCGACACCGGCGCCTCCGCGATCCGCGCGCGCTACAGCCACGTCGTCCTGTCCGGCGACATCGGCGCGCGCGGCGCGGCGCCGCTCCGGCTCGTGGCCACCGCCGGCATCGAGGTCAGTGGATCGCTGCACGCCGACGGTGCCGGCATGGCGGCGGGCGCGGGCGGATGCGCGGGCGGCGACGTCGGCGAGACCCCGAGCTGTGGCGCGGCGGGCGGGCGAGGAGCCGGAACCGTGAGCGGCGGCGGCGGCGGCGGGTTCGGCACCGGCGGAGGCGGCGGCGCGGGCAGCGCGGCCGGCGCCGGCGGCCAGGCGGCGGCGAGCGCGACGCTCGTGCCGCTGCCGCCGGCATCTGGCTCGACCTCGCGCGGGGCCGGCGGCGGCGGCGGCGGACCGCTCCTCGATCTGACCGGCGGCGAGCCGGGCGGCGGCGGCGGCGGGGTCGTGGAGCTCACCACGCCCGCGGTCCTGCGCCTCGGCGCGGCCACGGTGACCGCGAACGGCGCGGCGGGCACACCGACGGGCGGGCTCGGCTGCGCGCTCGCCGGCGGCAGCGGCGGCAGCGGCTCCGGCGGCGCCATCCTCCTCCGCGCCGGCGGGGCGCTGGCCGCCGATCCGGCCGCGCGCGTTCGCGCCCTCGGCGGGCCCCAGGTCGGGCCGATGAACTGCTTCGGCGGCGCCGGCGGCGTCGGGCGCATCCGCATCGACAGCGCCGGCCCGGTCGAGCTGGACGATCAACCCGCCGCGGCGCTGGGCCCGATGATCGCGGGCGACGCGCCCGTCGTCACCCGCAGCGAGGCGATCGAGCTGTCGGTGCGGGGCGCCAGCCAGTCGAGCTACGACCTCTACCTGGGCGAGGCCAACGAGCCGGCCGGCTCGGTCGCGACCGGCGCGGACGGGCTCGGCTCGGCCGAGGTCACGCTCGCGCCCGGGGCGAACCTGGTCTGCGTGAGCGGCGCCAGCCCCGCCGATCTGGCGTACGCGGAGGCCAGGAACTGCGTCTCGATCGCCTACGTGCCGAGCGATGAGTGAAGTGACTCGCGCTGCGTGGTCTGCGCGAGCGGCGCCGGTCCCGCCGACTGGCGTGCCGGCGGACGCGGAGGCGAAGAACTGCGCCTCGAACGCCTGCGTGCCGAACGCCGAGTGAGGTGACTCGCGCGGCCTGGTCTGCGCGAGTGGCGCCGGTATCGCCGTCTGGTGTGCGCGGAGGCGACGAACGGGCTCGATCGCGAGCGTGCCGGACGCCGCGGTACGCGCGCTGCCTTGGAATGCGCGAGCGACTCGAGCCACTGAACGCCCCCTGCGTGCCTGAACGTGCTGCGCATGCGCCCGCTCCGTGCTGGTGCAAGCACCCCCGCCGGGTTGGTCCTGGCTGCTTGCGCGGAGGGCATTGCATGAGGCCGGCGCGAGGTTTTCGGGCTCACGCTGGCCGACGACCATACTGCAGTCGGTCGCTGTCGCCGTCCCTGTCACGTCCGCGTGCATTTCACTCCAACCCCCCGGTCGACATGCTCCAGCTCCCTCGGATCGTCGTCGTCGTACTCTCTCTGGGCGCGGCCTCGGTCGCCGGCTCCGGCTGCAGCTGGCTGTTCGACACCGGCGGCCTCTCCGACAGCGAGGATGACGACGACGGCGCCGGCACCTCGGCAGACGACGACGGCGGCATCGGCGGCAACACCGACGACGGCGGCACCGACACCGGCATCATCGACGGCGGCACGCCCGGCGGCCCGGGCGGCGACGGCGCCGGAGTCGACGCCGGCGACGACCCAGGCTCCCCCGATGGCGGCGGCACGGCGGATGCTGGCGGCGACGGCGGCTCCGACGCTGGCGGCTCCGACGACGGCGGCACCGATGATGGTGGCTCCGATGACGGTGGCGGCGAGCCCGACGCGGCGCCTCCACCACCTCCTCCCCCGCCTCCGCCACCGCCTCCTCCCTGCGGCGGCGACGGCGAGCAGTGCTGCTCGACCGCCCCGGTGTGCGACGGCGGCGAGTTCCACGAGTGCTTCGGCGGTACGTGCGACGCGTGTGGGGGTCACCTGAAGCACTGCTGCCAGAACGGCCCCGCCTGCCAGGGCCTCCTCGACGTCTGCGTCGCCGGCATCTGCACCCTGTAGAGGGGCGGGCGACGATCTCAAGCCCGGCGCCCTGCGGCCGCGTCGAGGTCATCGACAGCGCCGGTCGAACAGGCTCTGTCGGACGCCGATGGGGCGCCGCGGCGACTCTTCACCGCGCCTCGCGGCCCTCTCCGCCCGGCCTGTCGGTTCGGTTCGTCCGTTCGAGGAACCGAGCCCTGTCAGGCCACTCGCGCCACGTGCGCATAGGTCGTGCGCCGCAGGACGAGCAGCGCATGTCGCAGCAGGTCCTCGATCGCCACGGCGCCCGACGCGGCAGCCTCGGCCGCGGCCCGCCGCGCATCGGGCGCCGGCACCCCCATCCTGCGCAACCCGGCAAGCACGTCCGCCACATCGCCCACCGCGGCCACCTCGGCTGCTGCCGGCCGCGGGTCGGACGCCGGAGCATCGACGCGGCGCAATCCGGCGACGACCTCCGCCGCGGCTGCTGCCGGCCGCGGGTCGGACGCCGGAGCATCGACGCGGCGCAATCCGGCCACGACGCCCGCCGCGGCCGGTGCTGGCCGCGGGTCGGCCGCCGGACCATCGTCGCGGCGCATTCCGGCCACGACCTCCGCCGCGGTGCCCCCCTCGGTCGCCGCATCGCACCGCGGAGGTTGCTGGCCGTACGGCCTCCCATCGGCATGGCGGAAGATGAGGTCGGGCGCGCTCCCCTCCACGACGATCAATCCGCGATGGACCAGGGTGTGGTGGATCGAGCACGCCACGGCGAGGTTCAACGGGTCATGTCCGCCTCCGTCGGAGCGCCAGCGCACGTGGTGCACTTCCAAGAATTTCGCCGCCCGGCACCCGGGCACCTGACAGCGGCCGTGGTCGCGGCGCCAGAC
>DATFRY010000265.1:0-14082 GCA_035262925.1 Kofleriaceae bacterium | reverse complement strand
TCAAGAAGGGCCTCGACGGCCTCGAGTAAGGGGCATGTCGGCCGGGGCCGCGCGGCAGCGCGGGCCTCGCCCCCGGCATGCGGCGCGGAGGAGAGTCGATGAAACCGATCGCCCTCTCGGACATCAAGGGTCCCGCCATCTACGCCGGGATCCGCGACGACTTCCGCAAGCGCATCATCGAGCTCAAGCGCGATCGCCGCATCACCGTGGGCGATCGCGTGACGCTGGTGTTCGAGAACCGGCACACGCTGCTCTTCCAGATCGAGGAGATCCTGCGGGCCGAGTCGCTCACCCAGCGGGATCAGATCCAGGCCGAGATCGACGTCTACAACCAGCTCCTGCCCACCGACGACTCGCTGTCGGCCACGCTGTTCATCGAGGTCCCGCCCGACGCCGACGCAAGGGCCGAGCTCGATCGCCTGATCGGCCTCGACGAGCACCTCATCCTGCACATCGGCCCGCACGCGGTGCGCGCCGAGTTCGAGCCCGGCAGGTCCACCGACGAGCGCATCTCCGCCGTCCAGTACACCCGCTATCGCCTGACGCCCGACGAACGACAGGCCCTCCTCACCGCAGGCACCCCGGTCGAGCTGGAGATCGACCACCCGGAGTACCGCCATCGCACGCGCGCCAGCGAGGAGATGCGCGCGTCGCTGGGCGCCGACCTCGGCCCCGCCTGACGAGCGGCGCCTGTCCCCCACACCGGTCCCCCAGCAGACGATGAGCTCGGACGGCAAGCAGTACTTCACCCTGGCCGATGCCAACGACCAGCTGCGCCAGCTGCGCGAGCTGTTCGAGCGGGTGATGCAGCTGCGCGCCCAGCTCAAGACGCTCTATCACCGGCTGGAGAACGCCGGCCACCCGCCGCGCGAGGAGCACCTGCGGGGCTCGCCGCTGGCCGGCTCGCGCGGCACCGGCGACGTGCCGGTCGACGTGCAGCGCGATCTGGTCCTGTTCCGCGGCCTGGTCGAGACGCTGCGCGAGCAGGTCGACGAGATCCAGGACACCGGCTGCATCATCAAGGACATCGAGGTCGGCCTGGTCGACTGGCCCGCGCTCCACCAGGGGCGCGAGGTGCTGCTGTGCTGGAAGTACGGCGAGCGCGAGGTCGGCTGGTGGCACGACGTCGACGCCGGCTTCGCCGGTCGGCGGCCGGTCTCCGAGCTCGACGAGTAGCGGCGCGCAGCGCGGGCCGCGCGACAGGCGCCCCGCGAGACCGCGAGGCGCGATCAGCGGATGATCGCGAGCCGCGGCGATCGCTTGGGCTGCGACAGCACGCGGTCGGCGATCCTGAGGGCCGCCCGGCTGGCGATCTCGAGGAAGCGGGTGGCGTGCTCCGAGTCGGGCGCCGACGCGACGACCGGCACGCCGCTGTCGCCGCCGAAGCGGATGCGCGTGTCGATCGGGATCTCGCCCAGGAACTCGGTCTTCATCTCGCCGGCGAGTCGCTTGCCGCCGCCGTGGGAGAAGATGTCCTCCTGGTGGCCGCAGCTCGGGCACCGGTAGAACGACATGTTCTCGATGATGCCGAGCACCGGGATCTCCACCTTCTCGAACATGGCGATGGCGCGCACCACGTCGATGATGGCCACCTCCTGCGGCGTGGTCACCATGATCGCGCCGGTCACCGGGATGAGCTGCGACAGGGACAGCTGCACGTCACCGGTGCCGGGCGGCAGGTCACAGATGAGATAGTCGAGATCGCCCCACACGACCTCGCCCAGGAACTGCTGCAGCAGGCGATGGACCATGGGCCCGCGCCACACCACCGCCTCCTCCTTGCTGGTGAAGAAGCCGATGGAGATGACCTTGAGCCCGTGGTGCACGGCCGGGATGATCTTCTGATCCGGCGCGGCCCCGGCCGGCACATCGGCCGGTCCCAGCATGGTCGGCAGCGACGGCCCGAACACGTCGGCGTCGAGCAGCCCGACCGAGGCGCCGTGCGCGCGCAGCGCCAGCGCCAGGTTGGTCGCCACGGTCGACTTGCCGACGCCGCCCTTGCCGGCCGCCACCGCGATGATGTTCTTGACCCCCGGCAGCAGCGCCTTCTCGCTCGGCGGCGGCTGATAGGCGGTGACCACGCGCGGCATGACGGTCACGCGCTTGGCCCCCCGTTCGCGCAGCGCGGCCTCGATGCGCGAGACCAGCTCGCGCCGCATCGCCTGCGGATAGGCGTGGGTCGGGATGTCGACCGTCACCAGCGCGTCGGAGCCCTGCACCTCCACGGCGGAGACGATGCGCAGCTTGATGACGTCCTTGCCGAGCGCGGGATCGATGACGTCGGAGAGCGCCTGCCTGGCGCTGTCGACCGTGAGGCTGGTGGTCATCGACGGCCGGTCTTTCCTGTCTTCCCGACCTGGCCGCCCTGGCCGGTCTGCGCCTTGGGCGCCGCCGCCGGCTTGCCCATGGAGCCCGTCGCCGCCTGCGCTCCGCCCATGTGGCCGAGCTTGGCGCGCTTGACCTCCAGGTAGTCGTGGCTGAGGTGCGGCGAGTCCACCCAGTGGGGCAGCTGCTCGGTCACGTTCACGCCCGCCTTGCGCAGCCCTTCGGTCTTGTCCGGGTTGTTGGTCATGAGCTGGACCGAAGCCACGCCCAGGTCGCGCAGGATGGCGGCCGCGATCTCGTAGCTGCGCATGTCGGGCGCGAAGCCGAGGGCGAGGTTGGCCTCGACCGTGTCGTGCCCCTCGTCCTGCAGTGCGTAGGCCCGCACCTTGTTGCCGAGCCCGATGCCCCGGCCCTCCTGGCGCAGGTACACCAGCACGCCGGCGTCGCTGCCGGCGATGCGCTCGAGCGCGCGCTCGAGCTGGGCGCGGCAGTCGCAGCGCTGCGACCCGAAGACCTCGCCGGTCAGGCACTCGGAGTGGACCCGGGCGAGCACCGATTCGCCGCCGGTCACGTCACCGTGGACCAGCGCGAGCGCCTCCTCCTCGCCAAAGTGATAGACGACGATGCGGAAGCGCCCCCACGGTGTTGGCAGGTCCGCCTCGGAATAACGTGGAGATTGCCCGGACAAAGTGAGTTGGTACTCTATGATGGGCGCGCCGGCGATTGTCAACGCCGATGCAGGGTCGGCGCGCTCGTAAGCAGCGGAATCTCCTCGATTGACAGCGCGCTCAGGCAGCGCATAAGGTAACGCGTCATGGCTGTTCGTCCCATCGTGATCTGGCCCGATCCGCGGCTGCGGGGTGAAACCCGTCCCGTCGCCGAGGTCGACGACGACATCCGCGCGCTCTACCGCGACCTGGTGGATACGATGTACGCCTACGACGGCGTCGGCATCGCCGCCATCCAGATCGGGGTGCCGCTGCGCATGTTCCTGATCGACGCGGCGGTCGCCGGGCGCGAGGGTCAGGCCGATCCGGTCGCCTTCATCAACCCGGAGATCGTGTCGGTCTCGGGCGAGCGCGAGAAGGCCGAGGAGGGCTGCCTCTCGTTCCCCGGCATCTACGTGGGCATCGACCGCCCGCGCGTGGCGCGCCTGCGCGCCACCGGCCTGGACGGGAAGGTGTTCGAGGCGGAGGGCGAGGGCCTGTTCGCGCGCGCGATGCTTCACGAGAACGACCACCTGACCGGCAAGCTGCTGGTCGACTTCGTCGGTCCGCTCAAGAAGCGGCAGATCAAGCGCAAGCTGGAGCGCCAGGCCGATCCCGCCGGCCACGTGCACGGCGAGCACTGCAACCATGGTCCCGGCGAACACCGCCATCAAGACGACGAGCGGGACGACCACGACGTCGCCGCGGCCGTGCCGGCGGGCCGCACGGGCGCCTGAGCCTGAGCCCGGTGGTCGCGTCGGGGCCAAGGGTCGGAGCGACGCAGCCGGCCGATCGGCCGGCCGAGCACGGCGACAGCGTGTTCGTGCGCGGGCTCGAGTTCGAGGCCAGCCACGGCTACACCGCGGCCGAGCGGCGCGCGACGCGGCGATTCCGGGTCAGCCTCGAGCTGCGCCACCCGCTGCGCGTGCCGGCGCAGTCGGATCGCCTGCCCGACACCGTCGACTACCGCCGCGTGTGCGAGATCGTCGTGCGCATCGGCACCGAGTCGACCACTCGTCTCCTGGAGCGCCTCGCCGCCCGCATCGCGGAGTCGATCCAGGAGGCCTATCCGCGCGCGGAGATCACGGTCGAACTGGAGAAGCTCGCCCCGCCCTGCCCCGGCTGCCCCGAGTCGTGCGGCGTGCGCATGACGTTCCCCGCGCTCCGATGACGCCCGGCTCGGCATGCTCCTCCGCCCGCGCCGGATCCGGATCCAGCCCGGGCCGGCCGGTCAGTCGACCAGCTTGAGGTGGTCGCGCTTCTCGCGCTTGGCCGGCACCGGCGTGGCCTCGGCCGTCGGTGTGTCGCCTTCGTCGTCGGCCAGCGCCTCGGCGGGGACGTCGTCGGGCCACACCATGCCGCGCTGGTCGGCCTCGGAGACCACCGCGTACACCGCGGACCAGGGCAGCACGCAGCGGTGCAGCTGACCGCCGAAGCTGAGCGTGCCGCACAGCGCATCGTCGCCCAGATCGAGATCGGGGATGGCCGGCGTCAGGCCGTAACCGAAGCGCAGGACCAGCTTCGGGTCGGCGCCGAACCGGTCGGGGACCGACACGCCCGAGCGCCGCGGATCGACGTGGACGAGGATCGCCCCCTGCTCCAGGAGCTGCACTGCCACCTCGCGCTTGGCGGGCAGGCGCGGCGGGGTCTCCTCGTCGAGATCCGCGGCCGGCACGATGTCGACCGCCTGCTTGCCGGTCAGGGCGACCAGCTCGTCGTGGCCCACCAGGCCGACGTCGTGGGCCGAGCGCAGGAGCGAGTCGGTGCGGTCGGGGCCCAGCCGGCTGGCGGTGGCGGCCAGCGCGTCGGCGCGGGCCACGTGGCGCAGCACCTCTTTGTGCGCGTCGAACAGCCCGACCTCGCCCCGCCGCCAGGTGGCCAGGGCGGCTTCGACGCGCTCCAGCGACGCCGCGAGCCGCTGCTTGAGCAGCGCGGTCAGGATCTGCTGAACACGCTCCACGTTCCTGTCGCTGCCGCCAGCGGACACGGGCATGCTCTACTCGTTCTGAACGAGCAGTTCAAGAAAGAGCTGGCGCAGGTCCGAGGGAATCGGAATTCCATGGAAGTGAGCCAGATCCGTCACCACGCAGACCACCGCACCCTCGGCGCTGAGCTCGTCCTGGACGCCGCTCGCCCCCTCACGGACGCGGTAGACGCGGTACAGAAAGCGAATCGACTTGCCCCCCAGCCGGTCGATCGACATCTCGGCGCGCACCATGTCGCCAAAGCGCAGCGGTAAGCGGTAGTCGCACTCGCTGCGCACCGCCGGGAACCCGATGCGCCGCCGGTCGAGCAAATCGACGTATTGCGCCGCACCCATCCGCTGGCGGAAGAACTCCTCGAACGCCAGGTGAAAGTAGTGAAAGAAGCGCGGGTAGTACACGATGCCGGCGTGGTCGACATCGGAGAAGCGAACCGGAAACGTGTGAACAAAGGGCGGCATGGTGCTCAGGGCGGCATGACTGCTCGGGGCGGCATGACTGCTCGGGGCGGCCTGGCCCGCTCGATCAGCCGGCGAGCTTGCGCCGCACCTCGGGATGCTCGTCCAGCCACGCCTTGTGGCTCTCGGGCGTGATCTCGACGACCAGGTCCGCGTCGCCCACGAGCGCCTGACAGCCGAGCCGCGACTCGGGCCGCACGTCGAAGGCGAGGTCGAGGCGATCGCTTTCGGCGTCCTCCATCGCCGCCAGCGACTCTTCGCCCTCGAGCACCCACACGTGGCACGTCGAGCAGGCGCAGTTGCCGCCGCACGCGCTCCCGACGCGCGGGATGGGATCCGGCGCGCCCTCGGCCGCGTGCAGGATGGACGTCCCCGTTTCGGCCTCGATCGCGACCTCGGTGCCCTTACCGTCGGCGTTGCGGAAGCGGATCCTCGGCATCTCGTTCTCCGGCCGCCTCAGCGCGTCCGCTCGCCGGCGGCTGCCTTCGCCCCGGGCGCGTTCGACGAGTCGACCTCGTCGACGCGGCGACCGCGCACCGCGGCTCGCACGGCCCGGTTCATGCGGGCCTCGGCGAACGGGTGCGCCGCCAGGTCGAGCGCCTCCGCGGCGCGGTGGATGGCGCGGTGGTCCTCGCCCGCCACCGCGGCCTCGAGGTCGGTCATGGCGCGCTCGATGGCCGCGCGGGTGTCGCCGCCGCACAGCTCGGCGTCGCGCGCCAGCGCCGCGCGGGTCATGGCCAGCATCTGCTCCGCCTCGACCCGCTCGCTCAGCAGGCTTCGCCGCGCCAGGTCCTGCTCCGCGTGCTCGAACGAGTCGAGCAGCATGCGCTCCACCTCCTCGTCGGTCAGGCCGTAGGTCGGCTTGACCTCGACGGCGGTCTCCTGGCCGGTCACCAGCTCTCGCGCGCTGACCCGGGTGAGCCCGTCGGCGTCGACCTCGAAGCGGATCTCGACCCGCGCCAGCCCGGCCGGCATGGGCGGCAGCCCCTTCAGCTGGAAGCGCGCCAGCGAGCGGTTGCCGTCCACGGTCTCGCGCTCGCCCTGCACCACGTGGATGTCGAAGCCGGTCTGGTTGTCGGCGTAGGTGGTGAACGTCTGCAGCGCGCGGGTCGGGATGGTCGAGTTGCGCGGCACCAGCTTCTCCACCACGCCGCCCATGGTCTCGATGCCGAGCGAGAGCGGGATGACGTCGAGCAGCACGACCTCGCCCTCGCCGCCCGACAGCGCATGGGCCTGCGCCGCCGCGCCGAGCGCGACCACCTCCTCCGGATCGAGCGCCGACAGCGGCTCGCGCCCGAACAGCTCGGCCACGAACTGGCGCACGACCGGCGACTTGGTCGACCCGCCGACCAGGATGACCCCGTCCAGCTCGTCGGCCGCGATCTCCGCGTCGCGCAGCGCCCGCCGCACCGCCCGCGCCGTCCTGTCCAGCCACGGGCGCATCGTCTCGGCCAGGTCGGCGCGCGTGAGCGGCACCGCGACGTCGCCCAGCCGCAGCTCGGTGGCGTCGGCCGCGCTCAGCCGGTGCTTGGCGGCGCGCGCCTCGTCGAGCGCGCGGCGCAGGAGCGAAGCGTCGCCCTGCGCCACCCCGGCCGCGTCGAGCAGCCGCGCGGCCAGCGCGCGGTCGATGTCGTCGCCGCCGAGCGCCGTGTCGCCCCCGGTCGCCACCACCTTGAACACCCCCTGGTGCAGCTCGAGCACCGAGATGTCGAAGGTGCCGCCGCCGAGGTCGTAGACCGCGTAGCGGCCGCGCGACCCCTGATCGAGGCCGTAGGCCAGCGCCGCGGCGGTGGGCTCGGCCAGGAGGCGCAGCACGTCGAGACCGGCCAGCCGGCCGGCGTCGCGCGTGGCCTGGCGCTGCGCGTCGTCGAAGTAGGCCGGCACCGTGATGACCGCCGCGGGCGCCGCCCCTTCCTGCTCCGGGTCGCCATCCGCGCCCAGCTCACCGGCGGCGCGCGCGACCAGGGCGCGCAGGATCTCGGCCGAGACCTCGACTGGCGTCACCGTCCGCCCGCCCGGCAGGCGGAAGCGAACCACGCGGTCGCCGTCGCCGCCGACCAGCTCCTGCGGGACCATGCTCGCCACCGCGGCCACATCGGCCGGCGCCCGGCCCATGAAGCGCTTCACCGAGGAGATGGTCTCGCGCGGGCGCGCCGACGCGCGGCGGCGCGCTGCCTCGCCGACCACCGCCGTCTCGCCCGACTCGCCGTAGCTCACCACCGACGGCAGGAGGCCGGTCGGCTCGCCGCCGCGCAGGACCCGCGGGGAGCCGCCGTCCACCACCGCGACCAGGCTGTTGGTGGTGCCGAGATCGATGCCGACCGCACGGACGCGGCACCGGCTGCGCGGCCGCGACTCGCCCGGCTCGCCGATCTGGAACAGCCCGCCGGCCGCGTGCGGATGATCGCCGCCCGGCTGCATCAGGCCGCCCCTTCCCGCTCCGCGTCGTCGTCGTCGTCGGCGAAGGCCTCGCGGTAGCGCGCGAGGTAGCGCAGGCGGATGACCTGATCGACCAGCGCGTCGAGGCGGGCGGACCGCTCCGGCGAGCCCGCCGGCAGCGCCTCGAGCGAGGCGAACAGGCCGCCCAGCCGCGCGAGCTCGCGCTTCTCGCGATCGCGGGCGTCGCGCTCGAGCCGGGCCAGGAGCGCCCTGTCCCCGGCCGCCGTCGCCTCGGCCAGCTCCTCGCGCAGCTCCAGCACCTCGGCCAGGAGCGCCGGCGCGACCGGCCGATTGTCGCCGATGGTCACGCCCTCCAGCCGGAGCAGGTGCTCGGCGCGCGGCAGGTCCCGCTTGAGCGCGCGGTAAGCCTGGTTGAGCTCCATCGCCTGACCGGCGGCGCCGGACGCGCGGTCCGGATGCACCTCGCGCGAGCGCTCGAGGTAGCGGCGCTCGAGCGCGGCCAGGTCGACCGCGAATTGCCGGGGCAGCCCCAGCATCTCGAAGTAGTCGGACATCGAAATCAATCCGGGTTCACATCCGGGCTCGGTCCGGGCTCAGCCTGGCGCCCATCGATCGAGGTCGAGGCCCGGGCCGGCCCCGACGAGCGATCGACCGCCCGAGCGCGTGAGCGCTCGGGCCTGGTTGGAATGTGCGAGACCGATCTCGCACAGTCCAACTAGAACTGCACCGACTCGCCGCAGCCGCACGTGCCCTTGACGTTCGGGTTGTTGAACTTGAACCCGTGTCCCATCATGCTGGTCACGAAGTCGAGCTCGGTGCCCTGGAAGTAGATGTAGCTCTTGGGGTCGACGACCAGCTTGACGCCGTGCTGCTCGAAGACCTTGTCGGTCTCGCGCGGCTCCTTGTCGTCCCACTCGAAGAGGTACGAGAAACCGGTGCAGCCGCCGCCGCGGATGCCGATGCGGATGGCCGCGTCCGGCTTGCCCCGCTTGTCGCGCTGCCGCGCGATCTCCTTGGCTGCTGCTTCGGTGATGAGGATCATACCGCCCGCCTCGTTCAGCTCGGGTCGCCGGCCGGGCTGACCGCCGCCTCGGCCGCCGCCGCCGCCGGCTGAGCCGAGCGGCCGGCGCGCTGCTCTCGCTTCTGCTTGTAGTCGGCGATCGCCGCCTTGATGGCGTCCTCGGCCAGGACCGAGCAGTGGATCTTGACCGGCGGGAGATTGAGCTCCTCGACCAGCTGGGTGTTCTTGATCTTCATCGCCTCGTCGATCGACTTGCCCTTGATCATCTCGGTGGCGAGCGACGAGGACGCGATGGCCGAGCCGCAGCCGAAGGTCTTGAACTTGGCATCCTGGATGATGCCGTCGTCGCCGACCTGGATCTGCAGCTTCATGACGTCGCCGCAGGCCGGAGCGCCGACCAGGCCGGTGCCGACCTGCTCGTCGTTCTTGTCCATGCTGCCGACGTTGCGCGGGTTCTCGTAGTGGTCGATGACCTTGTTGCTGTACGCCATGGCTTGTCTTCCTCGAAAGTGCGCCGGTCAGTGCGCGCCGGACCATTCGATCTGCGACAGGTCGATGCCTTCCTGGTGCATCTCCCAGAGCGGCGACAGCTCGCGCAGCCGCTCGACGGACGTGACCACCAGGTCGGCCACGTAGTCGACCTCTTCCTCGGTGTTGAACCGGCCGATACCGAACCGGATCGAAGTGTGGGCCAGCTCCTCGCCGATGCCCAGCGCGCGCAGCACGTACGACGGCTCCAGCGAGGCCGACGTGCAGGCCGAGCCGGACGACACCGCCACGTCCTTGAGCGCCATGAGCAGCGACTCGCCCTCGACGAAGGCGAACGAGATGTTGAGGTTGCCGGGCAGGCGCCGATCCATCGTGCCGTTCACGTACACGTGAGCCAGGCGCGAGCTGATCCGCTCGTGCAGCCTGTCGCGCAGGCGGGCCAGCCTCGGCGCCTCGTCGGCCATCTCGCGCTGGGCGATCTCGCAGGCCGCCCCGAAGCCGACGATGAGCGGAACGGCGAGCGTGCCGCTGCGCATGCCGCGCTCGTGGCCGCCGCCGTCGATGATCGGGTCGAGCCGCACGCGCGGCTTGCGCCGCACCCACAGGGCGCCCACGCCCTTGGGTCCGTACAGCTTGTGGGCCGAGAGCGAGACCAGATCGACCCTGGACTCCTCGACCGAGAACGGGATCTTGCCGGCGCCCTGGACCGCGTCGCAGTGAAACACGACCTCGGGGTCCACCGCCTTGACCGCCGCCACGATGTCGCCGATCGGCTGGATGACCCCGATCTCGTTGTTGACCAGCATGATGCTGATGAGAGACGTATCGGGCGCCATCGCCTCGACCACCTGCTCGGGGCTCACCAGCCCATCGCCCGCCGGCTTGAGATAGGTGACGCGCCATCCCTCGCGCTCGAGCCGCTTGCAGGTGTCGAGCACCGCCTTGTGCTCGGTCTCCACCGTGATGATGTGCTGACCGCGCCGCTTGCGGAACCAGGGCTTCCCCTTGAGCGCCAGGTTGTCCGACTCGGTCGCGCCCGAGGTGAGGACGATCTCCTTGCCGCTGCCGCCGATCATCGACGCGATCTGCTCGCGCGCGCGGTCCACCGCCGCCTCGGCCTGCCAGCCGAAGGCGTGGTTGCGGCTGGCCGCGTTGCCGAAGTGCTCGGTGAAGTAGGGCAGCATCGCCTCCACGACGCGCGGGTCGACCCGCGTGGTGGAGTGGTTGTCCATGAAGATGGGGAGCTTGACGGACATCAGTTGGAATCCTCGCTGCTGTGACGACCGCGCGGGAGGTCATCCACCTCGTCGGCGGCGACGACGTCGTCATCCATTGCGCCAGACAGTGCCTCGTGGGCGACGCCGCGGTCGACCGGTCCCGGCTCGCTCAGCCGCTCGCGGCCGCGGCCGAGCCCGACCAGGCCAGCGCAATCGCGCCCGCCGATCTCGTTCCCCGCGGGCGCCGCTGGGAGCGGCGTCGCGACCCCCGGGCTGACGCCCGACAGGCCGGCGAACAGCTCCGGCGCAACGCCGCGCTCGTGCCCTTGATGGTCGCAGCGCCGGCACTCGCCGGGCGAGTAGATGGGAGCGCATGACTCGCAGGACTCGAGATACTCGAGCGCCTCGACGATGTCGTTCTCGATGACGCGTAGCTGGGCCAGGCTGTTGCGGATCTGGCTCAGCTTGTCCTGAAAGACGTCGCGCACGCGGGCCGCCGCGCTGCGGCCGCTCTCGGCGTTCTCGAAGTCGCGGACAAAACCCTGGATTTCCGAGAGCGAGAACCCGATCGCCTGGAGCTTCGTGATCCAGTTGATGCGGTCCACCGCGTCGGAGGTGAACAGGCGGAACCCGCCGGCGGTGCGAGAAACCGGTCTGAGCAGTCCAAGCTCCTCATAGAGATGAACGGCGCGGACGGATTTTCCGACTGCCCGGGCAAGCTCACCAACACGCAGAAACTTGGCTTTTGTTTCCATCGGGGACCGCTCGATCGACTCTCCCATCCTTAAACCTCACCTGCACGTGAGAGTCAAATCAGTAGCCGAACTATGGAGCGTCCATGTTCGCGTGTCAACACGAACCATACGCATACGTGAGCGTTGGAGGCCGCCCACGCCGCAGCCGCGATCTCGGTGCCTTGCGGCAGAGCTAGCTGGCCACGGAGATGGCTTCAGTCGAGCGAATCACTGTCACCTTGATCTGCCCCGGGAACGTCAGCTCGCTCGAGATCTGAGCCGCGATCTCGGTGGACAGCTCGACCGCCTCGATGTCGCTCACCTCGCCCTCGCGCACGTAGACCCGCAGCTCGCGGCCGCCGTGGACGGCGAAGCAGCGCTCCACCCCGCGGTACCCACCCCCGATGCGCTCGAGGTCCTCGAGCCGCGTGGAGTAGCCCTCCGGGTGCTCGCGCCTCGCCCCCGGTCGCGCTCCGGACATCGCGTCCGCCCCCGCGACCAGGAAGGCGTAGACCGAGCTGGGCGGCTCCTCGGCGTGATGGGCGCCGATGGCGTTGGCCACGATCTCGTCCTCGCCCAGCCGGCGGGCGATGTCGGCGCCGATGACCGCGTGCGACCCGTCGATCTCGTGGGTCAGCGCCTTGCCGATGTCGTGGAGGAGCGTGGCCCGGCGGGCCAGCTTGAGGTCGAGGCCCATCTCCGAGGCCATCATGCCGGCCAGGAACGAAGCCTCGACCGCGTGGAGCCACTGGTTCTGTGTGTAGCTGGTCCGGTAATTGAGCTTGCCGACCAGGGTGACGATCTCCGCGTGCGCTCGCGGGATCTGCAGGACCGAGAAGGCCTTGCGACCCAGGCCCTGGATCTCGTGCTCGAGCTGGCTACGGATGCCGTCGACCCACCCTCCCGGGTCGCGGCCGGCCTCATCGGGGGCGCCGAGCTTCTTGGCCAGGCGCGCGAGCGCGCGGCGGGCGACCTCGCGCCCCACCCCGTCGAGCCCGTCGAGCTTCACCATGTCGCCGCCGTCGCTCAGGTGGAGCTGCACGTTGGCCCCCGTGGACACGGCGTTGAGGAGCCTCTGCCCGTCGGCGACCAGGAGGTCGGCCACGCCGTCGGCCAGCGGCACGTTGGAGACGCCGCGCTCGGTCAGGAAGTGGCCCTTGTAGCGCGAGATCGCGATCTCCATGAGCCGCTTGGCGCGCCGCCCGACGTCCGGATCGGTGGCCTGCTGCTCGATGGAGCGCACGGCTTGCGCCGCCTCGGCCCGCGCCTCCTCCAGCCAGGTCTGGGCCAGGCGCGCTGCCATCTCGGCGCTGGTCGTGCCCGCCTGCCGCTCGAGCTCCTGCCGGGCCGCGCCCTTGCTCGAGCCAGCAGTGTCGCGGAGCTCCCGGGCCTGGTCCTCGGCCGCGCGCACCTCGCGCTGGCGCTCCTCCAGGGCGCGCCGGCGCTCATCGACCTCGTGGCGGGTGGCGGTGAGGGTGGCCTCGCGCGCGGCCAGCCGCTCGGAACGGCGGGCCATGCCGTCGTGGTCGCGACCGAGCGCCTGGTCGGCGGCGGCGCGGAGCTCGAGCGCCTGCTCGCGCGCCTCGGTCTCGGCTGCGCGCCGCAGCGCCGCGGCCTCGAGCCCACTCGACTTCACGACCAGCTTGGCCTCGGCGCGCGCCGCGACCAGCCCATCCCATGCGCGCCGCGCGCGGCGGACCCAGGCCACCGCCACGACCGCGGACCCAGCCGCGGCCGCCCCGCACAGCGCGACGCTCAACCACATGCGCGGAGGATAACTCAGGTGGCAGGCCGACGGGCCGGTCACGCCCTCCGCGGCGAGATCGGATGTGGCGCAGCCGGTCACCGAGCCGGCTACAGATCGGGCGCGAGCAGGTCGTTGTCCGACTTCTTGTGCCGCCGCGAGCGGTGCCTGTCGGACCGATGGGTCCGCCGCGGCGCCGGTTCGGCGGCCCCGTCATCGGCCCCGTCATCGGCCCCGGTGGAGGCGTCCGGTGCCGACTCCGTCAGCCGCGGCGGGAGCTCGATGTCGAGTGCCGTGTCGCCCGTGGGCGTGAACCGCTTCTCCGAGTCGGCCGCGTCGGCGTGCCGGAAATGAAGGACGACCTCGCGCCCGTCGACCGGGAGCGAGAGCTCGGTCGGCGTGGTGCCGATGAGGTTGCCGGCGTCGTCCGCGACCTCCGCTCCGGACGGCCGCGTGATGAGCCGGATGCGCGCCATGCGCGGCCCGGCGTCCGCCGCGGCCGCCGCGCTCGTCTGGCCGGCCTGCGCGCGGCGCTGGACCGGCGCTGCCCGGCGCGCGGCGGCGCGGTCGGGCCGCGCGATGAGAAACGCGATCACGCCGGCCGCGGCCCCGGCGGCCAGGATGCACACCACCAGCGGCCACATCCGCCGCGGCGGGTACTCCGACGAGCCCTCCGGCGGGGCGATGGCCATGGTCCGGTTCTCGATCGGCTGCGCCCTGCCCTTGCCGGCCGCCGGGCCGGCGTACTTGCGGTGGGCCGCCTCGTCCATGTACGCAGTGCGCGCGTCGGAGGCCGGCGTCCCGCGCGGCAGCGCACCGGGCGCCGCCCAGGTCGGGGCCATGCCCAGCTCGGTCGGGCGGTCGGCGCTGACCGCCAGCGCGGTCGGCGCGCCGGCGCGGGTCGCCGCGGAGGTGGGCGTCTCGCCGGCGTACATCGTCTCGGCGCCCGGCCCGGCCGCAACCGGCACCACCGGCGGTGAGCTGGCCAGATATCTGGCCGGGTCC
>DATFRY010000264.1:0-8922 GCA_035262925.1 Kofleriaceae bacterium | reverse complement strand
CTGCCGCGCCGAGCCCTGCCGCGCCGAGCCCTGCCGCGCCGAGCCCTGCCGCGCCGAGCCCTGCCGCGCCGCCTTCGAGCCGCACCGGGCCGCGGCCAGGACTCGCCCCGCGGGTCAGCTCTCCGGCTCTTCGCCGCCGCGCGCGTACTCGTCGAGCTTGCGGTACAGGGTCTTGCGGTCGAGCCCGAGCCGGCTGGCCGCCCGCGTCTTGTTGCCGCCCTCGTCGGCCAGCACCAGCCGGATGTACTCGCGCTCGAGGTCGGCCAGGCTCATGCGCCGCGCCACCGCCGCGGCCAGGAAGTCGCTGCCCGGCTGCGCGCGCACCTGGTTGGGCAGGTCCTCGACCTGGATCTCGTCGCCCAGACAGAGCGCCAGCCCGCGCTCCAGCACGTTGCTGAGCTCGCGCACGTTGCCCGGCCAGTGATAGGCGAGCAGGGTGCGCTGCGCCGCCTGGCTGAGGCGCACCGCGCGCGCGGCGCCCGCCCTGGTCCCGGCCTGGCGCAGGATGTGCTCGGCCAGAGGCGCGATGTCGTCCGGCCGATGACGGAGCGGCGGCAGCGCGATCTCGATGACGTTGAGCCGGTAGTACAGGTCCTCGCGGAACCGCCCCTCCTGCAGCATCTCGTCCAGGTCGCGGTTGGTGGCCGCCACCACCCGCACGTCCACGCTCTGGGTCCGGGCGGCGCCCAGCGGGCGGATCTCCTGCTCCTGGAGCACGCGCAGGAGCTTGGCCTGGAGCTCGAGCGCGAGCTCGCCGATCTCGTCGAGGAAGATGGTCCCGCCGCTGGCCTCCTCGAACAGACCGATCCGGTCGTGCCGCGCGTCGGTGAAGGCGCCGCGCTTGTGGCCGAAGAGCTCGCTCTCGATCAGGTTGCCCGGAACCGCGGCCAGGTTGACCGGCACGAACGGGCCGGCCGCGCGGTCGGAGTTGTAGTGGATGGCGCGCGCGATGAGCTCCTTGCCGGTCCCGCTCTCCCCGGTGACCAGCACCGACACGTTCGACGCCGCCACCCGCGAGACCAGGGTCAGGATCTCGCGCATCGCCTGGCTGCGCGCGACGATGTTGTCGAGCCCGAACTTGCCCTCGACCTCGCGCTGCAGGCGGGCCACCTGGCGGCGCAGGCTGCGCTCCTCGAGCGCCTTGTCGGCCACCAGGACCAGCTCCTCGATCTCGAACGGCTTGGTGATGTAGTCGTAGGCGCCCAGCTTGACCGCCTTGATGGCGGTCTCGATCGACCCGAACGCCGTGATCATCACGATGTGCGGCGAGCGGGGGGTCGCCTTGACGTCGCGGATGAGGTCGAAGCCGTCCAGATCCGGCATGCGCAGGTCGGTGATGACCAGGTCGATCGGCTCGCGCCGCACGCGGTCGATGCCCTCGCGCCCGCCGCGGGCCGACAGCACCTGGAACCCGGCCTCGGCCAGCTCCTCGACCAGGAGGTCGCGCATCGCCTCGTCGTCCTCCACCACCAGGACGCGCGGACCGCTCCGCCCCTGACCGCGCTCGCTCGCCGACTTCATTCCGCTCCACGCTACCCGGTTTCGAGCGCGGCGGGGAGGCAGACCCGGAACACGCTGCCCACCCCGCCGGGCGCCTCCTCGAGCTCGATCCAGCCGTCGTGCTCCTTGATGATGCTGTGCGAGACCGACAGGCCGAGCCCGGTGCCGCCGCGACCCTGCTTGGTCGTGTAGAACGGCTGGAAGATCTTCTCGCGCTGGTCGGGCGGCACCCCCACGCCGGTGTCGGCGACCTCCACCACGACGACCGGCTGCTCGGGCGCCACCTCGAGGCCCGGGCGCCGGCGCGTGACCAGCGAGGTCTCGACCCGCACCTGGCCCCCGCGCGGCATGGCGTCGATGGCGTTGAGCAGGAGGTTGAGCAAGACTTGCTGCAGCTGGTCGGAGTCCCCCTTGACCGGTGGCAGGCTGTCGGCCCGGGTGAGGGTGCGCGCGACCCGGGCGGCGGCGAGCTTCCCCTCCAGGAAGTCCATCGTGGTGGCCGCGATCTGGTTGAGATCGACCGGCCCGACCTCCGGCACCCCCACCTTGCTGCGCGCGGTGTCGAGCAGCCGCTGGATGATGCGCGTGATGCGCGTGGCCTGCTCGGCGACGATGTCGGCGTTCTTGCTGACCGCCTCGGGGTCGCCCGCCTTCTTGGCCATGGCGCGCGAGCGCCCCACGATGACGTTGAGCGGGGTCCCGACCTCGTGCGCGATCTCGGCGGCCAGCTGCCCGATGGTGGCCAGCTTCTCGGTCTGGAACAGCTGCTCCTCGAGCTTCATCTTGTCGGCGTTCTGCCGCTCGGTCTCGGCCCGCGACTCGCGCAGCGAGTAGGTCATCTCGTTGAAGCGGGCGGCCAGCTCGCCGATCTCGTCCTCGCGCTCGCTGAGCAGGACGCGCGACAGGTCGCCGCGCGCCACGTCGTCGATGCCGGCCAGGAGCTTCGCGATCGGCCGGGTCACCAGGCTGCGCGTGAACAGCATCACCGCGATCACCACCAGCGCGACCACGACCGCCAGGAGCGGCAGGGTGCGCAGGAGGTCATCGCGCCACGCCTCGCTCAGGGGCTCGAGCGAGCGCGACACTTCGACCGCGCCCGCCACCTGGTAGCCGTCGGGCGCCGTCCGGCTGGGCGTGCGCAGCGGCAGGACGTAGACCAGGCGGTCGTCCTCCTCGGCCGAGACGTAGAGCGGCCGCGCCTGCACCAGCGCGCGCAGGCGCTGCAGCGACTCGTCCCGTCCGGGGAGGCGGGTCGCCGCGGCGGGCAGCACCACCACCTGCGTGTCGGTCGAGGCCTGCGACAGCGCCTGCGACAGCTCGTCGGCCTGCAGCAGCGCCGGCGCCACGCCCTGTAGCTCGATGCTGCTCCTCAGCGCGGCCGCCTGCGCCCGCATGTCGTTCTCCAGTCGCTCCTTTCGCTCCTGCGCCCGGTCGCGCAGGTCGAGCGACGCGTACACCGCCAGCGTGCTGGCAACCAGCGCGGACGTCACCGCGGTGATTCGGGTCCCGACCTTCACCCTGGGCCGAAGTCTACCGGACTCGCCCGCGTCCCTCGCGGGGCGCCGAGCCACCAGTCGTCGCGAGTCGCAGGTCGGCGGCCCCCGGCGTTCGACCCGCGATGCGCAACCGCTCGAACGCGGCCGTCGCGGACCTCGCGTCCCCGAGCGTCGTCCAGAGCGACGCGGCCCCGAGCATCGCGGTCCCGAGCGACACCGGCCATTCGAGCGTCGGCGCAGCGGTCGCGGGCCTCGCGTCCCCGAGCGTCATCTAGAGCGACGCGGCCCCGAGCATCGCGGTCCCGAGCGGCGCCGGCCATTCGAGCGTCGGCGCAGCGGTCGCGGGCGACGCGGCCCCGAGCATCGCGGTCCCGAGCGGCGCCGGCCATTCGAGCGTCGCGGTCTAGAGAGGCGCCGGCCACTCGACGGCCCGGCGGACGACCTGCTCCAGCTCGCGCGCGGGCAGAAGCGCGCCCATCGCCTCGCCCACGACCTCGCCGCCGCGCAGGAGCAACAGCGCGGGCGAGCCGAAGCTGGCCACCCCCTCCAGTCCCGCTCGCCCCGCGGCGTCCTCGGGGGCGAGCACGACCAGCTCCACCCACCGCGCGTACCGCTCGGCGATGGCGCCCACGCGTCGGTCGAGCTCGGTCAGACCCTCGCGCCGAGGCCGGACGTACAGCAGCGTGATCCAGGCGCCCTGTGCGGGTGCATCAGGGTCCCCGCCGTCTTCATGTGGCATCACAAACTCCCCTGGGCAGGCCCGAGGGGCCCGCCGTCAGTGGGTGGTGGGCGGTATCTCGCTCTGCGCGCCGCCTGCCGCTCCGGCAGCGCCGTTGCCATTGGCCGCGCGGCGCGTGCCGCGGCGAAGGGCGCGCTTGCGCGCCAGCTTGGCCATGCGCTTGGCAGCCCGCTCGGCGCGCTCGGCCGCGCGCTCCGCCTTCTCTGCGGCCAGCTCCATCTTCGACGCGGTCTCGGTGCCCTGGCCATTGGCGTGGCCGTTCCCGCCCGGCTGCACTGCTCCGTTGCCGTTCCCGTTGCCGGAAGGTGCTGCCTGCGCCTGGGCCTGCGCCTGGGCCTGCGCCTGAGCCAGCGCCTGGGCCCCGGCCTCCTCCTCCTCGCGCTCCTCGCGGCGACGCTTCTCGCGAAGCCGCCGGAGGCCGCCGACCATGATCTCGGCCATGAGCTGGTCGTAGTCCATGCCGGCGCCCTTGGAGATGAGCACCAGGTCCGAGTAGCCCGGCGTCATGCCCGGCAGCGGGTTGACCTCGAACACGTAGATCTTGCCGTCCGGCGCCATGCGCAGGTCCACGCGGGCGAAGTCGCGGCACTCGAGGGAGGAGAAGGTCGCCCGCGCCACCTTCTCGATCGCGCGGGTCTCCGCCTCCGTGAGCCGGGCGGGGCACTCGTACTCGACGTGCTTCTCCCACTCCTGCTTCACCACGTAGTCGTAGACCGGGCGGGGCAGGTTCGAGTCCTTGAACCGGATCTCCATGGGCGGAAGCACGCGCAACCGCCGCTTGTTGCCCAGGAGGCCGATCGTGAACTCGCGGCCGTGGATGTACTCCTCGACCAGGGCGGGCTGGCGGTAGCGGTCGATGATGCTCGCTACCTTGAGCCGCAGCTCCTCCTCGCTGTCCACCACGCTGGCCGTGCCGATGCCCTTTGACGAGCCCTCGGCGTTCGGCTTGACGATGAGGGGGAACTTGAGCTCCTGGTCCAGGCGCTCTCGCCCGGTCTCCATGACCTGGAACTTCGGGGTCGGGACGCCGTGCTGGCTGAGGACCTTCTTGCAGAGCGCCTTGTCGAGCGCGATGGCCAGGGTCGCCGAGTCCGAGCCGGTATAGGGAATCCCGAGCAGCTCGCAAAGGGCGGGTACCTGGGCCTCGCGGTTGCGTCCCTCGACCCCCTCCGCGATATTGAAGATGAGGTCCACGTCCGCCTCGGCCAGCACTCGGGGCAGGTCCGGGGTGGCCTCCAGGTGCACCACGATGAACCCCTGGCGGGCGAGGGCGTTCGAGATGGCGATGATGGTCTCGGGCGGGTCGAACTCGGCCTGCTCGTCGCCGTCGTGGGTGCGCTTGACGTTGTAGGTGAAGCCGACGCGGATCGGCCGGTGGCGGCCGCGGCGCCGGTGGCGAAGCCCGAGCTCATGAGCCGTGGCGACGTTGGCCCGCAGCGCGGCCGCGTTGAGGATGGCCGCGATGGTGTCGTCGTACGACAGGCCGAGCTGGGCGGTCGCGACGAAGATGGACGAGCTCCGGCCCAGCGCCGGCAGCGCGTTGGCCTCGAGCAGGTAGATGCGCCCATCGTCCGCCACCCGGAAGTCGAGGCGAGCGATGTCCTTGAGGCCGAGCCCGCGGATCGCATCGTTGGAGATGGCGCGCAGGCGGGCCGCCACGTCGCGCGGCACCGAGGCCGGGCAGCGCATCCTGACCGCGCTCGGCTCGATGTTCTTCTTGAAGTAGTCGTACACGGTGAAGCCGTGCAGCCCCGACGGCTCGAGCAGGAACTCGACCGGCGCGAGGAGCCCGTCGTCCAGGCCGACGCCGTGGACGTAGCCGACCGCGATGTCCACGCCAGCGATGTACTCCTCCATCAAGACGCCGTCCGGGTAGGCCCGAACTGCTGCTTTCAGAAGTGTCATCAACTCGCGAAAATCATTGGCGACCGAGTCGTCGGCGATCCCCTTCGACGAGCCCTCGTAATTGGGCTTGACGATGATCGGGAAGGCCAGCCCCGGCCCCTGCTCGGCGATCGTGGCGAGGTTGTCTGCATTGATCAGACGACCGCGCGGCGTGTCGATGCCGTGGCGAAGGAGCACGAGCTTGGTCAGCCACTTGTCGAGCGTGACCGCCATGGCGTATGCGTCCGACCCGGTGTACGGCACGCCGATCTCTTCGAACAGCGCCGGGTAGAACGCCTCGCGCATGCGACCGCCGCGACCCTCGGCCGAGTTGAAGATGATGTCCGGGTCCGACGCCTCGATCCTCTCGAGGAGATGCGCCGCGGGGCCCGACACTTCGATCTTGTCGACCTCGTGACCAGCGGACTCGATCGCATCAGCGATCGCTTCGACCGTCTCGACCGTATCGAACTCCGCCTCTTCCTCGGAGTCGGTGCGGCGGAGGTTGTACGTGAAGGCGACCTTCATAAGGTGCTTTCACCTGTACCAGCTCGGTGTGACACCGCGCTTTCAATATACACATCTCACCAAAGAGATCGCGAGAAAAAGTTGCCAAGCGCGCGCGCGCCGACCTCGTCGCGATGCGCGATGCACGCGCGGTGAGCTTCGCGGGACGCATTCGATGCGTGTGGTAAGAACCAACCATGGCGGCCATGGAGACGATCGACGTCAAGACCACCACGCGCAGCGAGATGATCGACATCACCGCTCTGGTGCGCGCCGCGGTGAGGCGAAGCGGGGTCTCTTCCGGGCTCGTCTGCGTCTTTTGCCCGCATACGACGGCAGCCGTGGCGATCCAGGAGAACAGCGATCCGACCGTGAAGAGCGACATGGTTCGCCACCTCGGCCTGGTCGTGCCGCGCGAGGCGGGTTCCGAGCGGCCCGATCAGAACTCCGACGCTCACATCAAGGGCAGCCTCATCGGCCAGTCGGTCACCCTCATCGTGGAGGGCGGTCGCCCCCAGCTGGGCAACTGGCAGGCGATCTTCTTCTGCGAGTTCGACGGCCCGCGCGATCGCCGGATCCTGATCCGGGCGCTGGGCGCCTGACCCGTCGCGCGCCCGGAACCTCGCCACGGTCTCCGGCGTCATAGCGGAATGGCATCCCAGGCCCGTTTCTGCCCCGTTCTCGCCCTCTCCGCGCTCCTGGCCACGACGGCGGGGGTGGGGGCCTGCGCGGCGGGCGCGCGCGGCGGCGCGCCGGCCCGGCCGGCCCGCGTGACCACCGTGGATGTCGAGCCGATGCGGGTCGAGGTCGCGCGCGGTCCGGCGGGCGGGACCCAGGTCGTGGTGTACGACGCCCGCGAGCTGTTCGATCGGGCGGGCGGAGCGCTCGCCGCCGACCGCTACGCCGAGGCCCTCGCGCTCTACGATCGCCTGCTCGCGTCCTTCCCGGCGTCGCAGCTCGTCCCGCCCGCGCAGTTCAACGCCGGCCTGGCGCTCGAGGGCATGCGCCGCCTGGACGAGGCGGTCGCTCGCTACCTCGATGTGGTGCGCCGCGCGGGCGCGACCCGCTACGGGCTCGATGCGCACATCCGGGCGGGCGCCGTCCTGTCCGAGCTGGCGCGGTGGAGCGATGCGCTCCGGCTGTTCGACGAGCTCTTCGCCCGCCGCGACCTCGGCGCGGCCGACCGCATCGAGATCGCGACCCGCCGCGGCTACGTGCTGGTCGAGAGCAGGCGCTACCCGGACGCCGAGGAGGCGCTCGCCGCCGTGATCGACCTGGCCGGCAGCGGCGAGCGCGCGCGCCCCGACTCGCGCTACTTCGTCGCCATGGCGCAGTACTACCTGGCCGAGATACCGCGCCGGCAGGCGGAGGTGGTCCGCCTCGAGCTCCCCGAGGCGGAGCTGCAGCAGAACCTCGAGGTCAAGGCCAAGCTGGTGCTGCTGGCCCAGCGTCGGTTCGAGGACACCATCCGGCTCGGCAACGTCTACTGGGCGACCGCGGCCGGCTACCAGCTCGGGTCGATGCAGCAGGACATGTGGCGCGCGCTGACGTCCGCGCCGGTCCCACCGCAGCTCGACGCGCAGGCGTCGGCGATCTACACGGCCGAGGTCCGCGCGCTCGCCCGCGCTCACCTCGACAAGGCGCTCGCCGCGCACGTGATGAACGTGAAGGTGGCCGATCACCTGGCCGCCCACACGCCGTGGAGCGAGAGCTCGCGGCAGCGAATCGCCGAGCTGACCGCGCTCATCGCGCGGGAGGCGAAGGGCCCGAGCGCCGGAGCGTGGGGCCGCACGCCGCCGGGCCCAGCAGGGCCACCCGGGACCGCGCCGCCGTCCGGATCTGCCGGGTCGCCACCAGGGCCGCCACCGGGGCCGCCGCGGGGATCGGTCTCCGCGCCGCCTGCGCCGCGCGCTCCTGACCCGCCGCCTCCGAGCCCCGCGAGACCCGCGCATCACGTGCCCCGGCACATCGATCTATAGGCGCGCCCTATAGGCGCGCCGGACGAGCACAGGCCCCGGACGACAATCCGGATCGCCCTCTACCTTATTATATGGGCCCACCGGAGCCGGTCCGCGGAGGCCCGGCCGAGGGGGCCGGCAATCCCGCCGTGCTTGAGGTGCCGGAATGGTTGACGTGGGCGGGGTGCGAGCGTATACACTGCCGTCCCCGTTTGGGGGCATGCACGTTGTGATTCCGCTGGCGTAGCTCAACCGGTAGAGCACCTGACTTGTAATCAGGAGGTCGCGGGTTCGAGTCCCACCGCCAGCTCTCGACCTCTCGCATCTCTTCCTTGCAGACTCACGGCACATCGCTCCAAACGACTCCCCGCGGAGGGGTTCCCGAGTGGCCAAAGGGAGCAGACTGTAAATCTGCCGTCGCACGACTTCGGAGGTTCGAATCCTCCCCCCTCCACCCTCTTCAACGAGGCGCGGGTGTAGCTCAGCTGGTAGAGCTCCAGCCTTCCAAGCTGGATGTCGCGAGTTCGAATCTCGTCGCCCGCTCTGATCTGTTCGTCGCAGTACCGTCTCGCCCACGTGGCTCAGTGGTAGAGCACATCCTTGGTAAGGATGGGGTCGCCAGTTCAATCCTGGCCGTGGGCTCCACGCGTCGATTCAGTCGCCACCTCTGGTAGCCCCACCGGGTCGCCAGGAGGGAGTCACCAAGAGGGAGTCGATCGATGGCCAAGGAAAAGTTCGTCAGGAACAAGCCGCACGTCAACATCGGCACGATCGGTCACGTGGACCACGGCAAGACGACGTTGACCGCCGCCATCACGAAGGTGCAGTCGTCGCAGGG
>DATFRY010000263.1:0-14593 GCA_035262925.1 Kofleriaceae bacterium | reverse complement strand
TGGCATTCTAGACGTCCGTGCTCCTGTCCGCGCCCGCCCCGGCCTCTGCCCATCGCCCATCGCCGCCGCGCGCGAGGGCGCGCTCGCGCCTCCTCGCCGCCGGCGCGCTCGCCGCCCTCGCCACCGCCGCGCTCGCCGCCGCCGCGCCCTCACCGGCCCGCGCACAGGCGTCCGACGAGAGCGAGCCGCCGAAGACCGGTGCGCGCGGAGGGACCGTGCGCGGCGCCGTCTCGGTCACGCGCGCGGCGGGCGCGACCACGCGCAGCTGGTCGCCGATCCTGGTCTACCTGGTCGGCTTCACCGAGCCGGCGCCGGGCGCGACCGCGCAGATCGTCCAGCGCGGCAAGGAGTTCCTGCCCAGCCTGCTCGGCGTCACCGCGGGCCAGCAGGTCTCGTTTCCCAACGGCGACCCGTTCTATCACAACGTCTTCTCGCCCTCGTCGGTGCGCAAGTTCGACCTCGGGCAGTACCCGCCGGGCGCGACCCGATCGCGCTCGTTCCCCAAGACCGGGGTGGTCGACGTCTACTGCAACATCCACCCGCAGATGTCGGCGACGATCCTGGTCCTGCCCAACCGCCGCTTCGCCACCGCCCACAGGGATGGCAGCTACTCCATCGAGGGCGTGCCGCCCGGGACATGGACCATCTACGCCTACAGTCGCCGCGCCGACAAGCCGGTCGGCAAGCAGGTCGTGGTCACCGCGGGCGCCACCACCACCGTCGACTTCCGCGTCACCGAGACGCGCGTCGACTTCAACCACCTCAACAAGTACGGCGAGGAGTACGGCGACGAGGAGCAGCGCTATCCGTGAGCTCTCAGGCGATGCTTCCACCGAGATGATGACCGGTCGCGTTGACGTGGTCGCTGACGGCGACGGCGCCGTGGACGTGAGCCCCACCCTTGTCGAACAGGTTGACGAGCGGGACTCGACGTCGAGTCAACGACAATGGTGGCGCCGAGGTCCACGGCGCCGTCGCCGTCAATGACCACGTCAATGTCGACGCAACGTCGACGTCAACTGCGACCTCAACGAGAACAGGTCCAACCCGTTCATGGTCACCGTGGAAGGGTGCTAGCGGACGAGCTCGTCGAACAGCGGCGGCACCGGTGACGTGATCGCAGGCGCGCCGGGCCAGGCGAGGCGGTGTCCGTGCAGGAACAGGCGGTCGACGGCCGTGACCGGGGAGACCGGCCCGGCGGGGCCGTACAGGCGATCGCCGCACACCGGGTGGCCGGCGTCGCTCAGGTGCACGCGGATCTGGTGCGTGCGGCCGGTCTCGAGGTCGAGCTCGACCAGCGTGGTCGGCGCGCCACCGGGGGCGTGGCCGCGGCGGGCGACGCGATAGACCGTGCGCGCGGCGCGGCCGAGGCCCGCGCTCATGCGCCTGCGATCGCGCGGGTCGGGTCCGATGGCGCGCTCGAAGCGGCCGGCGTCCGCCGCGATGTGGCCCCAGGCCGCGGCGACGTAGCGCCGCTCGAGCTGGCCGCCGCGCAGCCACCCGGCGAATCGCCGCCGCGCCGCGGCCGTGCGCGTGAACAGGACGAGCCCGCTGGCGTCGCGGTCGAGGCGGTGGAAGAGGCGCGCACCGGCGTCCACCGCCGCCACCATGCGATCGAGGGCGCCGACCACGGTGTCGCGCGTCGCCTGGCTCGGGACGCCGGCCGGCTTGTCGACCACGAGCACGTCGCCATCCTCGTGGACGATCGACAGCGCCACCGCCGACCCCACGGCCACCGCCGACCCCGCGGCCTCCACATCCGCGCCCATCCCGCGCACCGTGACGCGCTGGCCGGCATCGAGCGGCCGCTCGGCATCCTCCACCCGCTCGCGCGCGACGTACACGCCGCCGGCGCGGACCAGCGCGGCCGCCGCGGCGCGGTCCAGGCCCAGCCGCTCGGCCAGAAAATCGGCCAGCGGGCGGCCGCGATCGCGCCCCGACGCGGTCAGCTTGCGCGCCCGGGCCGCTTCGCTCATCGCCCCCCGTCGCCGCCGAAACCCGGGCGCGCGGGCGCCGGATTCTCCATCGCCAGCGCCGCCGCGATCATGCCGGCCAGGAACGCGTTCGACTCGGCGAGCGCGCGGTTGGCCGCCACCGTGCGCCCCCCGCTCAGCCCGGCCAGGCGGGCCATCAGGAACGGCGTCAGGTCCTTGCCGCGCACGCCGACCCGGTGCGCGTCGGAGCGCGCCACCTCGAGCCACTCCTCGATCTGCGACTGCGCGATCTCCGCCTCCGGCGCGATCGGGTTGGCCACCAGCACGCCGCCCTGCCCCAGCGCCAGCCGCACGCGGATCGCGTTGGCGACGTCGATCGGGCGGTACATGCGGTGCTCGAGCGGGAGCCCGGTGCTTCGAAAGTAGAAGCCGGGCAGCTCGTCGGTCTTGAAGCCGATGATGAGCACGCCGAGGCTCTCCAGCCGCTCCAGCGTGCGGCGCATGTCGAGGATCGCCTTGACCCCGGACGACACGACCGCGATGGGCGCGCGCGCCAGCGTGTCCAGGTCGGCCGACACGTCGCTCGGGTCGCCCAGGTGAACCCCGCCGATCCCGCCGGTGGCGAACACGCGGATGCCGACCCGCGTCGCCAGCACACACGTGGCGCTGACCGTCGTGGCCGCCGTTCGCCGCCCGACCATGACCGCGGCCAGGTCCGAGGCGCCGGCCTTGAGCACGCCGGAGCCGGGCTGGGCCAGACGCTCGAGCTCGGCCGGCCCCATGCCGATCCGCACCACGCCCTCCAGGACCGCGATCGTGGCCGGGGTCGCCCCGCACGCGCGCACCGCCCCCTCCATCGCCTGCGCCGCCGCCAGGTTGTCCGGGAACGGCAGGCCGTGGGCGATGATCGTGGACTCGAGCGCGACCACGGCGCCGCCCGATTCGAGCGCCAGGCTCACCTCCTCGGCGATTTCGATCATGGCCCTCGAGCGTGCCATATTCTCCACCGCGAGATGCGCTTCCCCCTGACCGACCAGCTCCTGGCCGAGGCCGAGAGGTTCCAGCTGCGCTCCGCCTGCTGTCACTGCATGCACGAGGACGGGCGCACCGGCGCATGCCGGCTGGGCTGGCCCAACCAGGAGCAGCGCCGCTGGCCGCTCGACGCACCCGCGGCGGGTGGCGAGCGCCCGCGCGACGTCCACTTCTGCAAGGAGTTCGAGCTGGCCTGAGCGACGCGCGGGCGCGAGCGCGCCGCGTGGCGGCGCGTCGGCTCGGGCGTCCCCCACAGGCGCGCGTTCAGGCGCGACGAGATCCAGGCGCCCGGCGCCGCCGCCTCACTTGAGGCTGCCGTAGATGGTCTCGATCCAGGCGTCGGCGGTGATGAAGCCCGAGCCCCACGACGCGAACTTGTCGGGGAACCCGGCCTTCTTCACCTGGTCGAGCGACTTGTGCGCCTTCCTGGCCGCCTTCACGATGCCGATCGTCTCGGTCAGCATCTGGTGAAAGGCGACCAGGTCGGCCTTGCTGCCCAGCGGCCCGTGCCCGGGGATGACCTTGGTGTCGTCCTTGATCTGATCGATCACCGCCTTCACGTTGGCGGTGAACTGCACCGGGTCTCCGCCGCTCGAGGTGTCGATGAACGGGAAGCGCCCGTTGAAGAAGTGATCGCCCATGTGGACGACGTTGGCGCCGGTGAAGAAGATGACCGAGTCGCCGTCGGTGTGTCCGTGCGGGAAGTGGACCAGCCGGATCTCCTCGCCGTTCATGTGGAGGCTGACCGTCTGCTGGTAGGTGACGACCGGCAGCCCTGCCGCCGGCAAGGGCTCGATGGTCTCGCCGCGCAGCTCCTGGCGGGTGGACAGCCGCTTGCGCACGTTCTCCTGCGCGATGATGGCCGCCCTGGGCCCGAGCTCCGGGTTGCCGCCGGTGTGGTCGCCGTGCCAGTGCGTGTTGATGACGTACTTCGGCTCGCCCTTGCCCAGCGCCTTCACGGCGGCGAGGATCTTGGGCGCCAGCGGCGCGAACTGATCGTCGACCAGCACCACGCCGTCCTCGCCGGCCGACACGCCGATGTTGCCGCCGCGGCCCTCGAGCATGTAGATATGGTCGGCGACCGGGATCGTCTTGATGACGACCGCGTCCATCTTGTCGTCGCCGGGCTTCGCGGGCGACTTCGTGGTCTCGACCCTGGCCTGGCCCGGCGCCGGCGGCGTGGCCCGCGCGGGAGTCGCTTTCGTCCCCTCGCCGGCGCTGTCCTCGCTCCTCTGGCAGGCGAGACCGGAGACCATGATCAGGGCGATGCACATCGCTTCGGTTGTCGACTTCACGCCGACGACATATCACAGAGCGACCTCGCCCATGGATGAAGAACTCGTCGCCCGGGTGCGCGGTGCGCTGCGGTGCCGCGCCGCGGCGTGGACGCTCCCGCTCCCGCCGTCGCGACCGCGCCGGTCAGGGCCGAGCGCTGCGCAGGAAGCTCTCGATCGCCGGCCACACCAGATCGGGCCGCTCGACGTACGGAAAGTGCGACGCGCCCGGGATCTTGACCAGCTTCGCGTGAGGCAGCGCGGTGGTCCACTCCTCGACCAGGTCCATCGGGATCGCCTCCTCGTCGCCGTGGAGGATCAAGGTGGGCGCGCTGACCGCCGCCAGCCCGGCGCGGAAGTCCCACTCGCCGAGCGACTCGAGCGTGTGCGGCCCGGCCACACCCATCCCCGACTTGATCGCCTGCGCGCCCGCACCGCAGAAGTCGCCGGTGACCTTGCCGGCCTGCTCCGGACGGGCGAGGCGCGGCTTGACCGCGATGGCCCAGTACTCGCGGCACAGCTTCTCCACGTCGCCGCCGCGGACCATCTGCTGCTCCAGCTCGGCGAGCCGCGCGAGCTCCTTCCTGGTCAGCCGCTTCTCGAGGTTGGCGCCGTAGCGCTTCCACATGTCCCCGGCGCGCGGCGGCACCGGCCCGATGAAGATCATGCGCGCCACGCGGTCCGGGTGGGCCATGGCGTAGCGCGCCGCGATGGCCGGGCCGAACGAGTGCGCGACCAGCGTCATGCGCTCGAGGTGGAAGTGCTGGCGCAGCGCCTCCAGGTCGGCGACGTGGCGCTCCATGGTGAACAGCGCCGCGTCGTCGTGCAGGAGCTCGGAGCGCCCGCCGCCGCGCTGGTCGTAGAACAGCAGCCGGTGGTGCTCGGCGAGCGGCGCGAAGTCCGGCACCATGTAGCCGCTGTCCATGCCGGGGCCGCCGTGGATCATGACGAGCACGTCGGGCCCGCGGCCGACCATGTGATAGTAGAGCTGGACGCCGTCGGCGCCCTGGATCCGCCCCTCGGCCGGCATGGTCTCCGCCTGCGCGGCATCCGCGCCGCCGCCGCGATCCGCGGGTGGCGCGGACGATCCACAAGCGACGACCGAGGCCACGGCGAACGCGGCGAACGCGGCGGACACGGCGGCCACGGCGGACACGGCGGGCGCGCGGGCCGCGAGCGAGGGCGACGGGAGCTGCGATGGCTTCACGACCCGACCATCGCACAGCTCGCCGCCGGCCGCAGCGCGGTCCGACCGGCCCGGCGACGCCTCAGATCTTGGCCAGCATGTCGCGCGCCTTCTGGCGCACGAAGGCGTAGTTCCCGCCCAGCCCGTTGAAGTTGGCCGCCCGGTCGCACGCTCGCTTTGCCGCGACCCGGTCTCCCTTGCCCTTGAGCGCGACCGCCAGCTGGTAGAGGACGCGCGGGTCCTGCTGGTTGGCCTGCTTGAGCTCGGCGGCCGCCTGGGCGTACCTGTGCTCTGCCAGCGCGATCTCGCCGGCCAGCTCGTGCGTCTGCCGCACCTCGAACGGCACCTTCTTGACCGCCACCTTGCCGGCGTACTCCTTCGCGGTCGCCTTCGCGCCCGCGACATCGCCCCTGGCCAGCGCCACGCGCGTGCGGTTGAAGAGATTGTTGCGCCGCTGCTGCTCCTTGGTGTCCGCCGGCGACTTCGCCCTGGCGACCAGCTCGAGCTGCTCGCTGAACTTCGCCGCCGCGGCGTCGGGGTTGCCGGTCTCGAGCAGGATGTTGCCCATGAGGGCGTGGTCGCCGGCGGCCGCGCCGTAGTCCTGCCCCTCCATCGCGATGGCCAGCATCTTGCCGACCTCGGCCAGCGCCTTCTCGCTGTCGCCCTCGTGCAGGTACGACGTCGCGGTCCAGAACAGCGCCTGCCGCTTCTCGCCCGAGTTGCGCGCCACCTTGGTGAGCCGGACGAACGTCTTGCGCGCGTCCGCCCCGTGGCCCATGAACATCTGGTCGTTGCCGATGCCCACCAGGGAGGCCACGAAGTTGGGGTCGATCGCGAGCGCCTTCTCGTAGTTGGCGATCGACTCGTCGAACCGCCCCATCTTCATGAGCAGCTCCGCGTACGAGTCGTACGGGTTGGGGTCGTTCGGGATGAGCTGGATGTACTTCTTGAACGCCTGCTCCGCCCGGTCGTACTTCTCGAGGAAGCGGTAGCCATAGCCGATCTGGTTGTACGGCTGCGAGAACTCGGGGTTGATGGCGATGGCGCGCTCGAGCGTCTTCACCGCCGCCGCCCAGTCCTGCACACCGAAATAGTAGAGGCCGAGCTGGTTGTGAGCGCGCTCGTCGTTGGGGAACTGCCGGGTCAGCTGGACGACGAGCTGCTTCTGGCGCGCCGGATCGCCGCGCGCGCCCGCGTCGGTCCCCTGGATGAGCAGGCGCTCCCCCTCCGACACGCGGTCGGCCAGGGCCACGGCGCGCCCCAGCTCGTCGAAGAACTCCACCGCGGTGGCCGACGTGTTGGCGAGCCCCAGGTGCGCCAGCGCGAAGCTCGGGTCCCTGGCCACGGCCTCCTTGTATCGCTCGTGCGCGTCGGTGGCGCGCAGCTTCTCGGCGAGATCGCGCCCCTCGAGGTACGCCTTGCGCGCCTCCTCCGACGACGTGGTGATCGGGATCTTGTCCGCCTTCGGCGGCTTCATTTTTCCGGCCCCCGCTCGCGCGCTGGTGGCGGCGCAAGAGAGAGCGATGGCGCAGAGCGCCGCGGTCCTGGTCGATCGGCCCATCATCATCGTCCTCCTCCTCCGCGCGCCATCGTACGGCTGCGGTGCCTGACACCCGCTATCCCGCTCCTTCACCTCATGACAGGAGGTGTGGGCCGATCGCGCGCGGTGAGATGGCGCGGCATCACCGGAGCGCAGGGGCGCGCGCGGACCGACCCACCGGCGGCGCCGGCGTGCGAAAGTGCGACCCATGCGCCTCGCCATCCCCCTCGGTGCCCGCGCACCTCAGCTCGCGGGCGCGCTCGCCGCGCTCGCGCTCGCCGTCCCGGCATGCAGCGGCGCCCACCGACCCGCTCCGCCGGCAGGCCGAGCCGCCGCCGGACCGCCGCCCGATCTCACCACCACGGCCGAGCGCACCGGGTGGGTGCAGACCGGGCGCCACGAGGAGGCGGTTCGCCTGTGCCGCGACTTCGAGCGCGCGTTTCCCGGCCGCGCCCGCTGCGAGCAGTTCGGCACCTCGCCGGAGGGGCGCGCCATGGTCGCGCTGGTCGCCGGCAGGACCGACGCCCGGCGCCCGGTCCTGCTCATCCAGGCCGGCATCCACGCCGGCGAGATCGAGGGCAAGGACGCGGGCTTCTGGCTGATTCGCGACCTCCTGAACGAACGCGCGGTGCCGGGCGCGCTCGACGCGGTGACGGTCGTGTTCATCCCGATCCTGAACGTCGACGGCCACGAGCGCTTCGGCCCCAACAACCGGCCCAACCAGCGCGGCCCGGCCGAGATGGGCTTTCGCACCGACGCCGCCAACCTCAACATCAACCGCGACCACGTGAAGGTCGACACGCCGGAGATGGCCGCGATGCTGGGCCTGTGGAGGCGCTACGATCCGGTCATCTACGTCGACCTGCACACCACCGACGGCGCCAAGTTCGAGCACGACGTCGCGGTGCTGGTGTCCCCGGGCGCCCCGCGCCCGGACGGCCTCGACGAGGCCGCCCACGCGCTGTCGGACGCCATCCTCGCGCGGCTCACCGAGCTCGGTCACCTGCCGCTCGACTTCTATCCCGAGTTCGCGGAGAAGGACGACCCGTCGTCCGGCTTCGAGTCGAGCGAACCGCCGCCGCGCTTCTCCGAGGCCTACGCGGGCGAGCGCGGCCGCCTCGGCATGCTGGTCGAGACGCACAGCTGGCACGACTATCGCCAGCGTGCCCTGGCCACCTATCACGTCCTGCAGGCGCTGCTCGAGCGCGCGGTGACGGGCGCGCGCGGCTGGCGCGACGTCGAGCGCGCCACCGACGACGCCGACGCCCACCTGGCCGGCCGCGAGGTCGTGCTCGCCTACGAGGCCGGCGGGCCGGCGCGCACGATCGAGTTCCGCGGCTACCACTACACGCGGCGCCGCTCCGACGTCTCGGGCGACATGTGGACGTCCTACGACGAGAAGCGGCCCGAGGTGTGGAAGGTGCCGCTGCGCGACCAGAACGTCCCGGCCGTCACCGCGACCGCGCCGCGCGCCGGCTACCTGGTCGCCGCCGGCTTCGCGGGCGTGGTCGCGCCTCGCCTCGACAGCCACGCCATCCGCTACCGCCGCCTGGGCCGCGCGCTGACCGTCGACGCCGAGGTCTACCGCGCGACCAAGGCCTCCTACGACCCGCCCTTCGAGGGCCGCACGCGCGTGACGCTGGTGGGCGGCTGGTCGCGCGAACGCCGACAGCTGGCCCCGGGCGCGCTGTGGATCCCGATCGCCCAGCCGCGCGCCCGCCTGATCCTCCACCTCCTCGAGCCCGCCGCGCCCGACTCGCTCGCGTCGTGGGGCTTCTTCAACGCGAGCCTGGAGCAGAAGGAGTACATGGAGGCCTACGTCGAGGAGGACGTGGCGCGCCAGATGCTCCGGGATCCGGCCGTGCGCGCCGCCTTCGACAAGGCGCTCGAGGACCCGGAGTTCGCGAAGAGCCCCGAGAAGCGGCTCGGCTTCTTCTACCGGCGCCACCCGTCGTGGGACGAGGGCGTGGGCCTCCTGCCGGTCTTCCGCGTCGACGCGGCGCCGGACGGCGCGCGGTGAGCGACGCGTCCGACGCGCCCGACGCGCCCGACGCGCGGGACGGGCCCGGCTCGCCCCGGTCGCCCCGGTCGCCGCGGCCGCTCGGCCTGTGGAGCGCGAGCGCGCTGGTCATCGGCAACATCATCGGCTCCGGCATCTTCCTCCTGCCCGCCGCGCTGGCCCCTTACGGCGGCGGCAGCACGCTCGGCTGGGTGTGGAGCTTCGCCGGCGCCATGCTGCTCGCCGTCGTCTTCGCCCGCCTGGCCGCGCGCTTTCCCCGCGCCGGCGGCCCCTACGCCTACACGCGGCTCGCGTTCGGCGGCACCACCGGCTTCCTCATGGCGTGGAGCTACTGGATCTCGTGCTGGGCCGGGTCGGCGGCCATCGCGGTGGCGGTGGCCGGCAGCCTGCACGCGCTCGTGCCCGCATGGCTCGACCAGCCCTGGCAGCTGGCCGCGTGCGCGCTGGCGGCGCTCTGGCTGGCCACTGCGGTCAACCTGGTGGGGCTGCGCGCGGCCGGCTCGGCGCAGGTGACGACCGTCGTGCTGAAGGTGCTGCCGCTCCTCGTCATCGGCCTGGCCGCGCTCCCCCACGTCGACCCGTCGCGGCTGGTTCCGGCCGCGGTCCCGTTCGGCGCCGGCGGCCCGAGCTGGTGGTCCGTGGCCGCCGCGACCGCGGCGCTGACCCTGTGGGCGTTTCAGGGCCTCGAGTGCGCCACCATCCCGGCCGATCAGGTCACCGACGCCCAGCGCCTGGTCCCGCGCGCGACCCTCGTCGGCACGGCGGTCGCCGGGCTCGTCACCATCCTGGCCTGCTCGGCGGTCATGGGCCTCCTCCCCGCCGCGGACCTCGCGCGCTCGAGCGCGCCGTTCCCCGACGCGGCGCGCGTGCTGTGGGGTGCGTGGGCGGAGCGCGTGTTCGCCACCGTCGCGGTCATCTCGTGCCTCGGCGCGCTCAACGGGTGGGTGCTGGTGCAGGGCCAGATCCCGGCGGCCGCCGCCCGCGACGGCCTGTTCCCGCGCTTCTTCGCGCCCACCGACGCCCGGACCGACGGAGCCGCGCCGCCCCGCCTGGCCCTCGTCATCTCGAGCGTCCTGGCGACCATCCTGGTCGTCGCGAACTACACGGGCTCGCTCGTCGCCGTGTTCACGGCGTCGATCCTGCTCGCCACGGCGGCCGCGCTGCTCCCCTATCTCATGAGCGCGGCGGCGACGCTCTGGCTGCGCGCGGCGGGGCGAGCTCGCTTTTCGGCCGCCACCCTCGCCGTCGCGCTGGGCGCGCTCCTGTTCAGCCTGTGGGCGCTGTGGGGGACAGGAGCACAGGCGCTGCGCTGGTTCGCCGGCCTGATGCTGGCCGGGATGGCGATCCACGCGGCGCGCTGGATCGCGCGGCGGCTTGGCCGGCGGCAGACTCCCGGCTAGATTCGCGGCATGTTGCGCTCGCGCCTGCGACTCCTCTCCTGCGCGCTCCTGTCTCTGTCCGCCTGCGGCGGCACGACCGCCCCGGGGCCCGGCCCGGCGTCGGCGGGCTCGCCGGCCGGGCAGGCGGCAGGTCCCGGCGCGGCGCCGTCGGCGGCCGCGACCGCCAGCGCCGAGCCCGACGTGCCGGAGGGCGACGAGGCCGCCCGGGTCGCCGAGTACGCGCACAAGATCGAGCCCGTCGTGTTCGCCTTCAACAACACGGCGCCGGCCCTCACGCCCGACGGCAAGAAGCTCCTGTTCTCGACCTCGCGCGACGGGCTGCCGCAGCTCTACGTCGCCGACGCCCGCAAGCCGGCCAGCCCGCCCACCCGCATCACGACCCCCGAGCGCGTCGTGGGCGCCCAGTCGTTCGACGGCAAGACCATCATCTTCACCAGCGACAAGGGCGCCGACGAGAACTGGTCCATCTTCAAGGTCGGCCTCGACGGCAGCGGCATGACCGAGCTCACCCCGGGCGAGAAGCTGCAGCGCGACTTCCCGGTCGCCGGCGACCGCAAGCCGGATCAGATCTTCTACTCCGCGCGCAACCTGACCAGCCCGGAGACCACCGTGTACGCCATCGACCTGGCGGCGGCAGGCGATGCGCCGCGCAAAGTGTACACCGACCCGGTGCAGGGCAACCTGACCGACGTGTCGCCCGACGGGAAGCTGGGGCTCTACATCCGCGTGACCAGCGCGACCGAGAACACGCTGGTGGTGGTCGACCTGGCGGCGGGAACGGCGCGGCCGCTGTTTCCGGCCGAGGGCAAGGTCGCCATCAACGACGCCCGCTTCGCCGCCGACGGAAAGCGCGTCTACGTCAGCACCGACGGGGGAGGCGAGGACTCGTTCGTCCTGGCGCTCGGCATCAAGACCGGCGTGGAGCTGGCCCGCCACGCCGAGGAGGAGCCGAAGACCGCCCAGGTCGACGACATCGAGGTGAGCCGCACCGGCAAGCTCGTCGCCGTCGAGGTCGACGCGGGCAACCAGAAGCAGGTGCGGCTGCTCGACGCGCGCAACCTCCGGGTGAAGAAGACGCTCGTGCTGCCGCCGGGCACGGGGGCGCTCGGCCGCTTCTCGCACGACGGCAGGCGCGTGACGCTGACCTGGGCCACCGCGGACCACCCGCCCGACGTCTACGCGGCGGCCACCGGCACCGGCAGGGTGTCGCCGCTTCGCGCCGACCCGCGCCCGTCGCTCGACAAGCTGCCGGCGATCGAGGTCAGCACCGCCCAGGTGAAGTCGTTCGACGGCACGATGGTGCCGGTCAACGTCTATCTGCCGGCCGGCTCGTCGGGCAAGCATCTCCCGGTCATCGTCTCCTACCACGGCGGCCCGGCCGGCGTGTCGAAGGTGGGGTGGAGCAACGGCGCGCGGTTCTTCACCTCGATCGGCTACGCCTACGTCGAGCCCAACGTGCGCGGCTCGTCCGGCTACGGGCGGAAGTACGAGATGGCCGACAACGGCCCCAGGCGGCTCGACGCGTTCAAGGACATCGAGGCGACCGGCCGCTGGGCGGCGGCGCAGCCGTGGGCCGACCCGCAGCGACTGGTGGTGTTCGGCGGCAGCTACGGAGGCTACACCGTCCTCATCGCGCTCACCCGCATGCCCGGCCTGTGGCGCGCCGGCGTCGATCTCTTCGGCGTGGTCAACATGCAGACGTTCATGCGCTCGACGACCGGCTTCATCCGCGAGATCTTCAAGGTCGAGTTCGGCGACATGGAGAAGGACGCCGCCTTCCTCGAGACCATCTCGCCGCACCGCGACGTCGCCAAGATCGCCGACCCGCTGTTCGTCTACGCCGGCGCCAACGACCCGCGCGTGCCCCGGACCGAGAGCGATCAGATCGTGCGGGCCCTGCGCGAGCGCAAGGTCCCGGTCGAGTACATGGTCAAGGACAACGAGGGCCACTCGCTGGCGCGGCGCGAGAACCAGATCGAGTTCTACGCGCGCGCCGCGCGCTTCCTGGAACTGCACCTGGGCGCCGCGCCGCACTGATCTGCGCTGCGCGGCGCCCGGTCCCGCTTCCGCCCCGCTTCCGCCGCCTCAGGCCGGCCGGATGTTCTGGTTCATGCGGAACAGGTTGTCCGGGTCGTACTTCTTCTTGACCTCGGCCAGGCGCTTGTAGTTCCCGCCGTAGTTGTCGGTGACGCGCGCGCCGTCGTCCTCGGCCATGAAGTTCACGTAGCCGCCCGGCTCGGAGTGCGGCGCGGTGGCGCGGTAGTAGTCGCGCACCCACTGGATGCGCTCCGCATCCTTGGTCGGATCGGTCCACGCGCACACGATGACCTCGGCGAACAGCTGCTTGCGGAACGCGAACGCGCTCTCGTCGGCGCCGACCCGATGAACCGCCCCGTTGATGGGGTAGAGGTGCATCGTCGCGCTGACCTCGGGCACCTTCGAGCCGTGCTCGACGTGCGCCGCGATGGCCTCGTCGGTCAGCTCGGTCACGAAGTTGCCCTTCCAGTAGCTGCGGATGCCCTTGGGGAAGAGCCCGTCGAATGCCATGTTGAGCGCCGGATACGGCATCGGCCCCGACATCTCGGCCACCACCGGAGCGATCTCGCGGAACGGCTTCAACGCCTTCTCGCCCTGGTCGAGCGGCCCCGCCCAGTGGACGATCGAGGCGCAGAAGGTGTCGCCGTGGCGCTTCTTGGGGATGAACTCGAGCGGCGGCGCGATCTGGAAGGCCGGGAACGCGCCCAGCCCCTCCGGCGCGTCGGCGATGTAGCTCCTGAAGAAGCGGAGGACGTCGGCCACGCGGTCGACCTCGTAGAAGAAGATGCCGACGTGGACGTCCTTGACCGGGTGCGCGCGGAACTCGAACGAGGTGACCACCCCGAAGTTGCCGCCGCCGCCGCGCAGGGCCCAGTAGAGATCGGGGTTCTCGACGCTGCTGGCCTGCGCGATCCGGCCGTCGGCCGTCACCACCTCGGCGGAGAGCAGGTTGTCGCACGACAGGCCGTAGCCGCGCGTGAGGTAGCCGATGCCGCCTCCGAGGGTGAGGCCGGCGATGCCGGTGGTCGAGATGATGCCGCCCGGCGTCGCCAGGCCGAACGCGTGAGTCGCGTGGTTGTAGTCGCCCCAGGTCGCGCCGCCGCCGGCGCGGGCGGTCCTGCCCGCCGGGTCCACCCACACCGATTTCATCGGCGACAGGTCGATCACCACGCCGCCGTCGTTGGTGCCGAAGCCGGGGGCGCTGTGGCCTCCGCCGCGGATCGACAGGTCGAGCTGCGATTCGCGGGCGAAGTTGACTGCGGCCACCACGTCGGCGGTCTGTTCGGCGCGCAGCACCACCATGGGTCGCCGGTCGAACATGCCGTTGTGCACGGCGCGCGCCTCGTCGTAGCGCGGATCGTCGCTGGTGATGACGGCGCCGCGCACCTGCGCGCGCAAACTCTCGATCGTCGGCTTCATTGCCCCTCCTCCTCTTCGTCCGCAAGGGACGAGTCCCACATCCGACTACCCTGGACCATTGCGCGGGGACCCCGCCCCGTCAAGGGTGATCGTCCGCCGGAGGGCCGACGCTGACTGTATCTACAGTGAGACCTTGGGCAGGGCCGCCATCGAGCGCGCGACCGCCTCGCGCGGGTAGTCGAAGTCCTCGAGCTTGCCGGCGAGATAGGCGTCGTAGGCGCCGAGATCGAAGTGGCCGTGGCCCGACAGGTTGAAGAGGATGACGCGCTGCACGCCCTCGGCGTCGGCGCGCCGGGCCTCCTCGATGGCCGCCTTGATCGCGTGCGAGCTCTCCGGCGCGGGGATGATGCCCTCGGAGCGCGCGAAGGTCACGGCCGCCTGGAAGCACTCGAGCTGCGCGTAGGCGACGGCCTCGACGACCTTCTCGTTCACCAGCTTCGAGACCAGGGGCGCCGCGCCGTGATAGCGGAGGCCACCGGCGTGGATCCCCGGCGGCATGAAGTCGTGACCCAGCGTGAACATCTTCACGAGCGGCGTCATGCCCACCGCGTCGCCGAAATCGAACGCGTATTCGCCCCTGGTCAGCGACGGGCAGCTCGTGGGCTCGGCAGCGAGGAGGCGCACCTCTCGGCCGTGCAGCTTGTCGCGCGCGAACGGCATCGCGATCCCCGAGAAGTTGCTCCCGCCGCCGTGGCAGCCGATGACCACGTCGGGGTATTCGCCCGCGAGCTTCATCTGCGCCTGCGCCTCG
>DATFRY010000262.1:0-9293 GCA_035262925.1 Kofleriaceae bacterium | reverse complement strand
CTGCCGCGCCTGCGCAACCTGGTCCGCTATCTGGTGCGCGGGGACGCCGACGCCGACGACATCGCCCAGGAGGCGATCGTCGCGGTCGTGCGCGGGCTGCCCAGCTATCGCGGCGACGGCACGCTGGAGTCGTGGGCCGATCGAGTGGCGGTGCGCGAGACCTTCGCCTGTCTGCGGCGCGCGCGCCGCGGGCGCGAGCGCATCGACCGAAGCGCGGATCTGACCGCGGTGCCCCACCCGGGCGGGGGGCCCGATGCATATGCCGAGCGCCGGCGCACCGCGCGGCTGCTCGACGAGCTGCCAGAAGAGCAGCGGCACGCGCTGGTCCTCCATCACGTGCTCGGCCTGTCGGTGCCGGAGATCGCGCTCGAGATGGGCGCTCCCATGGAGACGGTGAGGAGCAGGCTGCGCATCGGCATCGGCCGGCTGCGCGCGCTGCACTCGGGGGAGCGGGGCGCGCGGCGCGGCGACGGTGGGGCAGGGGGATCCGGCGGGACGGGAGGAGTACGATGAGTGGCGGGAAGAGGCGACCGCCCGGCGATCAGGGCGGCGGTAGAGGGCGCGGCGACGAGCCCCCCGTGTTCGATCCCGGGCGCGAGCCAGGGCGCGAATTGCTGGGCGACCCGAGCCGGGACGCGATGCCGGAGACGCCGGAGACGGCCGAGTCTCCCTGGTCGACGGAGAGGATGGACGAGACGGCGCCCGAGGCGTGGGCCGGCGCGTTCGTGCAGGGCGACGGCGCAGGCGGCGGCGAGCTCGATCTCGCGGCCGACGACATGGAGCGCCTCCTGCCGGCGCTCGACGGTGCTCCGGGGCCGGCGCGCCGGCTGTCATCGGCGCGCACGCGGCGGATGGTGTCGGCCATCGTCGACGCCGCGGCGTCGTCGCCGCACGAGATGACCGCGCCGCGGCTCCTGGCCGCGCCGGCCGCGCCATCGGCGCCGCCGTCGCCCTTCGACGTCACGCGATCGATCATCTTCGAGCCGCCTGTCGAGCGCCGCCCGCGCATCGCGCGCCGCGGCGTGGCCATGGCCGCCGCGCTGGTGTTCGCCTCGGTCGGCTCGGCCGCGGCCGGCGTGTGGATCGCGATGCGCGAGCGGCCGGCGGCCGCGCCGCCCACCGCCGCGGCGGGCGGCGGCGAGCGAGCGCCCGCGCGCGGACCGCGCCACCCGATCGCCGCCGGGAAGGCCGCGACCGACGTGGAGCCGGGCGTGCCGCCTGCGCCGGCCGCGTCGCCGGCGGCGCCGGTCGCAGGCGCGACGGACGAGGCGGACCTCCCGCCCGACGAACGCGGCGACGACCGCGGCGACGATGGGGACGTTGCGCGCACGCCGCACCGGCGCGAGCATCCGCGAGCGCCGCGCGAGCGGTCGCGCCCGCAGCGGCAGCACCGCCGCGACGCGGAGGCGCTTCCGGACATCGATCGGTCGCTGCCCGACGGCGACGAGCGCGCGGCCGCGGAGGAGCCGGAGGTCGCGCCCGAGCTGGAGCCCGCGCCGCGCCTCGATCCGATCGAGGTGGCGCCGCCGCCCAACGCGCCGGTCGAGGACATCGTCGCGGCCGCCAACCAGCAGCGCAAGGAGAAGCGCTGGCGCAGGGCGGAGGCGCTGTACGAGCGCGTCATGCGTGATCACGCCGGCACCGACGCCGCCGCGATCGCGACCGTGGCATCGGCGTCGCTCCACCTCGACCGCCTCGCCGACCCGGACGGCGCGCTGCGCCGCTTTCGCCAGGCGCTGCGCCTGCGCCCCGACGGACCGCTCGCCGAGGAGGCGCGCTGGGGTCTGGCCGAGACGCAGCGCGCGCTCGGCGACAAGGGAGCCGAGCGCAGCGCGCTCCGGGCCTTCCTGGCCGCGCACCCGCGCTCGGTCAACGCGGCGCGCGCGCGCCAGCGCCTGGCGGAGCTCGGGCCCGAGCAATGATGCGGCGAGGGCGGGCCGGCATCGCGGTGGCGGCGGCGGCCGCGGCCGCCTGCGCCTCGTGCACGGCGCGCGACACCGTGGCGACCAGCGGCGCCGAGGGTGACAGCATCGCCGCCTACTGCGAGCAGGGCGGTCCGGCGCTGGAGGTCGGAGGCACCTGCGTCTACCAGCTCGCCAGCACCCTGTTCAGCCACGCGGTGTGCGCCTGCCAGGACCTGACCCGCGACTCCGAGCTCACGACCGACGAGCTCGATTCGAACTACCCCCTCGAGCCCGCCGGCAAGGGCGGCGATGTGGCCTCCAACGTCACGGTCCACGCCAACAGCCGTATGGCCATCGGCGGCACGCTCACCGTGAGCGGCGCCGCCGGAGTGGAGGCGGGCCCGGACCTCGAGGTGAGGGCCGACCTGCGTTCGGGCGGTCCGCTCGGCGGACCGAGCAGCGAGATCGTGGTGGAAGGCAACGCGTCGGTGGCGGGCACGGTCATGGTCGGGACCATGACGATCGGGGAGGGCACCGGCACGCTCACGACGCCGTCGGCGGCGGGGCTCACCGGCCAGGTCAACGGGCGCGTCGTCGAAGGCGCGGTCAGCGTCCCGCCGCCCTGCATCTGCGACCAGGCGCTCGTGCCCGACGAGGTCGAGCGCCGCGCGGTGGTCAATGACGACGCCGAGGCGGAACTGACCCCGGACCGGCTGGTAAACGTCGAAGGGGACGACGAGCTCCCGCTGCCCTGCGGCCGCTTCTACCTCGATGAGATCAGCGGCGTCACCGAGGGCAGCACCGTCACGCTTCACGCGACGGGTCGCGCCTCCCTGTTCGTCGCCGGCAACATCACCCTGACACAGGGCCTGACCATCGCGATCGACGACGGCGCGGAGCTGGACCTGTTCGTGGGAGGCAACGTCCAGGTGGCCGGCACCATGCTCCTGGGCGACCCGGGGCGGACGTACGCGCTGCGCATCTACGTGGCCAGCGACGGCTCCATCAATCTACCGGATGGTTCCATGCTGGCGGGCAACCTCTACGCTCCGCTCACCGATCTCCGCTGGTCGGCGGTCCCGCTCGAGGTGCGCGGGGCGGTGGTCGTCAGGCGCCTCACCGGCAGCGGCCCGATCACCGTGCATCACGACAAGGCCATCGCCTCGGCTGGCCGCTGTCCGTAGCGCGAGGGCGGCCAGAGGCCGACCGGCGGCAGGTTCCGCCGGCGACGGCGCGCGAGGGGTGCGCAGACGCAGTCGGGCCGTGATCGCCAGGGCGGATCGGGCCGCACGGTTTGCGCTGACCATCGCGGGTGAAGGCGAGCGGCGAGCCAGCCGCGATGGACCGGGCGGTCGCGAGCCTCCGAAGCACGGCACCGGCCGAGGCGCTACAATCCATTGACCCAGTCGCTGGCGCCGGCGCCCTGCGAGCGAGCCGGCGGAAGGCCGTGACGCCTGGGCCGGGGGGGGCGATGAGAGAGCGCGGGACCATCCTGGTGGTCGACGACGAGCGCGACGTGCTGGAGATGATCGAGGCCGGGCTGGGCCTCGACGGCTACCGCGTGCTCCTGGCCGACAGCGGCGAGCAGGCGATCGATCTCGTCGCGCATCACCGGATCGACCTCGTGATCAGCGATCTCAGGATGCCGGGCATGAACGGCGTCGAGACCATCGCGCGCCTGCGCCAGCTCGCCCCGCGCGTCCCCGTCATCGTCGTCACCGGCTACCTCTCCGCCGCCACCGCCGACGAGTGCCTCGCCCTCGGCGGGGTCGAGCTCCTGCCCAAGCCGTTCCCGTTCGTGGACCTGCGCCACGCGGTGCGGGCCGCCCTCCCCACCTGACCGGCGGCGCCGGTCAGTCCTCGTCGTCGGGCGCCGACCCGTCGAGCGGGAGCCAGATCCGCATGGTGGTGCCGGCGCCGGGGCTGCTCTCGGCGTCGATGTGGCCGCCGTGCGACGTGACCGCCTGGCGGGCGAGCGAGAGGCCGAGGCCGGTGCCCTTGCCGGCGGGCTTGGTGGTGAAGAACGGGTCGAAGATCTGCGGCAGCAGATCGGCGCCGATCCCCGCGCCGGTGTCGCGCACGGTGAAGGCGATGCCGGGCACGCCCGCGCGGGACTCGGCGGACACCTCGAGGTCGACGCGGCCGCGCGGGGGCGTGGCCTGCAGCGCGTTGGTGGCGAGGTTGACCAGGGCGGACTCGATGTCGTGCTGGGTGATCGAGATCGCGGGGAGCGGCTCGGTCACCGAGAGTCGGAGCTGGACGTCGCGGCGTCGCGCCTCGGCGGCGACCAGATCGGCCGCGGTCCGCACCAGGTCGCCGGGCTGGACCCACTCGCGCTCGTCCGGCTGCGTGCGCGAGAAGCGGAGCAGCGCGCGCACCAGCCTGGCGGCGCGCCGCGCCTGGCGGTCGATCGCCTCGACCATGCGGCGCTGCTGCTCGTCCTCTTCGGGCGTCAGCCGGACCAGGTGCTCGATGTTGCCGGCGATGACCGTGAGCGGGTTGTTGAGCTCGTGCGAGAGCCCGGCGATGAGCGTGCCGACGGTGGCCATGCGCCCGGCGTGCAGGAGCTGCTGCTGCGTGTCCTCGAGCTGCTGCATCTTGGCGGCCAGCTCGGCGCTGGCGCGGGCCAGCTCGGCGGTGCGCGCCTCGACGCGGGCCTCGAGGTCGCGCGACGCCTCCTGCACCTGGCGCAGGCCTTCCACGTTCTCGAGCGCGGCGCCGGCCAGGGCGGTCAGGAACTCGGCGATCTGCGCGGCCTCGCCGCCGAAGGCGTCGCCGACATCGGAGTGAGTCGCCCAGACGAGCGCGGCGACGCGCCCGCGCGCGACCACCGGCGCGCACAGGGCCGAGCGCACGGCGGCGCGCGCGAGGGTCGGGTCCTCGCCGATCGGCCGGCCGGCGGTCGGCCGCACGACGACGCGGCGGGTCTCGATCGCCTCGGCCACCATCGCGAGGCCGACCGGATCGGCGTCGCCCGCGACCACCCGGGCCTCGGGGCCGCGCCCGTCGGCCCCGCCATGCGCGTCGCCCTCGGCTCGAGAGTCGGGCGCGCCGCCTGCGCGGTCCGCGCCGGGCGGCTCCAGGATCGAGCAGCGCCGGGCGGTCAGGAGCGCGAGCGCGCCGGCGCGCAGCGCCTCGTACACATCGCCCACCGAGAGGGCGCGCGCGATCCGGCGACCCGCGGACAGCGCGGACCGGAAGCGCTCGACCAGCGACACGGTCGCGCGGACCGGCTCCGCCAGCGGCGCGCGCATGGCGGCGAGCTCGGCGCGCGCGCTGTCGAGCTCGCGGTCGCCGCCGGGCCGCTCGAGCGCGACGTGGAGGCTGGCGCGCGCCTCGCGCGACAGGGCCAGCTCGTAGCGCGCGCCCAGCTCGGCCGATCGCTCGATGCTGCGCTCGATGAGCTCGAGCGCGCGCGCAGCCCGCCCCGACATGGCCGCGATCAGCGCGGCCTCGCGGAGCGCATGCGGCTCGCTGTTGTGGTACTTGCTGCCCACGCGCAGGGCACGGCGGCTGGCCCGCCGGGCCCGCGCCACCAGGCGGGCTCGCCGGCGCGGCGCGGTGGCGGGCACCTCCTCCGCCTGGCGCCGCAGCGCGGCCACCCGGTAGGCCAGGAGCGATGCGCTCGGCTCCTGCAGGAGCGCGCCCCGATCGCGCATGCGGCGCAGCCATGTGTCGATGAGGAACTCGGCCTCGGCCGCCTTCCCGGTCGCGAGCAGGCGGACCGCGTCCGCCTGGGCCACCAGGCTGGTGGTCTGCACGTGCTCGGCGCGGCGGACCAGCTCGCGCTCGACCGCGTCGGTCGGCGCGCGCCCGTCGGTGGCGAGGCCCCACACGTCGATCGCGAAGGCCAGGCCGTGGGCGTCGTCGATCGCGCCGGCCCGGTCGAACAGCCCGCGCGCCGCGTCCAGCGCGCCGGCGAGATCGCCCTGGCGGTAGCGCGCGAGCGCACCCCAGCACAGCGGACCGCTCGCCTGCCAGGTGTCGCCGGCGCGCTCGAACAGGCGCGCCGACTCCTCGGCCGCCGCCACCGACTCGCGGTAGCGGCCGGCCGTGCACAGGCCGGCCGACAGGAACTGGACCGCGCGCGCCTGCCCCACGAGGTCGCCGCGCTCCTCGCACAGCGCGGCGCCGCGGCGCGCATAGCGCACCGCCCGCTCGAGGAAGCGCGGGAAGCCGGAGCACATGGCGCCGTGCAGGCCGTACGCGCGCCCGAGCGCCGCGCTGGGGCCGTAGCGCTCGCTGAGGTTGAGGTCGCGCAGGTGCGCCCACAGCGACCAGATCGCCCCGCGCGCGAAGAAGTAAGGCGCGGTGAGGCCCTGATAGAGGCGGATGGCGAGCATGGCATCTCCCGCGCGGTCCGGCCGGCGCTTGCCGACGAACAGGCGCGGCAGGGTCGTGTGGAGCGCCTGCACCGCGAGCTGGCCGAGCACGATGAGCGCGCAGCCGATCCGGCCGGAGGGGACGCGGCGGCCGATCAGACGCAGCGCTCGCTCGCCGTGCCCGGCTGCGGCCCGCAGGTCGCCGCGCTTGAGCGCCAGCTCCGCGCGCCGCTCCTCGATCTCGGCCCGCGCCGTCGGGTCGCCGGCGAGGCGGTCCGCCTCGTCGAGCATGCGCTCGCACTCGTCGTACGACGAGCGGGCCAGCAGCACATCGCCCAGCCCGCGCGCCACCCGGTAGCGCACCGCCGCGTCGCCCGCGTCGCCCGCCTCGCCCGCGTCGCCGCCCAGCGCCCGCGCGGCCGAGCGGAAGTAGCGCTCGGCCAGCGCCATGTCGTGCCGGGCGTGGGCCCGCTCGGCCGCCACCACGGCGTGCGGCAGCGCGCGCGCCGGCTCGTCGGCCGCGTCGTAGTGGTAGGCGAGATCGAAGTCGAGCTCGCCGCCGCCGCGGGCCTCGAGCAGGCGCGCCGCCTCGAGGTGGAGGCGCCGCTTCTCCGCCTCCGAGATGCCGTCCAGCAGCGCCTCGCGGATGCGGTCGTGCGGGAAGCTGTAGCTCGCGCCGTCGCGATCGAGCCAGACCAGCGCGCCGCGCAGGGGCTGCACCGCTCGCACCGCGTCGCCCGGGTCGATGCCGGCGAGCTCGCCCGCCACGACCGGATCGAAGCGCCGCCCGAGCAGCGCGCCGACCGCGAGCAGCCGGCGCGCTCCGGCCGACAGGCGCGCGCTCCACACGGCGACCAGGTCGGCCAGCCAGCCCGAGTCGCGCAGCCCGGCGAGCGCGTCCTCGGTCAGGTGCCAGCCGCCCGGGCGCCGGACCAGCGCCCTCGACTCGACCATGCCCTGCACCAGGGCCGAGACCAGGAACGGGTTGCCGGCCGCATTCTCGATGACGAGATCGACCGCGCGAGCGGGGAGCTGCCCGGCCATCGACGCGACCTGTTCGCGCACCTCGTGCGGGCCGAACGCCGCCACGCGGATGCGGGTGGCCTGCGCGAAGCGGCTCGCGGCCGGCGCCTCGCCGGTCTCGTCGTCGGTGCGAACCGCGAGAACGACCAGGAGGTGGCGGCTCGGGCCCGCGCGCGCCTGCGCCCGCGACTGCCACCGGTCGAAGAGCACGAGGGTCGGCGCGTCTGCCCACTGTGCGTCGTCGATGAGGAGGAGGGCCGGCTCCTCGCCGGCGCCGAGCGCGTCGAGCAGATCGCACAGCGCGGCGAGGCTCCGCTCCTCCGCGTCCGGCTCGGGCCCGGCCGGCGCCAGCTCCGCCTCGGCGGCGAGCAGGCCGCGCAGCGCGGGCAGCGATCCTGCGATCGTGCGGCCCACCTCGCCGGCGCGCGCCCGGATGCGGTCGCGGCGCGCCGATCCGGCCGGGGCGGCCTCGGCGATCGCGCGCGCCAGCGCCGAGAGGACCTGGAACGGCCGCCCGGCCACCTGCGCCTGGCCACGGCCGCGCAGCACCCAGGCGGCGCCGCCGGCGCGGCGCGCGAGCTCCTCGAGGATCCACGTCTTGCCGCCGCCCGACTCCCCCTCGAGGACGACGAGGTCGCCGCGTCCGGCCCGGGCCCCGGCCAGCGCGCGCTCGAGCGCGGCGAGCTCGCCGGCGCGGCCGGTGAAGGCGGGCTCGGTCAGCGCGTCGCGCGTGTCGCGCGCTCCCACGACCAGATCAGGATCGGCGTCGCCGCGCTCGAGCGCCGCGGCCAGCTCCTCGAGGTCGGCCCGCGCGCCGGCGGCGGTCTGGTAGCGGTCGCGGGCGTCGACGCGCAGGAGGCGGGCCGCGATGCGGTCGAGCGCGCGAGGCACGCCGGCGACCTCGCTGCCGGGCGGCGGCGGCGCGGCGTCGACGTGATGGCGCAGCACCTCGGACACGGTGTCGCCGGCGATCGCGGCGCGCCCGCTCACCGCCTCGAACAGGAGCAGGCCGACCGCGTGGAGATCCGCGCGCGCGTCGACGCCGCGCTCGAGCAGGCCTGACTGCTCCGGCGCCAGGTAGCGGACGGCGTCGGCCGGCACGTCCTCGAGCGACTCGCGCTCGCCGGCGACGACGTGCCTGCCGAGCTCGAAGTCGACCACGACCGGCAGCGCGGGCGATCCGCCGGCAAGGACGACGTTGGACGGCCGGAGGTCGCCGTGCACCAGGCCGCGGCCGTGCGCTCCCTCGATGGCTCGCAGGACGCCGGCAGCCATGTCGATCGCCTCGCGCGGCGCGAGCGGTCCCTCTGCCAGCCGCTCCGCGAGCGTCTCGCCGGCGACCAGCGGCCGCGCGACCACGAGGAGGTCCCCGTCGATGGCGACGCTGGCGCCGGCGCCGACGCTGGAGCCGACGCCGGGCGGCGCACGGCCCGCGCCGCTCGCGTCCGACGCGGCCAGCTGGTTCAGGACATCGACGCGGAGCTCGAGCGTGTGGCGCGCGGCGGTGGAGACGGCCGCGACCGGCAATGTCTTGATGACCACCGGCCGGCGCTCGCCGTCCACGCCCCGCCAGGTCTCGACGCCGAGGCCGCGGGCGAGGAGCTCGATGGCGCGGAGGCCGCCGCGGAACGCGCGGCCGCCTGCGTCCAGCTCGGTCGGGGGATCTACGTCCGCACCGCCCACGTTCGCGCCTCCCTACGCCCGGCGTTCTGCCTCGACCTCCCCGGTCATCCCGCCGGACGACCACCCCGCCCACGTCCCCGTGACAGCATCGACCAACCCCGCTGTCAACCACAAGCGGCGGCGGGCACGGGTCGGACCGCATCCGTGCGCAGATCGCGGGCGATCAATTTTGGACCTCGGGCTCCGCCGACGGTCGACGCGGCGTCGCGCTTCGCCGCGCGGCGCACAACGCCGTGCAGGTCCTCGCGCGCGGTGCCACCTGCGAGCACATGGTGCGGGACCTCCCGTATCGGCCCGTGCGCCACTCCCATGTGCGGTGCGCGACCGACGGTGGCGACGCTGCAGCCGGGTCGCTACTTCG
>DATFRY010000261.1:0-4974 GCA_035262925.1 Kofleriaceae bacterium | reverse complement strand
ACGACGGGCCAGACGGGCCAGACGCCCGTCCTGACCGTCCACGGCCTGGTGTCCTCGGCCCATCACTGGAAGTTCCTCACCCCGCACTACGCGGCCGGGCGCCAGGTCGTGTCATGGGAGTACCGCGGCCACGGCGGCCAGCCGGCCCCGCGCGATCACCGCAGCGCGAGCGTCGCGCAGTTCGCCGGCGACGCGCACGCGGTGTGGCGGGCCTCCGGCGTCGGTCCGGCGATCGTCGTCGCGCTCAGCTTCGGCGTCCAGGTCGCGCTCGAGATGTGGCGGCGCCACCCGGAGGCGGTGCGCGCGCTGGTCCTCCTGTGCGGCACGTCCGGGCACCCGCTCGACCGGGTGTCGCGCTCGCCCGCGCTGCGGCGGGCCGCGGTCGGCCTGGTCCGCAGCCTCGGAGCCAGCCGCGCCGCCGCGCGCCCGCTGCTCGCGCTCCTGCGATCGTCGCCCGGCCGCCGCGTCGCCAGCGAGCTCGCCTTCCACAGCGGCGGCGCGCGCCGCGACAGCTGCCCGCGCGACGTGCTCGACGACCTCTTCAGCCACGTGGGCCGCCTCGATCCGCGCCTGCTGGCCGAGGTCACCGCCGGCTACCTCGAGCACAGCGCCGACGACGTCCTGCCGACGATCGCCGTGCCGACCCTGCTCATCGCCGGCGATCGCGATCAGCTCACGCCGGTCGCCACCGCCGAGCGCATGCACCGCGCCATCCGCGGCAGCCGGCTGGTCGTCTTCCCCGGCCACTCGCACCTGGTGCAGGTCGAGACGCCGCGCGAGGTCCACGCCGCCATCGACGCCTTCCTCGCCGAGCACGCCCTCTGACCTCGTCGGCGCGGCGCGGCGACAGCCTCATGACGACGGCACCACCGCCACCGTCATCGCGTTGGGCGCCTCGTTGCCGTTGACCAGGATCGAGACCGGCACCCGGTCCCCCTTGGCCCACGCGTCTCCCGAGGCGCGCCGCATGGGCCAGTCGAACTCGACCTGACCGTCCTGCCACGAGCGGGGAACCACGCTCGCGCCCTCGACCAGGATCATGCGAGTGGCCGCCTGCTCGCCGAGGTTGGTGCCCAGCACCACGACGGGCTGGCCCGGCGTGGCCACGCCCGGGACCACGCCGGTGATGCGCGGCGTCTGCCTGGTCGTCACCTTCTTCGCCAGGTAGCCGAGCTGACTGAGCCCGGTCAGCGCCATCATGCTGCCGTCGATGTCGACCAGCACCGGCGCCGAGGCGTCCTGGCCGAGCAGCCGGATCACATAGACCGCGATCGCGATGACGCTGAACGAGACCATCTGCACCTTGCTGAGGTCGGGCACGCCGCGGTCGTCGGTCAGGAGGCCGCCGCGCCGGGCGCCCGCCCCCGAGGCCGACTTGTCGATCAGGCCCGCGCTGCTGTACGCGACCGCGATGCCCTTCGCCGTCGCCATGGTCGCTGCGCTGAAGCCCATCGCCACGAACAGGTGGACCGGCATCTGCGGGTCGGTCGCCAGGGTGAGCGGAACGCCGCGTATCAGCCGCTCGACGAACACCTCGACCAGCGCGAACAGGACCACGACCGTCCACAGGAGCCACTGGAACTTGGACGTGCTGAGCCGGGAGTCGGCGCCGTCGACCAGCCCCGAGACCGGGCCGCGGCGGCACGCGGGGGCGGCGTAGCGAACCGCGAGCGCCAGGAACGCCAGCACGCCGAGCGAGATGAGGCTGGCGGCGAACCTCGGCACGCTCTTCTTCCGAAGCATGGGCCGCGCCAGCCGCAAGTGGCCGGACGCCGGGCCCCGAGGTCGAGGGCGCCGGCACCGGCGGGGTCATGGTTGCCGCCATGCGAGCAACCGTTGCCGGGTCGGCGGTCGCCGGATGACCCCGGTGGGGTGAGCTGCCGCGCCGAAGTGATCGACGACCCGAGCGGAGCGCGGGGTTATCATGCCGCGGGGGGCAGGGCCGGGTGAGGCCACCCGAGCGAACCGAGAGGCAGGACGACTCCGCCGCGTACGCTCCGGACAGCGCGAGCCGGTCAGCGCACCTCTGCGTCGCGCACGGTGCAGCCCGGCGCGACGTCTTCCACCTCGACGGGGGCGGCGCGGTCGTCGGCCGCGACGGCGAGTCGGACCCCGCCGAGGTCGCGCTCGCGGACCTGCGCATGTCGCGGCGGCACGCGCGCATCGTGCGCGGTGCGACCGGCTGGTGTCTCCACGACCTGGGGAGCCGCAACGGCGGCTTCGTCGACGGCGCGCCGTTCGCCTCGGAGGCGGCGGTCCCGCTGGGCGACGGCGCGGTCATCCGCCTCGGAGACTCGATCCTGGTCCTCCGCCACGGCGATCCGCAGGATCCGGACGGCGCCCAGCTCGAGGCGTTTCCGGGGAGGTCGCCGGCCGCGGCGGCCGTGCGGCGACGCCTTCGCCTCCTCGCGTCCGCTCGCGGCCACATCCTCATCCTGGGCGAGACCGGCACCGGAAAGGAGCGCGCGGCGCGCTTCATCGGCACGTTCGCCGCACCCGGCGAGTTCGTGGCGCAGAACTGCGCCGAGCTGTCGGCCGAGCTCGGGCGCTCGGAGCTGTTCGGCCACGCGCGCGGGGCCTTCAGCGGGGCCGCCGGCGCGCGCGACGGCCTGGTCGACGCCGCCCAGGGCGGCGTCCTCTTCCTCGACGAGATCGGCGAGCTCCATCTCGACGTGCAGGCGGATCTGCTGCGCTTCCTCGAGGACGGCAACTACCGTCCGGTCGGCTCGACCGAGCTGCGCACCAGCCGCGCCCGCGTGGTCGCCGCCACCAACCTCCCGCTCGAGGACGCGGTCCGCTCCGGTCGATTCCGGCGCGATCTCATGGCCCGTCTGCGCGCGACCAACGAGCCGCTCGAGCTTCCTCCGCTGCGCGAGCGGCGCGAGGACATCCTGGGCTGGGCGCGCTTCTTCCTCGACGAGGCGCTGCCCCCCGGCGGCCCGGCCGAGCCCTGGAGCGCGGGCGTGGCCGAGTGCCTCCTCCTCTTTCCCTGGCCCGAGAACCTGCGCGAGCTGCGCGGCGCCATCCGATCTCTGGTGGAGCGACCCCGCTGGCCGGCGCCCACGTCGTCGCTGCCGGAGCGCATCGTCGCCCACCGGCGCGGCCTGCGCGTGGCCTGGACTCACCCGAGGCACATCGCGATGCGGCCTCGTGACGGAGATCCCGACCGCGACGAGATCACCAGTGCGCTGGCCGAGACCGGGGGCCAGATGCTGTCGGCCTCGCAGCTCCTCGGCATCGACCGGCGCAAGCTCTACCGCCTCTGCGAGAAGCTGAGCATCGACGTCGGTCGATTCCGCGGCGACGGATAGCGCGCCGGCCTCGAGAGCAACCGTTGCCTCACCGTCGGTGCGGCGCGTGCAACTGTTGCCTCGCCGGCCCAGCCACATGGCCCACGACGGGCCGGTTTGCGCGGCGGCCGCGCGTGGTCTCTGCCTTGCACACGGGACTCGCGCTCCGTCATCAGAGCTCGACGGCTCGGACGGTGGGAAAAGGGAGGGATGACTCGATGACGAAACCAGGCCAGTGCGACACGTTGACCAACATCGCGAACCAGACTGCCGCCACGAATCGAAACCCGAGGCGCGACTATCACCGCATCGCGAACGTCGTCATCGAGTCGGTGTCGCCAACCACCAGCACGGTCCAGTTCTCCGCCATCGGCACGGATGGCAACCGACACACGTTCGCCGCCGAGGTCTGGGGCGACGAGAAGGTCATGTGGGCCTACTGCCCGAGCACGCTCCCCTCGGACGCCGAGAACCCGGGGCCGCCGGCCATGCCGGGTCCGGTGCCGGCGCTCCACGCCGCCGGCGTCCTGTTCCTCGAGACGAACTATTGCCAGACCAACGACATCGCGATTCCCCCGGACGAGATCATCAACGGGATCATCACCCCCAAGTGGCCGCGCAACTTCGGCGACCCGCCGCCGGTGGGGAAGCTCCGGCTGGAGGCGACCAGGCTACTCCTCGAGGGCAGGCTGCTCGGCCGCGCCGGAGCGCAGGACGTGCAGCTCGACCTGCTCGCGCGCGAGCTGGTGCCCGATCAGCACATCCACATCGGCGAGGGAACCGTGGAGGTGCGGCTCACCGCGGCGGGCTTCCAGCACCTGAACGTTCCGGATCCGGCCCCGGCCTCGGGCGTGGCGGTCTTCGCGCCGACCCACCTGCTTCTGACCGGGCGGAGGAGAAACGCCCCGGGACGAGAGCACGAGGTGGACCTCATGGATCTCGCGCTGGCTCCCCGCGAGCAGGTCATCGAGCTCGACGGCGGGCCGATCGACGTGGTGCTCACGCAGGAGGGATTCCGGGCCTTCGCCGGGGCGTTTCAGCCCGGGCCGGCCTCGCCGCGAGCCCCGATCCGGCGACCGGGTCGCCTCCGTGCGGCCGTCCGGGCCGCGACCGAGATGACGAAGACGATCACCATCCTCGCGCGCGATCGGCGAAGCAACCCCGACGGCGACTCCGTCCTCCAGCAGCTCAAGACCAAGCTCGACGCCCGGCGAGACAAGGTCAACCACCTGGTGGCAGAGGCGCCGACGGTCGAGCACCTGCGAGACGAGATCGACCAGCTGTCCGAGCAGCTCGGGCAGCCGCACCGCGTGCAGATCGTCGGTCACGGCACATCCGGCATGCTCTCGCTCGGGTATCACTGGGGACACCGCTACTCGGACGGCCCCGAGGGGCTCTACTACGTCCTCGACGCGAACCACTTCGTGTACGGAGTCCTGGCCGGCGCGGTGAAGCGGCCGACCGAGGTGTGGATCCTCGGGTGCTCGGTCGGCGACAACGGACAGCGCATCCAGACCGGCGTGGCGCGCGGGCGCACCCTCCTGTTCGATCTCTCGCAGATGTGGGAGTGCGTCGTGCGAGCCCCGCCCGGTGTCATCTCCGCCGACGACTTCGACAGCGAGGGGATCTTCGCGCACCCGAGGCGCCTCAACTCGGTGGACGGAGAGATCTTCGATGACGCGAC
>DATFRY010000260.1:0-2167 GCA_035262925.1 Kofleriaceae bacterium | reverse complement strand
GTGGTGGAGACGCTCGGGGTCAATCTGGAGCTCGGTCCGGCCCAGGTCGCCCGGTGCCTGGACCAGGTCGGCATCGGCTTCCTCTACGCCCCGCTCCTGCACACGGCCATGAAGCACGTGATGGCGGCGCGGCGCGAGATGGGCGTGCGCACAGTGTTCAACATGCTGGGGCCCCTGACCAATCCCGCCGGCGCCAACGCCCAGCTCATCGGCGTCTACTCGGCGGCGCTCACCGAGCCGCTGGCGCGCGTGCTCGCCGAGCTCGGCACGCGGCGCGCCCTCGTGGTGCACGGCGCCGACGGCCTCGACGAGATCACCACCACCGGCGACACCCAGATCGCCGAGGTGCGTGAGGGCGTGGTGCGGATGTCGCAGCTGCGACCCGAGGACTTCGGCGTGCCCCGCGCCACCCTGCGCGAGCTCCAGGGCGGCGACCGGGAGGAGAACGCGCAGATCATCCGCGGGATCCTCGCGGGTGAGACAGGACCGCGGCGCGACATCGTGCTCGTGAACGCCGCCGCGGCGCTGGTCGTGGGCGGCAAAGCGCAGGATTTGAAGGATGGGGTGGCGATGGCCGCCGCCTCCGTGGATTCCGGCGCGGCCGCGCGCAAGCTCGGCGAGCTCGCGGCGCTGTCGCATCGCCTGGCCCCCGCGCGCGACGCCTGATCCGGCCCCGCCGGCGGGCCTCCGGGCCGGCCGGCCCGTCTATTGACCCGCCCCCGGCCGTGACAGTAATATGAAGGGGCCTGGTCGCCGCAACTGCCCGTCCTTTCGCTTCGAATTCCGATCCAGCGCACGACGGCGGCGTCAGGGGGCCGACGCAGTTCTAGAACACTGAAAGGCGAGGAGGCCAGTCGCGTGAGGAGCCGGGTGCCCCGGTACCACCAGATCGCGCAGAGTCTCCGCGAGCGCATGGCCGACGGCGCGCTGGCGCCGGGCGCGCGGCTCGACAATCAGCGCCGGCTCGCTCAGGAGTACGGGGTGACGCTGATGACGCTGCGCCAGGCCCTCGAGGTGCTGGAGCGCGACGGCCTCATCGCGCGGCGCCACGGGCTCGGGACCTTCGTGGCGAGCCGCTCCGTGGACTACGACATCCTGTCCCTCCGCACCTTTGCAGGCGATCTCTCCGCGCGGGGCGAGGACGTGACCACCCGCTTCCTCCGCGCCCAGTTCGAGCCGGCCGATCGCGAAGTCGCGCGCGCCCTGGGCGTGCGGCCCCGCCAGCGCGTCTTCGCGCTCGAGCGGCTGCGGCTCGTGGCGGGACGGCCCACGAGCTTCCAGGCTTCCTACCTCGCGGCCGCGCTCGGCGAGGACGTCGCCAAGGCCGATCTGCGCGTCACCCCGCTCCGGCAGGTGCTGTCCTTCAAGCTCGGCATCGAGATCACCGCCGCGCGCGAGACCGTCTCCGCGGTGCCGCTCGCCGCACGGGCCGCGCGCGAGCTCGGCTGCCGCGTCGGCGCGCCGGCGTTTCAGTCGGACCGGACGTCACTCGCGGCGGACGGCACCCCCATCGTGTACGACCGCGTGTTCATCCCGGGTGATCGGTTCCGGATCACCCGCGACCTGCACTACGACCAGATCAACGACAGCGACGGCCCAGAGGAGATCGAGTCTTGAAGATTCTCGTGATGGTGAAGCAGGTGCCGGACACGGCCACCCAGGTGAAGATCAGCGCCGATCCCAAGGCCATCGAGACCACCGGCATCACGTGGATCGTCTCGCCCTACGACGAGTTCGCGGTCGAAGAGGCGCTCAGGATCAAGGAGAAGCGCGGCCAGGGCGAGGTCGTGGCGGTGTCGCTCGGCCCGGACCGCGTCAAGGAAGCGCTGCGCTCGTGCCTGGCCATGGGCGCGGACCGCGCCATTCATCTCCTCGACGGCGCCTGGAACGGCGCCGACACGCTGACCACGGCCCGCGCGCTCGCCGCGCTGCTCAAGCAGGAGGCGCCTGGCCTGGCCATCTTCGGCCGCCAGGCCATCGACGACGACATGGGCGCGGTGGCCGCCCAGACCGCGGAGCTGCTCGGCTGGCCCTGCGCGTCCTGGATCATGGAGGAGGCGGTGGACGCGGGCGGCGGCAGCGTGCGCGTGGCGCGTCAGGTGGAAGGCGGCCTCGAGGTCTTCGATCTGCCGCTGCCCGCGGTGGTGTCGGCCCAGAAGGGACTCAA
>DATFRY010000259.1:0-10493 GCA_035262925.1 Kofleriaceae bacterium | reverse complement strand
AGCTTCGACTCGATGCCCGACGGCGACGGCGGCGGCATCGGCGCCCTCCTGCGCGAGGTGACCAACTTCAAGAAGCAGAACGAGCTCGAGCTGTCGCTGCGCTACTACGACAAGGCGTTCAAGAACCCCTACGCCCGCCCGATCGCCGCGCCCGACGAGTTCGAGGGCGCGCGCGCGCGCGACGAGATGGGCGCGCGCCTGCGCTACACCGCGCGCCTGGCCAAGCGCCTCAGCCTGCGCGCCACGGCGGACGTCTGGTCAACCCCGTCGGGCGAGAGCACCGACGGGCTGGTCGACGTGCGCGCGGACCTCGACCTGTCCCCTCAGTTCGGCGTCGGCCTGTGGAACCGATACGTCCAGTGCCTCGAGATCGCGCTGCCCGATGACCCGCAGGAGGACTTCGACCCGGGGCTGTGCGAGGGCGAGCGCTACCAGGCCACCGGGCGGTTCCGCTTCAGCCCCATCCGTGGCGCCACCTTCATCGCGCAGTACCAGCACGAGTTCTTCCCCGGCCAGGACCGGCAGGACTCGGCCGCCACCCTGATCGCCACCGCGCGGCCCTGGGACTGGATGCGCGCCCGCGCGCGCGTCCGCTATCTTTACGAGGACATCACCAACGACGATGTGGACCTGGAGGAGTCCCTGTGGGGCTACCTCGACACCGGCGTGCGGGTCCGCGCGCGCGACTGGGCCCGCGTGCGCTACGACGTCGTCCTTCGACTCGACGATCGCATGAGCACGCAGGAGCGTGTACCGTCTCCTGAGCACTGGCTGTGGTTCGAGTACGAGTCGCACTTCTAGCGCCGCGCCTCCGATCGGGCCGCAGGAGGAGTCGTACCGTGAACATGAACTGGCCCCTCGTCACCGCGATGCTCGCGGTGCTCGCCGTCCCTTTCGGCATCGCCGTCGTCCAGGATGTGGGTCGCGAGGACCCGTCGGCGCGACCGGCGCTGCCCGGGGAGGCCTCGACCGGAGCCGCCACCGATGAGGTCGCGGTCGCCGACATCGCCGCCGACATGGACGTCGACAGAGACGACCTGATCGGCGAGACCGCCGGCGCCGACCGCGACTGGCAGGAGACGGCGGGCATGGAGCCCGGCTTCTTCGAGCGCGTGCTCGTGGCCGATGGCCGCGGTCCCGGCCTTCGCGGCGCGCTGGCCGGCGCCCGCTTCGGCATGACGCGCGACCAGCTGCGCGCCGAGGCGGGCGGCCTGTGGCGCTGGGCGGCACTCGGCGTGTCGGAGTTCGCGCAGGCGGAGGCGCGGGTCGAGTTTCGCGGGCGCGGCGGCGCGGGCCTGAGCGCGGTCGCGATCCGGTTCCCCGACGACGGCAACGCACCGCGCGTGCTCGGCTCGTCGTGGGGTCCGCCGGTCGAGGCGCTGGGCCAGGACGAGGTGACCCGCTACTTCTGGTTCGACGAGGACAGCGGGACGCGCGCCGTCCTGACCGAGCAGCCCGCCTCGCGCAGCGCCGAGGTGGTGCTGGAACAGGTGCTGAGGATCGGCGCGCTCCACGGCCCCGGCCACGGGTTCGCGTTCGAGACCCGCCCGATCCTGGGCGCGACCGCGGCCGAGCTGGCGGCGGCCTACGGGGCCGACTTCGCGCTCGACCCGTCGTCGGCGAGCCTGGCCCGGCTGACCGTCGCGCCGACCGACTATTCGCTCGACCGCACGCGCTGCGGGATCGCGTTCGCCGGCGGCAAGGCGGTGGCGGTCCACGTCGTGATCGACCACGCGGCCCGCGCCGACTTCGGGCCGATCGCGCTCGATCAGCTCCGCGCGCAGCTCGGGCCCGTCCGCGGCGCCGAGATCGGCGAGGAGAGCAGCCGCTGGACCTTCGACGACGGCATCGCGGTCCAGCAGGCCCCGGCTTCGCCGCAGATCATCGTCAGCGCCGCCGCGCCGTAGCGCCGCGGGTTCGTCCCCGAGGCGCGTCCACGCCGGGGGCCAGGGTCGCCAGACCGGTCGATCCAGGTACCACTTGATGACTCGCGGGGGCGGTCTTACCAGCCGCCCGCCGCGCCGTGCGCCCCGATATCTTGACGCGCTGTGCTGGCTTGCGCCGCTGGTGCGCTGCTTGCTTCTCGAGGGCGCGATGTCTGCTCGGCTGGCTTTCGTGACAGCAGCCGCGGTCGCCCTGACCGGCTGTCAATTTGATCCCTCTGGCGTCTCCGGCTCGGACGCGAAGGACCGAAGCAACCCAGGTGACGACGACGGCGAGGGCGGCGGCACGCCCGGCGACGAGCCTCCGCCGGCCGACAACCCGCCGCCGCCCGACGACCTCCCCGTCGTCGAGGGCGTGGCCCACCTGCCGCCCGAGGCGGCATACGGCGGGACGGCAGACGTCGCGCTGAGCAGCGGACAGATCGACACCGATGCGCTCACGATCGGCGCCGCTCTCCCCGATGGCGTCTTCTTCGACTCGTGGTCACAACTGGACGGCCCCGAGCTCGCGGTCCTCCATGTCGAGCGCCTCGACGTGCCCCAGGGCGCATCCGTCTCGGTCGTCGGCAGCCGCGCGCTCATCGTGGTGGCGGCCGGCGACATCTCGATCGACGGTCTGCTCGACGCCGGCGCGCACCTCGATCGGCCTGGCCCCGGCGGCAGCTCACCCGGCCAGGGCGCCGGCGGCGGCGGAGCGGGCGAGCGCACCGGCGACTCGCGCGACAGCGGCGGCGGCGGCGCGGGCAGCGCGTTCGCCGGCGCGCGCGGCGGCGACGCGACCACCCGCCTCCCGTTCGTTTCCGACTCCGACGGTGGCGACGGCGGCGGCCCCAGCCTCGACCGAGAGGTCTCGACACTGGCGGGCGGCTCCGGCGGCGGCGCCGGCAGCGGCTGCGTCTCGGGATCGGGAGCCGGCGGCGGCGCGGTGCAGCTCTCCTCGGCCACGAGCGTGGAGGTCACCGGTGTCATCAACGCGGGCGGCGGCGGCGGCGGCGGCGGACTGGGTGAGGGCGACGACCTGTCCGGGTGCGACGATTTCGGCAGCGGCGGCGGTGGCGGGGGCGGCGGCGCCGTCCTGCTCCAGGCGCCGCAGGTGAGCTTCCTCGGCGACGTGTCCGCCAACGGCGGCGGCGGCGGCGGTGGCGGCGGCGAATCCAGCCGGGGTGAAGACGGCGCCGACGGAGCCGCCGGGCTGGACCCGGCGGTAGGCGGAGTTGGCGGCGGCGATCGAGGCGCCAGCGGCGGCGCCGGCGGCGCGCCCGACGCGTCCCCCCAGGAGGGCGCGGACGAGGGCTCGGGCGAGGGCAACGGCGGCGGCGGCGGCGGCGCGATCGGCGTGGTGCTCGGTCTCGACCCCTGAGACAAGGCGGCCGCCCCAGCTGGCGCGCCGACGCTGATATAAAGCGGCCATGGGCGTCTTCGACCTCATGAGCCAGCACGGCTACGGCGAGATCCACCTCGCGCGCGATCAGGCGAGCGGTCTCGAGGCCATCATCGCCATCCACGACACGCGGCTGGGGCCGGCGCTGGGCGGCTGCCGCTTCATCCACTACCCGGGCGAGGAGGAGGCGATCATCGACGCCCTTCGCCTCGCGCGCGGCATGACCTACAAGGCGGCGCTGGCCGGGCTCGACCACGGCGGCGGCAAGTCGGTCATCATCAAGCCGCACCGCGGGTTCGACCGCACGGCGCTGTTCCGCGCGTTCGGTCGCTTCGTGGAGGGCATGCGCGGCCACTACATCACCGCCGAGGACAGCGGCACGTCCATCGAGGACATGGACGTCATCCGCAGCGTCACCAGGCACGTCACCGGTGTGGATCCGGCCAGCGGAGGCTCGGGCGATCCGTCGCCCTTCACCGCGCTCGGGGTGCGGCGCGGCATCGAGGCGTGCGTCCAGTTCGCGACCGGGCGCAACTCGCTCGAGGGCATCCACGTCGCCGTGCAGGGGGTCGGCCACGTCGGCTATCACCTGTGCCGCGAGCTCCACACCCAGGGCGCCAAGCTCACCGTCGCCGATGTCGATCCGCTCAAGGCGGAGCGGGCGCAGCGCGAGTTCGGCGCGTCGATCGCGCCGCTCGAGCACATCTTCGACGTCGAGTGCGACGTGTTCTCACCGTGCGCGCTGGGCAGCGCGCTCAACCCGGACACCGTGCCGCGCCTCCGCTGCCGCATCGTGGCCGGCGCCGCCAACAACCAGCTGGCCGAGTCGGCCATGGGCGCGGACCTCATGCAGCGCGGCATCGTCTACGCCCCCGACTACGCGATCAACGCCGGCGGCCTGGTCAACGTGGCGCAGGAGATCCTGGGCTACGACGCGGAGAAGGCGCGCGGCCGCACGATGAAGATCTACGACACCATCCTCGAGATCGCCGAGCGCGCCCGCAAGGCGATGACGCCGACCGACATCATCGCCAACAAGATGGTCGAGGAGCGGCTGTCGGCCGTCCGCTGAGTGGCGCCGCGGGCGCGATGGCAGGCGCTCGTCATGGCGGCCGCGCTGGGCGGCGCCGCGCCGCGCGCCGGCGCCCAGGCCCCGCACGACCCGGGTGACGAGGACGTGGTCCACGAGCCGCCGCCGCCGCCGGTGTACGTCGCCAGGCTGCGGGCGCCCGGCCGGGCGGTCATCGGCCTCGACTTCGGCATCGGCCTGCTCGACGCGGTGTGCGGCGGCTGCTACGCCGAGGGCGGCATCAGCCTCGACGGGTTCGCGGGCGCGCAGCTCGCCCCGCGCGTCGCGCTGGTCGTCGACGCGTGGTCGCTCTTCCACCTCATCGCGACCGGCAACACCGGCGGGCCCGGCCTGGCCGCGCACGCGATCGCGACGGCGGGCGCGCGGGTCTGGCTGGTGCCGCGCCTGTGGTTGCAGGCCGGGCTGGGAGGCGGCGGGCTCCTCTTCTCGGGCGGTGGTGGCCGCGACAGCGGCGCCGAGCTGGGCCCCGCGGCGATGTTTGCCGTCGGGGGCGAGCTTGGTCACAAGCGGTTCTCGGGGATCGATCTCTCGATCCGGATGGGCAGCTCCCGTGTGCGTGCTGGCAGCGGTGGCAGCGATGACGCGGACGCCGGTCGCTCCGGCGACAGGGTGTTCGTGTACAGCGTTGCGGCGGTCGCCGGCTACCACTGGAACTGATGGGTGGCAACTGCGTTAGCCGGTCCTGTGGTGTTCTGACTTCAGCAACCGGCTACTCGAACGGCCAATCAGGGCCCTATTGTCTGCGCGCGTACTGCCGAAGCATCGCTTTCGGCCAGAAGCATGGCGGCATGGTGCTTGCTCTAGTGAGGAGATGCCGGCGCGTTGGTCGGCCCTGACAATCGAAGAAGTGACGCCGGCTGCTGCGGGCACACCCCGCTCGTCCCCTCCCCCCCCCACCACGCCGCTGAGAAGCGGCAGGCGAGCGCGCCCGCAGCGGCCGCGTTTTTTTTCGGGGCTACGCTTCCCTGGTGGGGCGATGCCCAACATGTGGGCGACACGCGAGCGGCTGCGCGGTCTGCCCCGACGACGGCGCCGTGCTGGTCCCCGACGCGAGCGATGCGAGCGATGCGGCTGACGCTGGCGACGCGGCGGAGCGGCAGGTCGATCGCTACCGCATTCTGAGGAAGGTCGGCCAGGGCGCGTCGAGCGACGTGTTCGAGGCCGAGCACATTCACGTCGGCAAGCGCGTGGCGCTCAAGGTGCTGCGCCGCGAGCTGGCCGGCGAGGCGCACGCGGTGGAGCGTCTGCGGCGCGAGGCGCGCACCGCCAGCGCGATCGGTCACCCCAACATCGTGCACGTCGAGGACTTCGGCGTCACGGGCGCCGGCGCGGTCTACATCGCGCTCGAGTGGCTCGAGGGCGAGACGCTGGCCGACCGCATCGAGCGCGGTCCGCTGGCCGCGGCACAGGCCATCGACCTGACGCTGCAGATGGCCGCCGGGCTCGGCGCCGCGCACGAGGCCGGCGTCATTCACCGCGATCTCAAGCCGGCCAACGTGTTCCTGGTCCGCCGCGCGGGCGCCCCGCCGCGCGTGGTGCTGCTCGACTTCGGCATCGCCAAGCTCGTGCAGAGCGACTCGCGGCTCACGCGCACCGGCTCGTTCGTCGGCACGCCCGACTACGTGGCGCCCGAGCAGGCGCTGGGCGACGAGGTCGACGCGCGGGCCGACCTGTACGCGCTCGGCGTGGTCCTGTACCAGCTGCTGACCGGCACGCTGCCCTTTCGAGCAGCGAGCTTCATGGCGGTGCTGCACCGGCACACGACCGAGCCGCCCGAGCCGCCGTCCAGGCGCGCGCCGACGCGGGCCATCTCCCCGGCAATCGAGGCTGTCGTGCTGCGCTGCCTGGCCAAGCAGCGCGAGGAACGCTTCGCGAGCGCCGGCGACCTCGCGCGCGCGCTGGCGGCCGCGCGAGACGCGCCGGGCCGCGCGGCCGTGCCCCGCCTCGACGACCGCATTCGGGATGCGTCCGAGGAGTTGCCCGGGGAGCCGGCCGAGCCGCTGGACGAGCCGCCCGAGGACCTGACCGACGAGCCGATCGAGGAGATGATCGGCCAGCCGCGGCGCCGCCGGCTCGCGCTGCGGCTGGGGCTCCTGGTGCTGGCGGGCAGCGCGATCGGCGCCGCCCTCGCCCTCGGCGGTCGAGGTCCTCGCAGTCGCGCCGCTTCCCGCGACGCGGTGGTCGAGGCCGCCGCCGCGCCGCCGCGTTCGCGCGCGGTCGGGCTCGCGCCGTCCGCGCCGTCCGCGCCGTCCGCGCCGTCCGCGTCATCCGCGCCGCAAGGCCCGTCCACGCCGAACAGCCCCGCCGCCCCGGCCGCGTCCCCGCCGGCCGCGTCCGCTCCGCCGTCCCGCTCGACCCACGCCGGCGTCTGGACGCTTCCCGGCCGCGCGGACGGCTTCACCTACACCGTGTGGGTGAGGCCGCGGTCGGTTCGCCCGCGCCAGTCGTTCACTCTCGCGGTCCAGATCCGGCCCGGCCCACAGCTGGCGCGGTCATGGCAGCGCGGGGCGGTGACCGCGCGTCTCGCGTTCCTCCACGACCGAGGCCATCACGTCGCGCTGCGCGGCGAGTTTCCGCTCGACGACCAGGGCCGCCTGTCCGCCACGCTCACCCTCGAGCGCGCGGGCGTGCACCGCGTCGAGCTCGGCCTCGAGGGCGACGGAGCCGAGCTCGGCCGCACAGCGTTCGATCTCTGCGTCGGCGCCGATCCATCCGGCGCCCGCGCCGACCTCGCGCGCGTGTGCCCGCGGATGGCGGAGCTCAGTCCTCTTCGGCGGTGAGCGAGCTCATGTGGTTGGCGGTGCCGAGCGTCGACTCCGGCTTGGCCTGGGCCAGGAGCTTGCGCCCGTCCGAGAACACCACCGCGATCTTGCCCGGCTCGGTGGTCTGCTCGACCAGCCCGACCCCGAAGCGCGGATGCGAGATCTGCTCGCCCGGGTGGTAGGTCTCGCGCATGTGATACGCGCGGGTCGGCGCACCTGGATCGGCCTTGAAGGTCGCGGGCGCGGGCGGCGCGGTGGCCGTGCGCGCCCGGGCCGGGGCGCGGCTGCTGCTCGCCCGCCGCGCCGGGCTCGACGGCGAGCGCGCCTTGCTCGACGACGCCGGCGCGCCGGACCTCCTGTAGCGGTGGTAGCCGTGGCATTCCTTGCACTGCACCTTCACGATGTCGGCGCCGACCTTGGCCACCACCACGTGCCAGACGTCGCCACACTTGCTGCACAGCGCCTCGATATCGGCGCCAACGGACGCACTCATGGGGATCGAGTGTGCCACAGCGGCGCCGACCACGATCGCCTAGCTTCGCGCGAGCTTCGGGAAGCGCACCCGCGCGGAGGCGATGACCGCCTCCATCACGCCGGCGACGCCGTCCAGCCCGGCCAGCTGGCCGGAGAGATAGATCGATGCGCCCGGCTCGAGGCTTGGGAGCGCGTTCATCTCGAGAAAATAGAGAGTCCCGGCGTCATCGATCCGGTAGTCCATTCGCCCGAGGTCGCGAACCCCCAGCACGTCGACACAGATGCGCGACGACCGCATCGCCTCGGCGCGCTGCTCCGGCGTGAGGTTCGCCGGCACATGCACCTTGACATCCTCGAATCCACGCATCTTCATCTCGAGCTCGAAGATCGTGAAGGGCTTGTCGGTCTCGGGATAGACGTACTCGGCCGGCTCGAGGATGCCTCCGGTGGCGGGTGAGACCACCTCGAGGAACGGCACCACCACGTCGCGGCCCGCGATGTACTCCTCGACCATCACGCCGTCCCTGAAGCGACCCAGCACGTCGGCCACGCGCGCCTGCATCGACACGCGGTCCTGCACCACCGAGTCGGCCGTGATGCCCATCGAGCTGCCCTCGAAGTTCGGCTTCACGATGAGCGGGAACGCGAGCTCGCACCCCTCGAGGTCGCTCATGCGCCGCGCGAACACCCAGCCCGGCACGCGTACCCCGTGCGAAGCCACCAGGAGCTTGGTCAGGTGCTTGTCGAGCGTCACGGTGCAGGCGTAGGCGTCCGACCCCGTGCAGGGGATACCCATCCGCTGGAACAGCGACGGGTAGAACGCCTCCCGCGCCCGCCCGGTGCCCGCCTCGGCGGTGTTGAAGATGAGATCCGGGCGCGTCCGCTCGAGCGCGGCCACCAGCTCGGCGACCGTGCCGGATGCCTCCATGAGCAGCACTTCGTGACCGAGCTGGTGCAGCGCCGCCTCGATCATGCTGACCGTCTCGGGGGTGTCGTACTCCGCCTGGTCCTCGGTCGCGGCGGTCTTCAGGCTGTACGTGAAGGCAATGCGCATCGAGATGATCGAGGGTAAACTGTTTGCAGCTCGATGTCGTGGCGCGAAGCGCAGCTGACGTTTGCGCTGGCGGCGGTGGTCACCGTCGCGGGTGCAGGCGTCCTGGTCGGGTGCCGGCGCACCGAGCGCGACACCGTCCCGACCCAGCCCTTCCGCACCGAGAGAGAGCCGAGCGACGGCTTCCAGTACTCCGAGGGCGCCGTCCCCAGCGGCGAGGCGGGCGACAAGTCCGACGACAACGCCTCGTCGGAGTCATCGGTGGAAGTCGACGTCGAGGGCAATGACCCGGGCGGGTCGGCGGCCGGCGACGACGATGACGACGGCGGCGACGACGAGGGCGACGGCGACGGTGACGATGGCGGCGGCGGCAAGCACGGCGGCCACGGTGGCGGCGATCCGGGTGGCGGCGATCCGGGCGGCGGCGACCCCCATGATCCAGGCGGGGGTGACCCCGGCGGGGGCGACCCGGGCGGCGACGATCCGGGCGGCGAGGGCGGCGGCGATCCAGGCAATCCCTTCGCCTCCTGAGGTCTCCGTTGCTGGGTGGACGAGCTGAATGGATTGGGTCGGCCGGGGCCGCCGACATGCTCCAGGTCGAGTACTGGGGCAACAGCGTGCGGGCGTACCTGGTGGCGGCGAGTGTGGTCGTCGCCATCCTTCTGGCCGTCCGCATCGCCAAGCACATCCTGGTCACGCGGGGGGGCCTGCTGGTCCGGCGCACCGCGAGCGGCCTCGACGACACGCTCCTCCAGGTGGTCGACGCCACGCGCCTGTGGCTCACCCTCTTCATCGCGCTCTACGCGGCGTCGCTGTTCCTGGTCCTCCCGCCCGGGCTGGCCGGCAAGGCGCGAACCGCAGCGGTGATCGCGCTGCTCGTGCAGATCGGGTCGTGGTCGAGCGCGGCCATCGCAGCGACCGTCGAGCGCGTGCGCGACAAGAAGCTCGCCCAGGGCGAGACCGCCGGCCTCGGACTCCTGGCCATGATCGGCTTCTTCGCCCGCGTCGTGGCCTGGGTCATCATGATCCTGCTCATCCTCGACAACCTGGGCGTCGATGTCACCGCGCTGGTGGCCGGCCTCGGGATCGGCGGCGTCGCGATCGCGCTCGCCGTGCAGAACGTGCTGCAGGACGTGTTCGCCTCGGTCTCGATCACCCTCGATCGCCCGTTCGAGATCGGCGACACCATCCACATCGACGACCACATCGGCAAGGTGCAGCACGTCGGCATCAAGACGACCCGCCTGCGCAGCCTGAACGGCGAGGAGCTCGTGTTCGCGAACGCCGACCTCCTCAAGTCGCGCATCCGCAACTACCGGCGCATGCTGCGGCGGCGGGTCCTGTTCACCGTCGGCGTCACGGTCTCCACGCCGGTCGACGTGCTGGAGAAGCTGCCGGGCATCTTCCGCGAGATCATCGAGTCGCAGGAAGGTGCGCGCTTCGACCGCGCTCACCTCAAGGGCTTCGGCCAGCACTCGCTCGACTTCGAGATCGTCTACTTCTTCGGCTCGCCCGAGTACGTCCTCATGATGGACACGCAGCAGCGCGTGGTCCTGGCGATCCTCCGCCGCCTCTCCGAGCTGGGCGTCTCGCTCGCCTATCCCACCCGAACGCTCCACATCGCGTCGGGGGGGCCCGGCGACCGGGACCCGGGCAGGGACGGCGCCGCGGAGGGCGACGACTGATGCCTCTACCAGGAGGTTCCTGGCCTGGAGGCTGTTCTCGTCGACGTCGACGTCGACGTCGACGTCGCCACGTTGACCTGGTCGTTGACCTCGACGGCGCCGTGGAC
>DATFRY010000258.1:0-4634 GCA_035262925.1 Kofleriaceae bacterium | reverse complement strand
GCGTGTCGGCCTTTCTTCAGAAGCGCGAGCCGAGCTTTCGCGGCAAGTGACCGCGCCGGAGTCCCAGGGAGCGCGGTCGCGGCATGGCGGAGGGCAAGGAGAGGCCGATCGGCGGTCCGGCTGACCGGCTGCCGTTCGATCGGACGGCGCCGCTCGATCCGATCGCACGGCTCGAGCGCACGGCGCCGCTCGATCAGGCCGCGCCGCTCGATCACACGCTGGCGGCCACGACCGCCCCCGACCGGTGGCGCGAGCGGACCGGCGGGCTGCCGCGCGGCACCACCATCCACCGCTACGTCGTCACGGGCGAGGTCGGCGCCGGCGGCATGGGCGTGGTGTACGCCGCATACGACTACGGCCTCGACCGCCGGGTCGCGCTCAAGCTCCTGCGCGATCCGCGCCCGGGCGCGGCGCAGCGCCGCCTCCTGCGCGAGGCCCAGGCGCTGGCCAAGCTCTCCCATCCCAACGTCGTCACCGTCTACGACGTCGGCACCCACCGCGAGCACGTGTTCGTGGCGATGGAGCTCGTCGAGGGCATCACGCTGCGCGAGTGGCTGGCCTCCCGTCCGCGCAGCTGGCGCGAGGTGGTCGACGCGTTCCTGCGCGCCGGCGACGGCCTGGCCGCCGCCCACGCCGCCGGCATCGTGCACCGCGACTTCAAGCCGGACAACGTCCTCATCGACCGGCGCGGCCGCGTCCGGGTGGGCGACTTCGGCCTGGCACTGCTCGATCGCGACGACGACGGCCCGCCCGAGGCGGCGCCGGCGCCCGGCCCGGGCCCCGTCGCGGACGCCACCCTGACCGCGAGCGGCGCGGTGCTCGGCACGCCGGCCTACATGGCGCCGGAGCAGCACGCGGCGGCCCGCGCCATCGACGCGCGCGCCGATCAGTTCGCCTTCTGCGTGGCCCTCTACGAGGCGCTGTACGGCCATCGGCCGTTCGCCGGCGAGTCGGCGCTCGCGCTCTACGATGAGATCGCGTCGGGTCGGGTGCGCGAGCCGCCGCGCGGCCGCGCGCCGGCCTGGCTGCGCGGCGTGATCGCGCGCGGGCTCGCCTGCGATCCGGCGCATCGCTACCCGGCGATGAAGGCGCTGCTCGAGGAGCTGCGGCGGCCGCGCGCCGTGCGCCGGCGCCGCCGCTGGGCCGCCGCGGTCGCCCTCGCCGCGCTGGGCGGCGGCATCGCCGGCGCTGCGGGGCTGGGCGTCTTCGCGACCCGCGATCCCTGCCAGGGCGCGGCGGCGGGCCTGGCCGGGGTGTGGGACGCGGCGCGCCGGGCCGAGCTGCGCGGGGCGTTCGGCGCCTCGGGCGCCCGCGACGCGGCCCCGCAGTGGAGCGCCTTCGCGCGCGGCCTCGATCGCTACACGACCGCGTGGGCCGCGATGCAGACCGACTCGTGCGAGGCGACCAGCGTGCGCGGCGAGCAGTCGCGCGAGCTGCTCGAGCTGCGCGCGCGCTGCCTCGACCGCCGCATGGGCGAGGTGCGCGCGCTCCTCGACCTCTACCGCCGCGCCGACCCGCCGATGGTGGCGCGGGCGACCGCGGCGGCCGCCGATCTCGATGCGCTCGATGTGTGCGCCAGCGCGGCGGCGCTGGCCGAGGAGCGGCCGCCGGGCGACCCGCGCGCCGGGCGCGCCCTGCGCGCGGAGCTCGGCCGTGCGCGCGCCCAGCACCTGGCCGGCGTCGAGCGAGCCGCCGCGTCGGCGGCGGGCCGGGTGGTGAGCGCGGCGCGCGCCGGCGGCGATCGCGCGACCGAGGCGGCCGCGCTGGTGACCGAGGCCGCGGCCCGGCGCGCGCTGGGCCAGGTCGGGCCGGCCGAGGAGGCGGCCTACGAGGCGATCGCTGCGGCGGAGGCCGCGCGCTCGGGCGAGACCGCGGCCGACGCGTGGCTCGAGCTCGTCCGCATCGTCGGCGACGGCGGCGACGGCGGCGATCGCCGGGGTGAGGCGCGCCGCCTGGCCCACCTGGCCAGCGCCGCGATCGAGCGCATCGGCGGCGACCCGCGCCGCGAGGGCGAGCTCGAGGAGTGGTACGGCGGGCTGGCCATGGACGAGGGCGCGCTCGACGAGGCACGCGCCCACCTCGAGCGCGCTCGCGCCCTGCGCGAGCGGCGCGACCGCGCCGGCCTGGCAGCGGATCCGTCCGCCAGCGACCGGCTGCTGGCCGTGCTGGCCCACCGGCAGGGCAGCTTCGGCGAGGCGCTCGAGCTCTATCGCCGCGCGCGCGCCGCCGCGGCGGAGCTGGCGCCCGACCATCCGAGCCTGGTGCCGCTCATGACCGGCGAGGCGAGCTGCCTGTTCGACATGGGGCGCACGGGCGAGGCGCTGGCCCTGTTCGAGCGCGCGCGCGCCCTCGGCGAGGCGGTGCTGGGCCCCGACCACGCGGACCTGGCCGACGCGATCGAGGGCATCGCGCGCGCCTACATCGAGGCCGGGCACCCCGAGCGGGCGCTGGAGCCGCTCGAGCGTGCGGTCGCCGCCCGGGAGCGCCTCGACGTGCCGTCTCGCACGGCGCAGCGAGCCCGCGCACAGTCGGAGTTCCGGCTGGCGCGGCTCCTGATCGACCTCGGTCGCGATCGCGCGCGTGCGCTGGATCTCGCGCGCGAGGCCGAACAGGAGCTCGATCGGGCCGGCGACAAGGCCATGCAGGCGCTGGTGCGCGCGTGGATCGGGAGCGCTCGGCGCACCAACTGACCTGCCAGCCGAAACTGGCGACTATTCACCACCGAGCCGTCAGCTATTCACCGGCGCCGCGCCCGACGGAGCGGACCGCGGCAGCTAGCTGGCGGCTCGGGAGCAGCGCGCAGCGCCGCCCTCCGGTGGCTTCTCTCGATCAGGTCTAGTCGATGCCGCGGATGACGTTTCGATTGTCCAGGTCGCGATCGTCCGCGTCTTCGCCCGCCACGTCAGTGCGGGGTTCCGGCTGACCCGAGTGAGCGTGCCTGGTGGGCCGCTGGACGTTGCGCGTCCCCGAATTGCCTTTGGCGCCGCCCTGACTCTCGGGCCTCAACATATTTCCCATCGCTCGTTCCTCCTTTCATTTCGGTGATTCAAGTCTCGTGCCGAGGGCTGCAGTCTGACCGGGATCGTCCCCTCACGCCACCCGCGCCACTCACTGTCGAAATTCGCCCCGGCATTTCGACATTCTCATGTGACCGGCAAGGAGAAGGCGATGACTCTCGATTCGACGGCGGCCGCACCTCATCCGTCGCCGCGCGCCTGGGCGCACGTGCTGGCGGCGCTCGACGCGATCGTCGAGATCCAGCGGCTGGCCCGTCACGGCGAGCGCGAGGCGCGCGCGCGAAAGGTCGAGTGATGGCCTACGACGAGACGCTGGCCGAGCGCCTGCGCGAGCTCATGGCGTCGCACCGCGAGATGGTCGAGAAGAAGATGTTCGGCGGGCTCGCGTTCATGGTGCGCGGTCACATGGCCTTCGGCGTGATCGGCGACGACCTCATGGTCCGCGTCGGACCCGAGGCGCTGGACGACGCGCTGGCCCAGCCGCACGCGCGGCCCATGGACTTCACCGGTCGCCCGTCGCGCGGGATGGTCTACGTGGGCCACGCCGGCACCGCCACGCGCGCGGGCCTCGCCGGCTGGGTGGATCGCGCGCTGCGCTTCAACCAGAAGCAGCCGGCCAGGCACGCGGCCCCGCGCCCCACCGCCCCGCGGACCGCGCCGCGCCGGTAGGAGCGCGCCTCGTCGTCCCGCCCGCCGCGCTCGCCCGCCGCGCTCGCCACGCCGGCCGAGCCGATCAGATGCGATCGCAGAACTCGATCCGCCGCGGCACCTTGTAGGGGGCCAGGTTGCGCGCGCAGTGGTCGATGATCTCCTCGGCCTCGCAGTGCGAGGTGGCGACGACGCGCGCGACCACCATCGAGCCGGCGAACGGATCCGACTCGAGGCGCGCCTGCGCGGCCTTCACCTTGGGGAACGCCTCCAGGCAGCCCTCGACCTCGCCGAGCGCGACCCGCTTGCCCTCGATCTTGACCACGTCGTCCTCGCGCCCGGTCAGGTAGAGGCGCGCCGAGCGGTCGAAGCGGCCGAGATCGCCGGTGCGGAACCAGCCGTCGCCGTCGCTCTCGCCGATCGCGACCTCGCGGGCCTTGACCCGCTCCTCCTTGAACGGGCCGATCGAGCGCGGCGACAGCGCCGAGCTGCGCACCCAGATGACGCCCTGCTTGGCCGCGGCCGGGCTCGCGCCGCTGGCCGGTTTCTTGGCCTTGGGCGCGGTGAAGCGGAGCTCCACCCCGTCGACCGTCTTGCCCACCGAGTCCTGGTTCTTGCCCTGCACGTCGAGCGCGATCACGCCGGTCTCGGTGGTGTGGTAGCAGGAGATGAGCCGCACGCCGTACTCGTCGAGCATGGCCTGGGCGACGTCGGCGTCGAGCTTCGAGCCGCCCGACAGGAAGCGCGGGTTGGTCACCTTGAGCGCCTTCGCCGTCGGCAACTTGGCCAGCTCGCGATACATGCTCGGCGTGCCGGGCAGGACGTCGATGTTGTGATCGCGCAGGAGCTTGGCCACGCGCCGCGCCGAGATCTCCTCCTCGAGGAACATGGTGGCTCCCGTGCACAGCGTGGGCAGCAGGCCCAGGTCCCAGCCGTACGCGTGATAGAGCGGCACCGCGACCAGGACGC
>DATFRY010000257.1:0-11170 GCA_035262925.1 Kofleriaceae bacterium | reverse complement strand
CCCGCCGCACCCGCCGCACCCGCCCACGACGCCGGCGCGGCCGGCGGCGGCAGGGGCCGCGGCGGCGCCAGCGCCGGCCACGCGACCAACCTCGAGGTGCTGCCGCGATCCTGGTCGCTGGCCCAGGTCAGCGCGTACATGAAGAACCAGGTCACGCGCGGGCTCGGAGTGAAGTGCGACCACTGCCACGACACGCGCGACTACGCCGCCGACGGGAACCAGCACAAGAAGGCGGCCCGGGCCATGATGGCGATGACCCACGCGCTCAACCGCCAGTACTTCGGCGGCAAGCAGGTGCTGGCCTGCTTCACCTGCCACAAGGGGCGGGAGAGCCCCGGCGGCGAGTGAGCGGGCGAGCCGCGCTCTCCGGCCAGGGCTCGCCTCGCCTCGCCTCGCTCACGTCACGTCCCGGTCGAGTCAGCTCGGGGCCGACTCACTTCTTGGGCGGCTTCTGCTTCCCGGCGTGGCAGGTCATGCAGGTGACCTGATCCTTGAAGCCGTTCTTCTTCAGCGTGTCGTTGATGCTGCCGACCATCTGCATCATCGCGCGCGCCTTGGTCTTGTTGTCGCTGTCGGCCGACATGTCGTCGAGGTTGTGGCAATGGTCGCACTGGACACCGAGCGCCTTGGCCACGACCTTCATGTCCTTCTTGATCTGATCGACTTCCGTCGTCTTGGGATAGATCTTCAGATTTTTGCCCGGAGCAGCGTCGACCTGAGACTGCTGCGCGGTGAAGGTCGTGGCCAGGGCCAGGCCGACGGCGCCGGCAAGCGCCACTGCGAGAAGGATGGATCGCATCGCGTAATCGCTCCTTGTTCGAATCGAGGTCCCCAGATATTCCGCACGTGCGTGCGCACGGACAGCTTCGACGGGTTCCGAAGCCGCCGCATTCTACGCTCAGGTGTAGAGGGCGTCGACGCTGGCAAGGAGATCGAGCCTGGCCGAATTCAGCATCGGCCCGCCGTGGCCGCCCAGGGCGTGGCGGAAGTCGAGCTGGAGCAACCTGCGGAAATCGGGCTCGAAGCCGCGACCGTCCTTCGGCTCGCACAGCTTTCGCCAGCCTGGCCCGATGCAGGCTCGCCCGCGGAATCCCATCATGCGGCTCATCACTCCCCCCAGCAGGGAGCACCCCTCGGTCGTGTCCCAGTTCTGCACGCTGTCACAGGTGAACAGAATGCCGCCATGCCGCTCGAGGTGGATGACGGTCTCGGGGGTCCTCGAGCTGGCAAACGCCAACAGCGACGAGCCGGCCAGCGGCGTCGGGGCGCCGGGGCGGAGCTCGCGGTCGGTCCGCACGCCCTCCGGTTGATCGACGCCGGGCGGCGCCCACACCACCGGCGCGTAGCGCTTCACGTAGCGCGCGTCGTCCATGCCGTGAAACGCGCCCAGCCGGACGAGGTGCTTGACCGGGCCGAGCGCCTCCACCTTGCGCTGCTCCTCGTCGGGCAGCATGACGCCGTGGATGACGACCAGCTCGCCGCCTTCGCGCACGATCCACATGTTGCGCGGGAACAGCAGGCCGGGCAGGAAGCGCGTGGTGCCCCACGCCCACCACACGTCGTCGAACACCTGCGTCAGCGGTCCCGAGCGCGGACCGGGCGCCGTGCGGAATCCACCCGAGCCGCTGGGCCTGTCGCGCGCCATCGCGCCTACGCTATCACTCCTCGCTCGCGCAGGGTGGAGACGCGGTCGATGATGCGCCGCCAGTGATCGCCCTCCCAGTAGATGCGATCGCACGAGGGGCAGTGGAGGAACTGGCGCCGGCGCTCGCGCACCGACGGCGGCACGCGGCGCTCCACCTCGCCGGCGGCCGCCTGCTCGAGCCCCCGGTTGCAGCGGGTGCAGCGGGACAGCAGGCGCGAGCGGTCGAAGCGCAGCTCGAAGGCGCGCATCACCTCGCCCAGCTGGCCGTCGACGTCGCGCGCCTCGACGTAGTGGGTGAGCGCCGACCCCGCGCGGGACAGCGCCCGGTCCTGGGTCAGGATCACCCTGCCCTCGTCGCGGGCGCGGCGCAGGAGCCAGGAATCGGGCCGATCGCGCCCCTCCGCGGTGTCGAAGCCGAACAGGCGAAGCCACACGCCCAGCCGGCCGAGCATCTGGTCGGCCAGGAAGCGCGGCTCGCCCTCGCCGCGCGCCGGCGGGGCCCGGCGGTCCGCGCCCGCCACCACCTCGCGGAAGAGGTAGCAGTCGTCGCCGCGCACCTCGATCCCGACGGCGAGCTCGGGCGCGTCGAGGTCGACCACGGCGCCCGCCACGCGGCTCGCGATCGCGTGCCCGACCGAGGCGGCCAGCTCGCGCGAGCGGAACGGGTGATCGCCGACGCGCTTGACCCGCACCGAGAAGCGGCCGCCGCCGGCAGGGCGGCCGCGGCCAGCTCCACCGCCGCGTCGGCCACCTCGGCCACGCCCAGGCGACGGCAGGGGGAGAAGGAGGTCACGCCCGGAAGCGAGGCCAGGAGCGGCCCGGCGCCCTCCTCGCACTCGACCACGATGCGGCCGCCCTCGGCCGAGACGAGCGCGCGCGGCAGGTCGCGCTCGATCACCTGCACGAGGTCGCGGCGCATGCCCCGGCGGCCGACCTGCCCGTCGCGGCCTGCCTCGGGGAAGCGGACCAGGAAGCAGGCCACGCCGCTATCCGAGAAAGGCCCGAAGGGCCGACCGAGGGTAGGTTCCGGGGCCCGTCGACGGACTCGCCGTGAGAGTACGGCGCCGGGCTATCACGGGATCCGCCTGGGGATCAGCCCCCACCAGTCGAGGTCGAGCACGACGCGCGGGTCGTACGACGGGCCCTTCTCTCCCGTCACCATGCGGGTGATGGACTCGAGCGCGGGATCCGTGTTCTTGACCGCAACCAGGCGCAGGCGGAGCGCGCCCAGGCGCGGCTGGCCGGCCAGCTCGGCGCGGTCGAGCACCTCGCTCCAGGCGTAGATGGTGTCGCCCGCGGTGGTCGGGTTGGCGTGCACGCCGCTGTTCCAGGCGGCCATGAGGAGCACGTTCTCCAGCCCGACGTGGGCCAGGGCGTGGGCCACGCTCATGACGTGGCCGCCGTAGACCAGGCGGCGGCCGAACCGCGAGCTGTGCATGCGATGGGCGTCGAAGTGGACGCGCGCGCTGTTCTGATAGAGGCGGGTCGCCGTCGTGTGATCGGTCTCGTCGATGGTCATGCCGCCGGAGTGGTCGATGCGCTGGCCGACCTCGTAGTCGTCCCACATGGCGTGCCCGCCGGTCGCCCACATGACGTCGTCGAAGCGGTCGAGGTTGAGCTCCCAGGGCGGCGACAGCTGGTCGCCCGGGACCGAGTCGGGGAGCTCGGGGACCACCGGGGCGGGCGCGGGCGACGAAAGGTCGCGCTTCTCGACCAGGACCCAGCGAGTGAAGCGCAGCACCTCCTCGTCGCGCTGGTTGAGGCCGTGCGTGGTCACGTAGACGACGCCGGCGCGGCGGCTGGACGCCTCGCGCACGCCGATCACGTCGCTGGTCGCGCGCAGCGTGTCGCCCGGGTAGATCGCACCGCGGAACCGCACGTCGGCGTAGCCGAGGTTGGCGACCGCGTTGGCCGAGAGCTGTCCCACCGACTTGCCGAACACGATGTGGAACGCGAGCAGGTCGTGGACCACCTCGCGCGCGAAGCCGAGCGACTGCGCGAAGTCGGTGGACGAGGTGAGCGGCCGGCGATCGCCGGTCAGCGCGATGTAGAGCGAGATGTCGCCGCCGTGCAGCGTGCGCGGGACCGGGTGGCGGATGTGCTGGCCGGGCTCGAAGTCCTCGAAGAAGGGACCGAGCCGCCCCGCGGCTCCGTTCGTCGATCTCGTCATCGATGTGGAGGATCTGTCGTGTCGCGGATGGGTCGCGGCTACCGGGACAGCAGGAAGGGATAGGTGAACGAGATGGGCACGCCGTCGAAGGCGGGGAACCTGGCCTGGCGGACCGCGCGCGCCACGCACGCGCCGGTCCGGCTGCGGCTGTGCGCCCCGGTCGCGGCGGCCGAGGTCACCTGCCCGCTGGGCGCGACCGCGAACCTGACCGTCACCGTGCCGGTGAACTGCTCGGCGTCGCGGCAGCTCTGCACCTGGCCGCGGATGTCCTCGAGCGCGCGCGATACCTCGCGGCGGTCGAGCTCCTTCTTCTCGGCCTTGGCCGGCTCCTCCTTCTTCTTGCCGACGTGCTCGGCCTGCTTGGGCTGCTCGCCGGGCTTCCGCGCGGGCGCCGGCTCGTCCTCGTCGGCGACCGAGTCGATCATGTCCTCGAGGTTGACGTCGCCGCCACCGCTCTTGCCGGCGCCCTCGCCCGCGGGCTTCTCGCCCGGGTCGGTCGCGCCCGGACTCGCGCCCGCGCTCGGGTCCGCCCCGCCGTGCGCGCCCGGGGCCGGGCCGGCCGGGCCCTCGGCCTCGCCGCCGGGCGGTCGGGCGGCCTCGGGTGACGGCGCGCCGATCGTCCGCTTCGCGTCGTCACGCCGGTGCTTGCCGGGCTCGGCGCCGCGCTCCCTCGCGCCCTCCTGGCGGACCTCGGCGCGCGACGCGGGGCGCACCCGCTGTGCCGCCGACGCACCTTCGTCGCCGGCGGCGCCGGCGCGCTCGTCGCGTTCCAGGCGATCGGCCTCGGCCAGGGCGCCGCTCGGCGCCGCGGTCGCCCCGGGTGCGGGCGCCGCGGGCGCGGCGGCGAGCCCGCCGGTCGCCGCGGCCGCGCCGCCCGTCGGTGGCGTCTCCACGCGCGCGAGCTCGCCGCCGGGCTCGCGCCCCTTGTGGCGGCCGATGCCGAACACGAACACGGCGACCGCCGCCGCCGCGGCCACGGTGGCGACCGATCCCAGCAGCCAGTAGGCGAGGCTGCTGCGCGAGTCGGTGCGGGTCGGCTCTCGCGGCACCCGCAGCTCCTGGGCGGGCGCCGGCGCGCTCCGGCCGGCCTCCGGCAGCATGACCGCGCGCAGCCCGCCGGGCGCCGCCGCCAGCATCACCGACTCGCCGGCGTCCGACTCCGACTGGTCGCGCTCCGACAGGCGGCGCTTGGCCTGGCTGGCCAGCGCCACGATGTCGTGCAGCCCCGAATCGTCGGCGCCCGCGCGCGCCGGTCGCGGCGGCTTCTCGGCGCCCGCACCCGCACCCGCACCCGCGCCGGCGCCGGCCCCGGCGTCCGCGCCGTCGCTGATCCGGGCCATCACGCGGGCCGAGAAGTCATCGCGCGGGCGGTCCTGGGCCGTGCGGTCGAGGGCGGCGAACGCGTCGGCGATGTCGCGGTCGATGGGGTTCACGGGTGGTTTGGCTGGCGGGTCTTCAGGCGGCATCACAGCGACTCCTCGCCCTCATGACTCGTCTCTTTCAGTCGATCGCGGAGCTGCTTGCGCGCCTCGTTGACGCGCCACGCGACGGTGCCCTCCGGCACCTCCATGATCTCCGCGATCTGCTTGTAGGGTAGCTGTTCCACGGTCGCCAGGACCAGAGTCACGCGCAGAACCGGCGACAGTTCGGCTATCTCCGTGAGGACGCGGCGAAACCGCTCGCTGAGCTCCAGCCACTCGCCGGGTGTCCGCTCTCGATCGCCGCCGCCCCGCTCCGGACGCGCACCGCTTGCGGCCTCTTCGCCCGCGCGCGAGAGCCGGTCGGTGCGCTTCTGGCCGCGGAGCTGATTCAGGGCCGTGTTCACGGTGATGCGATAGAGCCAGGTGAAGAGATCGGAACGGCCGTCGAAGCTGGCCAGGTGCCGGTACGCCTTGACGAACGTCTCCTGGGCGACGTCGTCGGCGTCGCTGTGGCTGGCGGTGATGTGGAGAGCGGTGGCGTACACGCGCCTCTGGTACTTGCGGACCAGATCGGCGAACGCCCGCTTCTCCCCCCGCAGCGCTGAGGCGATGAGCTCGGCGTCGTCCGACATGGCGGACTAGACTATATAGAGAAGGATCGCCCGGTTGGACAAAGCGGGGCCGCCCTCACTTGGCCGGCATCCGACGTGGCGGCATCGGCCGCAGCGGTTGCGCCCGGGGCCCGGCCCTACCCGCGCTGGCGCTCGATCTCGAACAGGCGCGGCAGGAGCAGCGCGGCCGCCTCCTCCATGCGAGCGAGGTCGCGGCACGCCTCGGCGCGACTCGCCAGGCGGGCGGCCAGCCGGCCCGGCCCCTCACCGGCCGCGCCGCGCATGCGCACGGCCGGGGCCGCGTCGAGGATGGCGAGCGGATCCGGCCCGGCCACCACGTCGCGGGTCAGCTCCGCCATGCGCTGCCGCGCGAGGCCCAGCGCGTCGATCACATCGTCGGCGTGGGCGGCCAGGAGATCGGCGCGGCCCTCGCCGCTCGAGCCGGCGAGGAGCGAGTCGAGGTCGATGAGGCTGAGCTGGCGCAGGCGGCCGAGCAGCCGCTCGTCACCGTGTTCGCCGTCGCCGCGATCGCGCGCCATGTGCGACGCTCCGCCCGATCCGCCCGCTCACGAGCCCTTCTTGAGCTGCTTCTGCCTGTCCTGCTCGCGCGACTGGCGATCGGCCTCCATCCTGGCCTTGAGCTGGGCCAGCGCGTCGTCGCCGCCCGCCTCCGCGCCCGGATCGCCGCCGGCCGCCAGCAGCGCGGCGTTGAACGCCTCCTCCGACGCGGCCGACGACGCCTCGCCCGGCCCGCCGGTGTCCAGCTCGGCCATCGCCTCGGCGGCGACCGCGTCGCCGTCGATCTTCTGCTCGGCCCGCTCCATGCGCTCGAACGGCTTCTCCGACAGGCCGAACGCGTTGCCGGTGCCCGAGCGGGCCGCCGCGATCTGGGTGGCCATCGTGCCCTTCTTGAGCTTGAGCAGCTGCAGCCTGGTCTCGACCTGCTTGCGCGAGCGATTGAGCTCGGCCGCGTAGCCGTTGGCCTCGTTGCGGTCGCGGCGCATGCGCTCGAGCTCGGCCTCGCAGCCCTTCTTCTCGCGCAGGCACTCTCGCGCGAGCGCGTCGTCGCCCTTGCGCACCGCCAGCATGGCCCGCGACTCCCAGGTCTTCGCCTTCTCCTCGAGGGCCGCGATGTCCTTCTCCATGGTCTTGGCGCTGGCCTTGTAGGACAGGAGCTCCTTGAGCGCGGCCTTCTGCTGAGCCTCGAGCTCGATGATGGCCATGTCGATCTCCTTGGCCGGATCGACCGCCTTGTCGATGGCGGCGTTGGCCTTCGACTTGATGGCCCGCTTCATGCGCCCGAAGATGCCCATCGCGTGTCCTACTCCTTGAGGAGGCCGTACTTGCGCTTGCGCTGGCGGAACTGGTCGTAGGTGAGGCCCAGGATCTCGGCCGCCTCGCGCTGGTTGTAGCGCGCCTTCTCCAGCGCTTCCATGCAGATCGCGCGCTCGAAGGCCTCGACCCGCGCGCTGAGCGACATGCTGGAGTCGTCCCACGAGGCCAGCGGCTCCAGCGGGCGCCGGGCCGGCGCCGGCGGCAGCGCGGCCTCGATGTCTCCGGGCAGGAGGACCTCGCCGCGCGCCGAATAGGCCGCGCGCTCGACCACGTTCTTGAGCTCGCGCACGTTGCCGGGGAAGTCGTAGGCGGTGAGCCGCTCGATGGCCGCCGGCGACAGGGCGCGGACCCGCAGCCCGGTGACCTCGTCGCGGAAGCGCTCGAGGAAGTGCTCGGCCAGGATGGCGATGTCGTCGAGCCGCTCGCGCAGAGGCGGCAGGTCGATCACCTCGAAGGCCAGGCGGTCGTACAGGTCGCGGCGGAAGCGGCCCTCGTCCATGGCGGCGCGCACGTCCGCGTTGGTCGCCGCGATGACGCGGACGTCGACCTGGATCGACTCGGAGCCGGCCACCCGCTCGAAGCGCTGGTACTCGAGGATGCGCAGGATCTTGGCCTGGAACTCGAGCGACATGTTGCCGATCTCGTCGAGGAAGAGCGTGCCGCCGTCGGCCAGCTCGAACTTGCCCTCCTTCTGCCGGGTGGCGCCGGTGAAGGCGCCCTCCTCGTGGCCGAACAGCTCCGACTCGAGCAGGGTCTCGGGCACCGCGGCGCAGTTGATGGTGACGTAGGGTTCGGTCGCGCGGCGCGACAGCTGGTGGATGGCGCGCGCGACCAGCTCCTTGCCGGTGCCGCGCTCGCCGAGGATGAGCACCGGGCGCGGGACCGGCGCGACCCGCTCGACCACCGCCATGGCGCGGCCCAGCGCGCGCGAGCTGCCCACGATCTGCCAGCGCCGGCCGGCAAGCTCCGACAGGCGCGCGTTGGCCGAGCGCAGCGCGCGGTTCTCGCCCTCGAGGCGGCGAATCGCGCGCACCTGGGCCATGAGCCGCTCGACCTTGTCGACCGACAGCTCCAGCTTGTCCTCGAGGTAGGGGTCCTTGGTGACGAAGTCGCTGGCCCCGGCGCGCATCGCGTCGACCGCGCGGTCGATGGTGGCGTCGCCGGTCAGGATGATGACCGGCAGGTCGGGGTGGACGCGGCGCAGGTCGCGACACACGTCGAGGCCGCCGCGCCGGCCGTGGCCGAGATCGAGGTCGAGGATGACCAGCTCCACCTCCGGCTCGCGCTGGGCCAGGAAGCGGATGGCGTCGTCGCCGTCGTCGAAGCCGACGAACTGGCGGCCGCGCGCCTCGATCACGTCGGCCAGCAGCCGGCGCACCTCCGGCTGGTCGTCGACCGCGACGATGGTGCCGCCGCCCCCGCCCTTCATTCGCCGCCTCCGCCGGCGCCGAGCGGGGCCAGGCGTGCGAACGCGGCCAGGTCGGTCGGCAGGAGCACGGTGACCCGCGTGCCGCGGCCGACCTCGCTGTCGATCAGGATGCGGCCGTGATGGGCCTCGACCGCGCGCTCGGCCACCGCCAGGCCGATGCCGGAGCCGCTCTTCTTGGTGGTGAAGCCGGGCGAGAAGAGGCGCGGCAGGTCGGCCGGCGGGATGCCGGGCCCGGTGTCGACCACCTCGATCTCGATGACCGGCGCGCCGCCCGAGGCGACCGGGCGCGCCCCGACCGCGACCCGCCCGCCGCCGACCTCGGCGCAGGCCTCGACCGCGTTGGCGATGAGGTTGTGCAGCGCCTCGCGCAGGAGCAGGCGATCGCCGCGCAGATCGGGCAGGCCGGGGGCGAGCTTGAGCTCGACCGGGACCGCGCCGGCGCTCGACGCGGCCGAGGCCTGGCCCACCACCTCGACCAGGAGCGGCGCCACCGGCAGGATCTCGAGGCGCGGGCCGGCCGCCTGCATGGAGCGCAGGAACGCGGCCCACTCGTCGTAGAGGCCGGTCAGGTCGCGCTCGAGCTCGGCGATGCGCTCGCTGACGTCGCCGGTCACCGCGCCGAAGGCGGCCAGCTTGCGCGCGCTGCGCGCCCGCGCCGCGGCGATGCCGAGCAGGTTCTTGACCCGGTGGCCGCGCGTGTGGATGCCGGCCAGGACGTCGCCGCGCGCCACCTCGGCCATCGCGGTGACCAGGCGCGGCGCCACGCGCCCGGCGGCGCTGCCCGCCCCCGGCCAGGCGGCGTCGAGGATGCGGCCGACCAGGCCGGGCAGCGCGGCGCCCGGGCTCGACGCCTCCAGCACGCGCGCGGCGCTGCGCCACGACAGGCCGTGGGCCGCGTCGATGCGCAGCGCCAGCTCGATGTCCTCGATGGCGGCGACCAGATCGCCGCGGGCCAGCGCGAGCAGGGCCAGCTGGTTGGCCGCGCCGGCGTGGCCGGGGCGCCGGCGCAGGCCCTCGCGGTAGGCCCGCTCCGAGCGCTCGAGCTGGGCCGGGTCCTCGCCGTAGGCGGAGCCGAGCAGGAAGAAGACGCGCGCGAGCTCGACCGACTCGACCGGGCCGACCGGGTCGCCGCTCATGTCGGCGGCGAGCGCCTCCAGGTCGGCGAGCGCGCGCTGGCGGGCGGCGTCGTCCGACGAGGTGCCGCGCCGGCGGCGCAGGCGGCGCTCGCCGAGGCGCATGCGGATCGCGCGCGAGCCCGGCCGCTCGGCCAGCGCCGCCTCCAGCTCGCGCTCGACCGCCGCGTCGTCGGGCGCGGCGTCGCCCTGGGCCTGGCGGTGGCCGCGCACCAGGGCGCGCAGGAGGTGACAGGGCGCGGTCGATCCGGCCGCCGCGCTCTCGTCGATGCGGCGCTCGATCTCGTCGCCGCAGCCGGCCGCGACCGCGACGATGATGGCCTCGTCGAGGAGCGGCAGCTCGACCTCGATCTCCTCGGCCCGGCGGCCGGGCGCCTCGGCGAAGGCGATGAGGCCGTCGATCGCGGCCTGGCAGGTGGCGACCGCGCCCGGCTGATCGTCCTCGGCCAGCGCGACCTGGGTTCGGCCGAGCAGCGCGCGCGCGCGCAGGAGCGGGCCGGCGCCCGGCGCCTCGAGCACCTGGGCGAAGGAGAAGCGCGCCGCGGCCAGCTCTCCGGCCGCCAGCTGCGCGCGGCCGAGCAGGAGCCGCGCGGCCGCGCCGCCGCGGCGCGCGGCCGCGGTCTGGGCGAAGTGGCGCGCACCGTCGGCGTCGCCGGCGGCCAGGGCCAGCTCGGCCAGGCGGCGGGCGGGCACCGGATCGTCGGTGCCGGCGGAGCCGAGCGCGCGCTCGAACGCGGCGCGCGCCGCCTGGCCCAGGCCGAGCGCCGCATACCGGTCGCCCAGCTCGACAAGCGCGGCCGTGGAGCTCATGCCTGTGGAGTATCACATGATCTCCGGGCCGCGAGGACGGCGCGCTGCCCGGCGTGGCGGCGAGCGGCGGCGTGGGCGCGGGACTCGGATCGGGCCGTGAGGTTCTGACCGAGCGCAGGCGCGCACCCGCCCGCCGACGTCCTCGAGGTGATGCGGCAGGCCGGGCGCGGGCTGGCCGCCGCCCACGCCGCCGGCATCGTGCACCGCGACTTCGAGCCGGAGAACATCCTGGTCGACTCCGACGGCCGCGTCCGGGTGGCGGACTTCGGCCTGGCCCGCGCGCTCGACAGCGACGAGCCGCCCACTCACACCGCGGGCATCTGCCAGGCCGCTCGCGCGAGCTCGCGGGCCATCTCCGAGCCGCCCTGGATCGCGCCGTGGTCGCACAGCCCCGCTCAATCCCCCACGTCGTCGAGCGACCACTCTGCCGGCGGGGCCACCTCAGGTGCCTCGACCGGATCGGCGGGGTGGAGATGGGGTGCGAGGATCTCGATGAGCTTTTGCTGGAAGTGTCCCATGGCGGTCACTTCTCCAGCGCCGCGGGCAGGCAGTAGCGCACGGCCTTCTTCTTCACCCCCTTGCCGTCGGTGGTGATGAGCTCGACCTCGCGGCAGCT
>DATFRY010000256.1:0-12736 GCA_035262925.1 Kofleriaceae bacterium | reverse complement strand
TACCTCCCGCGCGCGGAGGCCGCATGACCGCCGCCAGGCCCCGCGTCCTCGTGGTCGACGACGAGCCGGAGATGTGCGACCTCCTGGTGAGCGGCCTGGGCCGGCGCGGCTTCGACGTCACCGCGCGCCCGGCGGCCGACGAGGCGTTCGCGCTGCTCGGCGAGCAGGACTTCGACGTCGTCATCACGGATCTGCAGATGAAGGGGATGAACGGCCTCGAGCTGTGCGAGCGGGTCACCCTGAACCGGCCCGACGTGCCGGTCGTGGTCATGACCGCGTTCGGCAGCCTCGAGACCGCGATCGCGGCGATCCGGGTCGGGGCCTACGACTTCGTGACCAAGCCGCTCGAGCTCGAGCCGCTTCGCCTCGCCCTCGAGCGCGCGGTCCGCCACCGGGCGCTCCAGCGCGAGGTCGTGCGCCTGCGCCAGGCGGTGCGCGAGGCGCGCCACTTCGAGGACCTCATCGGGACCAGCGCCGCCATGGGCCGGGTCTACGACCTCATCGAGCGCGTCGGACCGGTCGACGCCACCGTGCTCATCACCGGCGAGAGCGGCACCGGCAAGGAGATGGTCGCCCGCGCCGTCCACCGGCGCAGCAAGCGGCGGGGCGGCCCGTTCACCGCGATCAACTGCGCCGCCGTGCCCGAGGCGCTGCTCGAGAGCGAGCTCTTCGGCCACGAGAAGGGCGCCTTCACCGACGCGCGCAGGGAGCGCGCCGGCCTCTTCCTCGAGGCCCAGGGCGGCACCCTGTTCCTCGACGAGATCGGCGACCTGCCGCTGGCGCTGCAGTCCAAGCTCCTGCGCGCGCTGCAGGAGCGCGCGGTGCGCCCGATCGGGTCGGACCGCGAGGTCCCGTTCGACGCCCGCATCGTGGCGGCCACCAACCGCGACCTGGACAGCGCGGTGGAGGAGCACCGCTTCCGCGAGGACCTGTACTACCGCATCAACGTGGTCCGCCTGGCGCTGCCGCCCTTGCGCGCGCGCGGCGGCGACATCCTGCTGCTGGCCCAGCACTTCGTCGACCACTTCAGCCGCATGTTCGAGAAGCCGGTGACAGGGCTGGCCCCGGCCGCGGGCGAGAAGCTGGCGTCGTACAGCTGGCCCGGCAACGTGCGCGAGCTGGCCAACTGCATCGAGCAGGCCATCGCGCTCACCCGCTTCACCGAGATCACGGTCGAGGATCTGCCGGAGAAGGTGCGCGCCTACTCGAGCGCCCACGTCGTGGTGGCGGCCAGCGATCCGACCGAGCTGGTCCCGCTCGAGACGGTCGAGCAGCGCTACATCCTGCACGTGCTCGAGGCGGTGGGAGGCAGCCGCACCCTGGCGGCCCAGGCGCTCGGCCTCGACCGCAAGACCCTCTACCGCAAGCTCAAGGCGTACGGAGTCGACGACAGGGAGTAGCCCCGCGGGCCAGCCGAGGAAGGCCCGAACGGCGAGCGAGGGTGCGTTCTGGGCCCGCCGACGGGGTCGCCATGAGAAGACGGAGTCGGGCGTCGCGGGGCGAAATGCCCCGCGAGGCATTCGGCCCCGCGAGGCGGCGGGCCGAGCCGCGTCGTTCCCGGCGGTTCGCGCGGCACGTGGGCTGCACCGACCGGGCACGGAGGCCCGGAATGTCGAACCACGCCGCGGGAGATTTCTTCCTTCCATCCCTCACACGCGGACTGCGCCACGAGCTGTGGCGCGCCGACCATCCGCGCGTCTTCCTGGCCGAGAGCAACTCCCAGGTGCGCCTCGATGTGGCGGGGCGGCTGCGCCGCGACGGCTGCCTGGTGCGCGAGCTGCCCGAGGGCCGCGAGCTGCTCGCGGCGGTCAGCCTCGAGCTGGCCCGCGCGCGCCGCGGTGGCCGGCTGATCGATCTCATCATCTCCGAGGCCACTCTGCCCGGCATGAGCGGCCTCGACGTGCTGGCCGCGGTCAGGCGATCGAACTGGCCGGTCCCGTTCATCCTGCTCGCGAGGCCCGGCGTGCCGGGGCTGCGGCGCCAGGCGCGCCGGCTCGGTGCCTCGGCCACGTTCGAGAAGCCCTTCGAGCTCGACGATCTCATGACCGCGATCGCGCTCCTGGTCTCGCAATGAACGGTCCCCGCATCTTCATCGCGGACGACGACGCAGCGATGCGCGAGTGGCTCCGCCTGCTCTTGCGACCGATGCGGGCCGTCATCCAGGAGGCGGCCGGCGGGATCGAGCTCCTCGAGCTGCTCGCCAGCGGCGACCCGTTCGACCTGGTCATCACCGACCTGCGCATGCCGGGACCCACCGGCCTCCAGGTCGTGGCCATGGCGCGCGCCGCCGGTGTCACCGCGCCCTTCCTCATCATCACGGCCTTTCCGGACGACGACGTGTGCCGCTCGCTCGCCGCCGCCGGGGCCGAACTGCTCGCCAAGCCGTTCTCGGCTGCCGAGCTCAAGGCGCGCGTCGCGGCGCTCATCGCCGCAGACGGCCAGCCGGAGCCGGCCTGAAGGAGAAAGAGAATCGCCATGTCTGTCCGCACCCGTCTCGTCGCCCGCGCCGTCCCCGTCGGCGCCGTCCTGTTCGGCGCCGCGCTTCTGGCCGCTCCGGCCTGCAGCTCGTCTCGACCGCCCGCCGCGCCGCCCCCGGCCACACCGGCGGCAGCCTCGCCGCATCCGCCCGCCCCGGCGTCCAGCGTCGCCCCCGCGCCCGCCCCCTCGGCGCTGTCCGGGACGGGGCTGGCTCCGATCGTCGCCCGCGCGCGCCCGGCCATCGTCACCATCGTGGTGCGCCGTCCGGTCGACGCGCGTGAGCTGGCCGACCAGTCGCCGTTCTGGGGCCTGATCCCGCGCGAGCGCGGCGGCAGCGGCGGCTTCGCCCCGGAGGAGCAGGGCGAGGGCTCCGGCGTGGTGGTCCGCGCCGACGGCATCATCCTCACCAACCGCCACGTGGTCGACGGCGCCACCCAGGTGGAGGTCGGGCTGACCGACGGCCGCAAGCTCGACGGCAAGGTGCTGGGCGTCGACGAGCCGACCGACATCGCGGTGGTCAAGGTCTCCGCCCAGGGCCTCCCGACCGTGCCGATCGGCGACTCGAGCAGGCTGCAGATCGGAGACTTCACCCTGGCCATCGGCAGCCCGTTCGGCCTCGGCCAGTCGGTCACGTTCGGCATCGTGTCCGCGGTCGGCCGCTCCGGCATGGGCCTGGCCGACTACGAGGACTTCATCCAGACCGACGCAGCCATCAACCCCGGCAACTCGGGCGGCGCGCTGCTCGACACCCAGGGCCGCCTCATCGGCATCAACACCGCCATCCTGGCCCACGGCGCCGCCGGCAACCAGGGCGTCGGCTTCGCGGTGCCGGTCGACCTGGCGGTGTCGGTCATGCGGCAGCTCATCGCGCAGGGCCACGTGGTGCGCGGGTACCTGGGCGTCGGCATCCAGGACTTGACCCCGGAGCTGGCCGCCGGGCTCGGCGTCACGCGCCCGGGCGGCGCGCTCGTGGGGGACGTCGAGCCCGGCGGACCGGCCGGCCGGGCCGGATTGCGCCGCGGCGATGTGGTCGTCTCGCTCGACGGCCAGCCGGTGACCGACGGCCACTCGCTGCGCGTGCACATCGCCAGCAGGGCGCCCGGCACGGTCGCGCGCCTGGGCGTCCAGCGCGATCGCAAGCCGGTCGAGCTGGCGGTCGCGCTCGGCACCCTGCCGGGCCCGAAGCAGACAAGGGCGGCCAGGGCAGGGCAGGGCGGCCAGGGCTACGGCCTGCGGCTGACCGACCTGACCGGCGAGATCCGCGGCCAGATCGGCGCCGACGCCGGCGCCACCGGCGCGGTCATCGCCGACGTCGCGCCCAGCAGCCCGGCGGACGACGCCGGCCTTCGCTCGGGCGACCTCGTGCAGGAGATCGACGGCCACCCGGTCGCCGGCGCCAGCGCCGCGGCCTCCGCTCTGCGCAGGCCCAGCAGCGCGCCGCATGTCCTGCTGGTGCGGCGCGAGCACCAGACGTTCTTCGTTCCGCTGTCACGGCGCGCGTCGTAGCGCTGCCGGTTCAACCAGAGAGAAAGGGAAAGAAAGCCATGAAGAAGATCCTCTCCACACTGCTGTTCGCCGCCTGCATGACAGCTGTACCGCTGGCGGCGGGCGCCGGAGAGCCAAAGGCGGCGCCGAGCAAGAAGGCCGACAGCGCAGAGAAGCAGAAGTCGAGCACCACGACCAGCAAGGCCAGGACGAGCTCCAGGCACAAGGGCAAGCACAAGGCCAAGAGCGCGGTCAGCAAGCCCAAGGAGAAGAGCACGAAGTAGCGAGCGCGACGCAGCGCAAGCAGCCCCTGCCGTGCGCTGCCAGACCGACTCGAACCGCGAGGGGCGCGAAGCAGACAATCCTGTCGCGCTCACTTCGCGTCCTTCGCGGTTCATCTTTCGATCGTCGGCGATCATCGGCCGATCATCGGCCGATCAGCGGCCGATCAGCGGCCGATCAGCGGCGCGCGCGCTCGACCAGGAGCTCGCGCTCCTTGTACGACTTGCCCCGGGTGGCCTCGATCACGCGATCGACCAGGTCCTCGGGCACACGCACGTAGGCGTGCGTGTTGCGCAGCGCCACCGAGCCGATGCGCGAGGCGTCGTCGCCCAGATCGCGGCTCAGGAGCTCGCGGATGTCGTCCGCCGTGGCCTCCTCGCGCTTGCCGATGTTGACGTAGAGCCGCGCGGTCAGGGTGCCGTTCTCCACGTCGTCGCCGAGCTCATCGCCGACCGGCAGCTCGGCCGACGGATCGGTGATGTCGGCGGTCTCGGCCGCCTCGCCGGCCGGTCCGCCGCGCATGCTCTTCTCGTCGGCCCAGGCCTCCCAGAACTCGCGGCCGTCCTCCGGCCCGCGGCCGGGCATCGGCACCAGCGGCTGTCCCGCCGGCTCGCGCTTCTCGCCGCCCTCGGCGGGCGCCGCGTCGCGCGAGCGCCCGCGGTCGCGGTCCCGGTCCCGGTCGCCCCGCACGGCCGGCCGGCTGCCCGACACTCTCTCGCGCCCGCGATCCCGATCCCGCCCGCGGCCGCCCCGGTCGCGGTCGCGATCGCGCCCGCCGCCGCCGCCGTCGATCTCGCGCCGCCGGCGCCGCCGCTTGCGCGGCTCATCGTCGCCGCCGCTCGCGGCCTCGCCGCCCGCCTCGCTGCCGCCCGCCTCGCTGCCGCCCGCCTCGCCTCCCGCACCCTGGACCACGGCCAGCGGCTCGGTCCGCGTGTGCGACTCGGTCCGGCGCGCCGGGCGCTCCGCCGCCTCGGTGCGCCCCGACAGCAGGCGCTGCAGCAGCGCCCCGACCACCCGCTCCCCCTCGACCGACTGCCACACCCGGCGCGCCAGCGACAGGTACTGCTGGCTCGGCGCCTCCGGCACCAGCTGCACCACGCGCTCGTACTGCTCTCCCTCCTGCATGGTCAGGAGCTCCTCGGCCGACGGCAACTCGCGCTCCTCGGGTCGGATCTTGTAGATGAGCTTGAGGTAGTAGAACGCGCCGATCTCGCGCGGCCCGACCAGAGACACCGCCACGCCGGTCTTGCCCGCGCGGCCGGTCCGCCCCGTCCGGTGCACGTAGACCTCCGGCGACTCGGGGAACTGGAAGTTGATGACGTGGGTCAGGTCGCTGATGTCGATACCGCGCGCAGCGATGTCGGTGGCGACCAGGAACTGCAGCGTCTTGTCGCGCGAGCGCTTCATCACCCGCTCGCGGTCGCGCTGGGTGAGGTCGCTCGAGATCGCCTCGGCGTCGTAGCCGTGGCGGACCAGGTACTTCGCGACCGTCGAGGTGTCCTCGCGCGTGTTGCAGAAGATGATGGCCGACTCGGGCCGCTCCGCCTTCAGCACCTTGAGCAGGTCGCGCGTGCGCGCCAGCCCGCTGACCATGTAGTAGTAGTGCGAGATCTCGCGCACCCCGATCCCGTCGGCGGACAGCGAGATCTTGGCCGGGTCGCGCATGTGGCGCCGCGCGATGCGCTCGATCGCCTCCGGGATGGTCGCCGAGAACAGCATGGTCTGCCGCTCCTCGCGCGGCGGCAGGTAGCTCAGGATGTTCTCGATCTCCTCCTGGAAGCCCATCGACAGCATCTCGTCGCACTCGTCGAGCACGAGCAGCCGGATGTCGCGGGTCGACAGCGTCTTGCGCCGGATGTGGTCGAGCACGCGGCCGGGCGTGCCGGCCACGATCTGGGCGCCCGCCTGCAGCGCGTCGATCTGCGGCTTCATCGGCGCCCCGCCGTAGATCGGCACCACCGCGACGCCCTTGAAGCGGGTGATGCGCTTGAGCTCCTCCGAAACTTGTAGGGCCAGCTCGCGCGTGGGCGCCAGGATCAGCACCTGGGCCCCCTTCGACTCCGCCGCGATGCGCTGGGCGATCGGGATGCCGAACGCGGCCGTCTTGCCGGTGCCGGTGCGCGACTGGACCATGATGTCGTGGCCGTCCATCACCTGCTGGAACACCGCGACCTGCACGTCCATCGGCGTGAGGTAGCCCATCTCGCCCAGCGCCTGCTGGATCTCGGGGGCCAGATTCATGCTCGCGAAGGTGCGGGCATCGCTGTCGGAAGCGATCGCTTCCTGGTCGGCGTCCGTCTCCGCCGGGTGGGCGGCCGGACCAATGTCATCCATCATTATCGCGTCCTAACGCAGCCGTGCCGGATCCGGTGGCGGCGGCGAAGTGGGCTCGCCTGAGGGCGGCGCGACGAGGTTCGAAGAGGCGCGCGGCCGATTGGCCCTGCGCGCCTCTTCCTCGAAGGCTGCCCTGGACAGGTCGAGCGCGCGCCGCATCCGCGCCAGCTCAGCTGCCTGCTCATCGTCGAAACCTACGACGAGGCTCTGATACTTCTGCCTCATGGTCTGGAGATCACCATGGACCTGCGCCAGGCGGTCGTAGGCGACTCCCAGGTTTGTGTCCGCCAGCTCGGAGAAGCGGCATTGCGCATTGGCGACGTCCCACTTGCCGCGCCACGTGCGCGAGAACTCCTCCCACTGGGCGGGGAGCTCGCTCCTGCTGCCGCTCGGCGGCAGGGCGAGAAGCTCGCATGTCTCGTGCCCCAGACTGGTCAGGAGATCGAGGACCAGCCGGTGACACTCGAGCAGCTCGCTCGGTGTCGGCTCGTCCGCGGCGATCGCCGACGGCGGCAGCTCCACCGCCGGTCGTCGAAAGAACAGCTCCTTGACCACCGATCCGGCGAGAAGCAGGACACCAGCCGTGGCAAGGACCAGGTAGAGCGCTGTCAGTACCTGCCGGTATCTGCGGAATTCGGAGTACTCGGGGAATTCGCCGGATCTCTTGCTATCCAGGGACACAGGACGTTCTAGGGTGGCGGAACCATACTTGTCCGGAGCCCGAGCGTCAAGACAGCGAGTGAGCAGCCTTACGGGTCGGGCAACACCACCCGGACGACGCCCTCCTCGTCGCTCCGCCACGCGCCGCGCAGCCTGGCCGCCGGCTCGCACTCGCCCTCGCCCAGCGACATCTCGGTGCAGTAGTCGTCGGGCGGCAGCTGGTAGATGTCGACCTCGGCGTCGGGGACCGGCTCGCCGCGGTGATCGCGCACCACGGCGCGAGCGAAGGACGCGCCCGGCAGCTTCTTCACCCCGAGGTCGACCGAGCCCTTCACCGACGGTGGGATCGCCACCTCCGGGAAGCTCCAGCTCGGCGCCCCCGAGAAGAGCGGCGGGGTCACGTCGATGTCGTATGCGGCCGCCTCGCCGACCAGGAGGCCGTCGAGCCACAACACGAAGCCGCCGCTGCCGTCGGTCGTCGTGGTCGGCAGCGGCAGCTCGGCCACCGCCTGCTCGAGCGCGTCGTGGTCGAGGCGCTGGCGGAACAGGGCCGACGGGCGCGCCTGCATGGGCGCGTTCACCACCGGATCGTCGTTCTCGTCGTGCGCCGTGCCGGTGACCGCGGTCCGCCGCTCGAGGTTCAGGGGCGCCAGCACCGCGTCGTCGTTGCCTCCCGGCCCGACCATCACCTCGCGCTGGTAGACCGACTGGAGCTGCGAGGCCGCTGGCGTCACCACGCTGACCAGGTAGCTGCGGCTGGCCTCGTCGCCCGGGTACAGCATCACCTCGGCCACGCCCGGATCCTTCGACTCGGCGCCGGACGCGACCGCCTGGGCGGTGAAGGTGATCTCCACGTCGCGCGTCTCCTTCGGATCGGGCGGGGCGAACACGGTCGTGAAGCGCACGTCGGCGCCCACCACCGGCTCGACGTCGCCGTTCGAGCCTCGCCCCGTGAGCGGCAGGTGGAAGGACGCGGGTGCCGGCGCGATCGGCATGATCAGCGGCGGATCGATCGTGTGCACCGCCTGCTCCCCCTCGGCCGGGTCGCGCACGTACTCGCCCCGCAAGGTGATGGTGGGCAGGACCGCGCCGGCCGGCGGGGCCACCGTGATGTCGAACTCGTCCAGCATCTTGCGCGGCACGCTGAGCTCGAAGCAGCCGTCGGCCCCGGTGATCGAGCGCGACGACGCGCGCTCCAGCTCCGACAGGTTGGTCCAGCGGCCGAACGCCACCACGCTCATGCCGGCGTAGGGAGTTCCGTCGCCGACCACGTTCTCGACGCAGCCGCGGATGGTCTTGAGCTCGGCCGGATCGCCCAGCACCCAGTCGAACCGCTGGGTCGACTCGGCGGTCACGGTGATCTGGCGCGGCGGGGCGATCTCGCCCGGCGCGATGGCCTCGCCGCCCACCGCGTCGTCCGGGATGATCGTGATGCGGTACTCGGCGTCGGGATCGATGGGCAGGAGGAAGGAGAAGGCGTCGTTGCCCGGCCCGATGGCGGGCGCGGCGTCGATGAGCCGGGTGGACGCCGGCCCGCCGGTGAAGCTGGGCGCGCGCTCGATGCGGATCTGCGCCGCGACCGACTCGTCGTCGCCGCACACGTAGGGCATGCCCTCGCCGGGACAGGCCAGGAGCACGCGCCCGTGGATCTCCGCCGCCTCGGGGAAGTCGAGCCCGGCGACCGTGCCGTCGCTCGAGATGGAGAGGAGCGGCAGCACCGCGGCCGACAGGTCGGAGCGCGACGCGGGCGGCACCAGCAGCGCGGCGAACCGGGCGCTGTCGGGCGGGTCGCCCCAGCACACGCCCTCGTCGCACACCTCACCGGCCGCCTGGTCGCAGTCGGCCGACGACTCGCACATGGCGGCCATCGCCGTCGGCGCCGGATCCTTGCTGATGCAGCCCGGCAGCGCGAGCGCGGCCGCGGCCGCGGCCCACCGCGCCAGAGTATGCGGGTCCGCACGCATCACTGGGGCGTCCCGCACCGCATGGACCAGTCGCGGAAGGAGAAGGAGGCGCTGTCGACATCCTGCAGCGCGCGGTACTGAGGCTGGCCGACCGCCTCGGGGTCGCTGTCGTCGATGAACGGGCGGTCGGCGACCATCACCTCGAGCACGCGGAGCCGCTGGTCGCCCTCCTCGATGCCGATGCACAGCGAGTTGGTCGAGCACTTGATCGAGCGGTCCTTGGTCGTGCTGGGCCCCGGGCTCCCGCAGTCGACCAGGGCCGGCGTGGGCTGGTTGACCGGCTCGCGGTTGTAGTCGCGGTAGAGCTTCACGTACATCGAGTCGACGAGGTCGTTGTCCTCGACCACGAGCGTGATGTCCTGGGTCCCCGCGCGGTCGATGTTGATCGGCCCCGGGAAGGCGAAGTCAGCCGGCGACGCCGACATGATGACGGGCGGCGAGCTCGGCCCGGCATCGGGTCCCTCGGGCTTGAGATCGGGGGGCAGCACACACCCCCAGCCGGGCTGGCTCGCGAGAGCACCCACCAGCAACACCCCGATCATTCCGGGCCGGTAACCAAGCACAGCTCGTGCCACGGCGCGGCGCCCCTGCCGGTCCGCAGCCTTGGCCCGCCGCGACCACCCCCCCGGCCCCGGCGACCGAGACATCCGCGTCATGCCCGTGCAGCGAGCGGGCAACCCTGGAGATGGGAGCGGCATGGCTAGTTCTGCTCCTCCTTCTCGAGGTGACGGAAGATCGTGCGAGGGTCGACGCCGAGATCGCGCGCGGTCTTGGTGCGGTTGCCGTTGTTGAGCGCGAGCACCTCGTTGATGTAGTCGCGCTGGAACTTCTCCTTGGCGGCCGCGAGCGACAGGATCGACGGCAGCGCGTCGCCCGACAGGCCGAGGTCCTCGGGTCCGATGAGGTTGCCCTCGGCCAGGACGATCGCCTTCTTGATCCGGTTCTCCAGCTCGCGGATGTTGCCCGGCCAGTCGTACTTGCGGATGGCGACCGCGGCGTTGGGCGAGAAGCCCTTCACCCGCGTGTCGTACTCCTTGCCGTAGCGCGACAGGAGGTAGCGCGCGACCACCGGGATGTCGTCGCCGCGCTCCCGCAGCGGCGGCAGGTGCAGGTTGACCACGTTGAGCCGGTAGTAGAGGTCCTCGCGGAAGCGGGCGTGGCGGATCTCCTCCTCGAGCTGGCGGTTGGTGGCGGCCAGGATGCGGATGTCGACCGACTCGGCCCGGGTGTCGCCCACTCGCACGACCACCCGCTCCTGGATGGCGCGCAGGATCTTGACTTGAAGATTGAGCGGCATCTCGCCGATCTCGTCGAGGAACAGCGTGCCGCCGTCGGCCGCCTGGAACTTGCCCGCCTTGTTGGCCACCGCGCCGGTGAAGGCGCCCTTGACGTGGCCGAACAGCTCGCTCTCGAGCAGGTTCTCGGGGATCGCGCCGCAGTTGATGGTGACGAACGGGCGATCGCGGCGCGGTGAGCGCCGGTGGATCTCGCGCGCGATGAGCTCCTTGCCTGTGCCGGTCTCGCCGGTGATGAGGACCGAGATGTCGGTCGACGCCACCTTGTCGACCTTGCGGAACACCTCCTGCATCGGCCGGCTGGTGCCGACGATCTCGCCGAAGTGGAGCTCCTCGAGGCGGCGGCTGAGCTGCTGGTTGTCGATCTTGAGCTCGTTCATCAGGAGCGCGTTGGAGATGATGAGCGAGGCCTGGGACGCGAACACGGTCAGGATGCGCATGGTCTCCTCCTGGAAGAGGTCGACCACCGAGTCGTTGCCGACGTAGATGAGGCCGATGAGCTTGCCCTTCTCGAGCAGCGGCACGCAGATGACCGAGGTCAGCTTGAGCTTGATGATCGACTGCGAGCTGGAGAACTCGTCGTCGTTCATGGCGTCGGAGATGACCACCGGCCGCCGGGTCTCGATCACCTTGGCGATGATGGAGTCGCTGAGCTGGCTGAGCGCGTCGGCGATGTTCTCGCGCTTGAGGTTGCGCGCCACCTTGACGTCGACCTGATCGGCCTCCATCAGGATGAGGAAGCCCTTGTCGGCGCTGGTGATCTCGATGACCGAGTCCATGAGCGCGTGCAGGAGGTCGCCGAGGTCGTGCTTCTCGAGCAGCCGGGCCGAGAACTCGTACAGCTTGAGGTAGGCGTCCAGGTCGGCCACCGTGCTGGCCGCCTCCGCCTCGACCGGCGGCGCGTCGTCGAGCAGCGAGAAGCGCAGCTCGATGGCGCCGATGACGATGCGGTCGTCGTGGGTGAGGCGGTGCTTCTTGCGCTTCTTGCCGTTGATGCTCAGCTCGTGCCGCCGCGACGCGGTGGCCATGGTGTAGACCTGCCCGTCGAAGTGGATGTGCGCGAAGCTGTCCGGCACCAGCGGGTCGGGCAGGGTCACGTCGCACTCGGGCGACGAGCCGAGCGACGTGATCTTCTTGTAGAGGTGGAACACGGTGGCGCCACTTCCCGGGATCTGCAGGCGCAGGTAGGGCATCTCAGAACTCCCATGTGACGGAGACCCCGGCGCTGTCGGGAGCCAGGGTCGGAGCCAGGCGCAGCGACGACTTCGGGGGCCGCGGGGCGGGGCGCGGAGGCGGCGGCGGCCGGCGGGTGCCGCGCGCGCCGGGCAGGGTCTCGTCCAGGTACTCGTCGATGATGTGCAGCGTCGCGGGATCGAGCTCGCGCCGCACGGTGTGCTCGTAGTGGGCGAGCGAGTCGATGATGCCCCACGCCATGAAGCCGAAGAACAGCGCCCCGCTGGTGATCTGCGCGATCTGGAGGTTGCGCGTGGCCTCGACCTCCTCGACCGGCACGCGCCCGTTCGAGTAGCGCAGGAGCTGGTAGGCGAACAGGCCGAGCGACACCGTGCCGAGCGAGCCCTCGGTCACGGCGAAGAAGATGGCCTTGCCGCGCTCGCCGTTCTGGAACTGACCCGCACCGAAAGGGACGAAGTTGATGAGGTAGTTCCGCTTCTCCAGGACGAACGCGCTCTCGGTGATGCGCTTCTTGAGCTGCTGGCGCCGCGCGCGCTCGAGCCGCGCCTCCTCCTCGCGCCCCTTGCGGTCGAGCTCGCCGCGCTTCTCTTCGAAGAACGCGACCGCCCCGCGCGAGAACGTGGCGGTGCTGATCTCGAGCGTGGGATCGAGGGCCAGGGCCGCCTCCAGCTCGCGGTCGGCGGCCCCGCGATCGCCGGTCTCGTAGTAGGCGACCCCGAGCAGGAGGTGCGCCTCGGCCAGCTCGGTCGACTCGCTGAGCCGGCTCTGCGGGTAGAGCAGCCCGGTCAGCTTGGGGATGGCGTCCTTGTAGCGGCCGGTGCGGAACACCGCGCGCGCGTCGTCGAACTCCTTGGACGGCGACGCGGCCGCGGCCGGCACGTGCGACACGAGGCCGACCACGGCGAGCAGGAGCGCCAGGCGCAGCGGTCCCGGACGGGGTGCCCACGAGGTCTGCCGGGTTCCCCGCTCAATCCCCCACGTCGTCGAGCGACCACTCTGCCTGCGGGGCCACCCAAGGTGCCCCCGCTCGATCCCCCACGTCGT
>DATFRY010000255.1:0-47338 GCA_035262925.1 Kofleriaceae bacterium | reverse complement strand
CCGGGACGAGCCGGGACGAGCCGGGACGAGCCGGGACGAGGTGGACGTGAAGTCCACTGAACGCTCGACGCACAGGATCCGCGGTCGACACAGTCCGAACCTTGCACACTCGTGCGGCTGAAGACGCGCAGTCGCGGGCCGCGTGGGCAGGCACATCGGTTGCACGAGCCACTGCCACCATGCGCAGGCAGTCGTCGTCCACCATCCGCGCGGCCATGGCCGCGCCCGGCCTCCTCTCCCTGTTCCTGCTCACCGCCTGCACGTTCGATGGCTCGGCTCCGGGCAGCGCGGGCGGAGGGGATGACGACGGGCCGGGCGCGACGGCCGACGGCGGAAGCGACATCGGCGGGCGCGGAGACGGAGGCGTCCGCGTCGACGCCGGTGCCGGCGGCGGTGGCCGCGACGGAGGCGGTGGCGGTGGCGGAGCGGACGCCGGGCCGCCGCCAGACGGTGCGCCTCCCCCCGATGCCGCGGAGGGCGATGCCTGTGGCGGGAAGTGCCTCGATCCCGGGGTCTGCGACCAGGAGACCGGCACCTGCGTCTTCGATTGCAGCGCGCAGGGCGGCGGCGGCGACGGCGATGGCGGCGACCAGGGCGCCGGCGGCGATCCGTGCCCCGATATCGTGGTGTGTCCGGCGGGGATTCCGTGCCGCGTGGAGTGCACCGACCGCCGCTCGTGCGCGGCCGGCATCGACTGCTCGGCCGCGTCATCGTGCGACCTCCAGTGCACCGGGCGCGAGTCGTGCCGCGGCGCGCTCGAGTGCGGCACCGGCAGCTGCGACATCCAGTGCGGGCAGGACTCCTGCACGCAGGCGATCCACTGCCAGAACGCGTGCGTCTGCAACCTGGACTGTAGCCCGTCGGCGTGCCCCATGGAGGCCGATTGCCCCGCGGGCTGCGATCAGCCGAGGGACTGCGAGGTCGACGACCAGTGCAACACGTGCGGGCCGCCGTGATCTGACTCGTCCCGCTGACCGCGGCGCGGGCCGACCGCCGCTCCGCCCCGAGCGGCGGACGCGACGAACCGCTACGCTTGGACGCGATGAGGCAATGTGAAGTCGTCATCGCCGGGGCCGGCGTGGCCGGCGCGTCGCTGGCCTACTTTCTGACCCGGGCCGGGGTGCGCGACGTCGTCGTGCTCGAGCGGGAGGGCGCGCCGGCGCGCCATGCGTCCGGGCGCAGCGCCGAGGTGCTGGTCGAGATCGAGCCCGATCCGACCTGGCAGCCGCTGGTGGCGGAAGGCGCGCGCTTCCTCCGCCAGCCGCCGCCCGGCTTCGCGCCTGCCCCGCTCCTGCGCGCGACCGGCGAGCTCAACCTGCTCGGCGCCGGCGAGCGCGATGAGCTGGCGGCTGCGCTGCCCGCCCTCGCGCGCCAGGGGATCGCGGTCGAGATCCTCGAGCCCGACGAGGTCCGGCGGCGCCATCCGTTCATCACCGAGCCCGAGCTGGCCGGCGCATCGTGGCTGCCGGGCAGCGGGCGCATCGCGGTGCGTGCGCTCATCGCCGGCTATCTGGACCGCGCGCGCGAGGCCGGCGCCGAGCTGTGGCTCGACGCGGGCGTGTCGGCCGTCGAGCGCGAGGCCGGCCGGGTGACAGGCGTCGTCACGGCGCGCGGGCCGCTCGGCTGCCGCACGCTGGTGTGCGCCGCCGGCGCGTGGGCCGGGGAGCTGGCCGCGCTGGCCGGCGCCCTGCCCGTCCGCATGCAGCCGCTTCGCCGCACGGTCATCTCGTTCGACGCGCCGGCCGGCACGGCGGTGGCCGACTGGCCGCTCATCGCCGACGAGTCGCGCCACATCTATGTCGCGCCCGAGGGAGACGGGCTGCTGGCCTGCCCGATGGACGAGGATCCGATCGAGCCGTGCGACGCGCAGCCGCACCCGGCCTTCATCGAGCTGGCGCGCGAGCGCCTGCGCCGTCTGGCCGCCCCGCTGTCCCCGGCTCACATCCGCTCCGCCCGGGCCGGGCTCCGCACATTCGCCCCCGACCGCCGCCTGGTCATGGGACGCGATCCGGTGCGCCCCGGTTTCTTCTGGCTCGCCGGCCAGGGCGGCTGCGGGATCGAGACCAGCCCGGCGGTGGGACGGATGGCGGCCGACCTCATCGCCCGCGGCGCGACCAGCGACCCCGAGCTGGCCGCGATGCTGTCGCCCCAGCGCTTCGCCTGACCGGGCCGCGCCAGGCGCAAGGCCGCGCGGCCCACGGGCGCGCGACGCGGGCGCACGGGCGCGCCTCGCGCTCAGCCCTGGCCGATCAGCTCATCCAGCGCCGCCCACTGCGCCTCGTGCTCGCCCTCGAGCCGGAGCTGCCGGGTGAGCTCGGCGTGCTCTCCGCGGTACATGGCGACCAGGTCGCCGCGCCCGGAGCGGTGGGCGGACTCGAGGTTGGCGATGCGGTCGGCCAGCTTGACCGCGCGCGCCGACGGGCTGGCCCGCCGCAGCTTGGCCAGGGTGGGCGGCTTGCGCTCGGCGCGGGTCGCGCCGGGCTCGTCGGTGACCGCGGCCACGATGGCCGCGACCTCGGCGCCCAGCGCCGCCGCGATCTCGGCAAGGGTGAGCGGCGTGTCCTCGACCGCGTCGTGCAGCCAGGCCGCGGCCCGCATGGCCGCGGTGTGAGCGTAGCGCCGCACCACCTCCTCGACGTGCTCGAGGTGCACGCGGTACGGCTCGGCGCCGTAGCGCTGATCGCCGTGCGCGGCCAGCGCCATGGCGCGGGCGCGCTCGACCAGCCGGGCGGCCTCGTCCGCCTCGTCCGCCTCGTCCACCGTCAGCGGCCGGCCAGGGTCATGCTCGACACCCGGAACGTCGGGCACGCGGTGGACGAGCGCAGCACCAGGTCGTCGGCCACCAGGTCGATGCGCCTGAGCAGGTCGTCGAAGTTGGCCGAGATCGTGACCTCGCTGACCGGGAACGTGAGCTCGCCGTTCTCGATCCAGAAGCCCGACGCGCCGCGCGAGAAGTCGCCCGTCACCGGGTTGAAGCCGAACCCCATCATGCTGGTCACGTACAGGCCGCGCTCGGTCCGCGCGATCAGCTCGTCGCGCGTCACGTCGCCCCGGCGCATGATGAAGTTGGACGTGGTCGGGCCCGGGCTCGACCCGGTGCTGCGCCCGGCCGAGCCGGTCGACTGGCGGCCCAGCTTGCGCGCGCTGTAGACGTCGCACAGCACGGTGCGCAGGACGCCGCCCTCGACCACCATGTTCTTGCGCGTGGGCAGGCCGTCGCCGTCGAACGGCCGCGACCCCGGCGCCCGCGGGATGTGCGGATCGTCCTCGATGGTGACCAGCGGCGACGCGATCTGCTCGCCCTCGCGGCCGATGAGGTAGGAGCTCTTGCGATAGAACGACGACCCGTTGGCCACCGAGAAGACCATGCCCACGATGGCGCGCCCCGCCTCGGGGTCGAACACCACCGGCACCTCGCAGGTATCGACCTTGCGCGAGCCGAGCTGGGCCAGGGTGCGGCGGGCCGCCTCGGCGCCCACCGCCTCCGGCTCCTCGAGGGCCGACGCGAAGCGCGCCGCGGTCCACCAGTAGCCGTTGCGCTTCTTGCCGCCCTCGTCGTCGCACACCGGCTCGACGGTCAAGGACGAGTAGCTGCCCAGGTAGCCGCCCGCGAAGCCGGCCGAGCTGGCGAAGGCCATGGCGCCGAGCACGCGCGAGTAGGTCCCGCCCTCGGAGTTGGTGACCCGCTTGTCGTGGGCCATCGCCGCCTTCTCGCCGCGCAGCGCGCGCGCCAGCGCCTCGGCCGCGTCGAGCGCCTCGCTGGAGGCGTCGTAGAGGTCGAGGTCCGGCAGGTCGCGGGCCAGCTCTGCCGCGTCGGGCAGCCGGTGCAGCTCGTCCGGCTCCGACAGCCGGGCCAGCGCGACCGCGTCGGCGGCGAAGCGCTCGAGCGCGTGCGGCCTCAGATCGGAGGTGAAGGTGACCGACTGCCGGCGGTCGAGGAAGACGCGCAGACCCAGGCCGCGGCTGCCCGCCTCCTGGACCAGCTCCGGCTGGCCGAGCCGCACCTTGGCGGTCAGCTCCATGCCGTCGGAGACCTGGACCTCGGCCTCGTCGGCCCCCGCCCGGGTCGCCATGTCGACCACGCGGCGGGCCTGCTCGCGCAGCTCACCGACGGTGTCCTTGCTCTTCGCCCCGCTCACGCCTTGGTCCCTCCGACCGTGATGCCCTCGATCTTGACGGTGGGCGTGCCGACCCCGACCGGGACCGACTGGCCCTCCTTGCCGCAGGTCCAGATGCCGTCCGACAGCTCGTAGTCGCTGCCCAGCATCGAGACCCGGGTCAGCACCTCGGGCCCGTTGCCGATCAGGTTCACGCCCTTGAGCGGCGCGGTGATCTTCCCGTCCTCGATGAGGTAGCTCTCGGTCAGCGAGAAGACGAAGTCTCCGTTGGAGATGTTGACCTGGCCGCCGGAGAAGCGCACCGCGTACACCCCGCGCTTGATCGAGCGCAGGATCTCCTCCGGCGAGTGCGGGCCCGGCCGCAGGCTGGTGTTGGTCATGCGCGGCATCGGCATGTGGCGGAACGACTGCCGGCGGCCGTTGCCCGACGCGTCCGTGTGGAAGTGCCTGGCCGACAGCCTGTCGTGCATGTAGCCGACCAGGGTGCCGTTCTCGATGAGCACGTTCTCCTGGCCCGGGTTGCCCTCGTCGTCGGCGTTGATCGATCCGCGCGAGCTCGGCACCGTGCCGTCGTCGACCACCGTGCACAGGTCGGACGCCACCTTCTGGCCCACCCGCCCGCTGTAGTTGGACGTCCCCTTGCGGTTGAAGTCGGCCTCGAGGCCGTGGCCGACCGCCTCGTGCAGGAGGATGCCGGAGTCGGCCGGGCCCAGCATGACCTCCATCTCGCCGGCCGGGGCGTCGCGCGCGTCGAGCATGGCCAGCGCGATGCGCGCGGCCTCGCGCCCGTGCGAGGCGGCGTCCTTGTTGGCGTCGGCGAAGTAGTCGAGGCCGCGGCGGCCGCCTCCGCCCGAGCTGCCGCTCTGGCGCTTGCCGTCGGCCTCGGCCACCGCGCGCACGCCGAAGCGGACCAGCGGCTGGCGGTCGCGCGACCACACGCCGTCGGAGCTCACCACGAGGATCTCGCGCACCTGCTCGACCAGCGACGCCTCCACCTTGGTGATGCGAGAGTCGTAGGCGCGGGCCGCGCGATCGGCGGCGCGCAGGAGCGCCAGCTTGTCCTCCGGCGGCATCGACAGCGACGGCTGCGCGACCGGGTAGAAGTCGGGCAGGACGATCGGCGTGATGCCGACCGGCTCCGGCGCGCCGCCGCCGGCCGCGATCTGGCCGGCGATGCGCGCGGCGTGGGCCATGCGCTCGAACGAGAGGTCCTCGCTGTAGGCGTAGCCGGTGGCGTCTCCCTTGAGCACGCGGACGCCGAGGCCCATCGTGATGCCGCGGCCGACCGCCTTGACCTGCTCGTCCTCGAGCACGAAGTCGCCGGAGATGCGGTACTCGAAGTAGAGGTCGGCGTAGTCGCCGCCGCGTTCGAGCGCGAGCGAGAGCAGGCGCCGCGCGATGTCGGCGTCCACCTCGTACTCGCCACCCGGACCGAAGGGTGGGCTGAGCGGGTCGGAGTTCATGCCGGAGTCTACCTTCCGTCGAGCTACCTGTCGTTGGGGCGGCCGTCCAGCGAGGCCAGCGCCGCCTCGGCGGCGGAGGAGGCCTCGCGGATCTCCGCCTCACCGCCGCCCAGCCACATGCGGCCGAAGGCGCCGAACGACACGAACTCGAGCAGGTTGATGGGAGAGGCCTTCTCCGCCTCGTTGGCGGCGAAGGCGGCGTACGCGGCCGGATGGACCTCGAGGATGTAGAGGGCCTCGCCGGCGACGATCATGTCCCCGTGCCGCATCCGGTTGATGAGCTGGGACTGCTTGCCGTCGAGCCCGGTGATGATCTGCGACGACACGATGCGGGGCTTGAGGCGATCGGTGTCGCGCGCGCCCATCCGCTCGAGGATCGCGCGCCCTGCCGCCCTCACCTGGCCCTGGTCGTCGTGGTGCACCTCCAGCAGGCCATAGGCGCGCTCGACGATCTGCATGCCCGGCTGGACGTCGGTGGTCTTGAGCGCGACGTCGGTCAGCTGGTTGATGGCGATGCCGGGAGCGATCTCGAGGAACAGCGCGGCCTGCTTCTCGAGCGGCATGAAGCCCTGGCTCACGGTCTGGAGAAAGCCCGTCACCTGTGGCTGGAGCGAATCCAGAACAGTAAAGGTGCGTAACTCCATGGGCGCAGGAACGTACGCCGCACCCCCGTCGACTGTCAACGACGCCCGGGCCGCGGAGGTCGGCGACCGGTGCGGTTCGCGTTGCGCGCGGGCTTCGCCGACCACTTCGTCCCCGCATTCGCGCGCGGGTTGGTCCTCGGCCCGGTCCTCGGGTTCGAGCGCGCGTCCGGGCGCGGGCCGGGCCTCGACGCCGACCGTGAGTCCGGGCGCGGGCCGGGCCTCGAGGCCGACCGTGAGTCCGGGCGCGGGCCCGTCCTCGACGCCGACCGTGAGCCCGGGCGCGGGCCCGTCCTCGAGGCCGACCGAGAGTCCGGGCGCGGGCCCGTCCTCGACGGCGAGCGCGGGCCGGGCCTCGCGGACGAGCGCGTGTCCGATCGAGGCGCCGACGGCTCACGCCCACGATCGGGGTGACGCGCGCCGCGCGGAGTCGCCCTCCGGGTGTGCGGGGCGGCGGTGACCTCGGGCGGCGCGGCGCCGGCTCCCGCGGCGACGGGGACTCCCGCCTGGCGCTGGCGCTCGCGAGCGCGGCGGGCGAGATCGGAGTCCTCGCGGCGCGAGCGCCACGCTCCGCGGGCTCCCGCGTTCGCGGTGCGCGGCAACCCGACCAGGTCCCGCAGCGAGCTCACCTCGGCCTGGGTGAGCTCGCGCGCGTCGCCGACCCGCAGACCGTAGTAGTCGAGACCGGCGAAGGCGACCCGCTGGAGCTTGAGCACCTGGTAGCCGAGCGACTCGGCCATGCGATGGATCTGGCGCGACTTGCCCTCGGTCAGCGTGATCACCAGCCAGTCGTGGCGGCTCTCGGCGCGCAGCCGGTCGATCTGCGGGGGGCGAGTGACCGTCCCGTCGTCGAGCCTGACTCCGCGACGCATGAGGTTGATGTGCGCCTCGCGCACCTGGCCGCGGACCTTGACGTGATAGGTCTTCTCCACGTGGTTGCGCGGCGACTGCAGCGCGGACGACAGCTCGCCGTCGTTGGTGAGCAGGAGGACGCCCTCGCTGTAGAAGTCGAGGCGACCGACCGGCTTGACCGCGATCGGCAGGGTCGCCAGGTACTCCATCACCGTCGGCCGACCCTCGGGATCGGACACCGCGGTGATGGTCCCCTTCGGCTTGTTGAGCAGGCAGTAGAACAGCTCCAGCGGGTGCGCGGCCTGGCCGTCGACCGTGACCCGGTCGACCGCCGGATCGACCGACGTGCCGAGCTCGGTCACCACGCGGCCGTTGACCCGCACGCGCCCGTCGGCGATGAGGATCTCCGCCTTGCGCCGCGCGGCCACGCCCGACTGCGACAGGTAGCGCTGAAGCCTGACTCGAGCGGTTGCCATCGCCGCGCGCCTCAGTTCGGAGCCGACGCGGAGGTCTCGCCCTCGCCGTCGTCGTCCGGGTCGTCGACCAGGCCGGGATCGGCCGCGCCGTTGGCGCCGCCGCGCGCGTGCGAGCCGTCGCCCGGATCCGGCGCGCCCTCGCCGCCCTGGTCCGGGTCGGCCTGATCGAGCGCCTCGACCTCGCGCAGGCTCTCCTCGGTGAGCTCGTGGAACTCGCGCAGGGTCGGCAGGTCGCGCAGCTCGCTCAGGTTGAAGAACTCGAGGAACTCCTTGCTGGTGCCGTAGAGCAGCGGACGGCCCGGCTCCTCCTTCTTGCCCAGCACGCGGATGAGCGAGCGGTCGAGCAGGACCTTGAGAGTGGAGCCGGAGTCGACGCCGCGGATGTCGTCGATCTCGGGGCGCGTGACCGGCTGGCGGTAGGCGATGATCGAGAGCGTCTCCAGCTGGGCGCGGCTGAGCCGCACCGGCCTGCCCGCGATCAGCCGCTGCACGTACTCGGAGTTGGCAGGGTGCGTGCGGAACTGGAACCCGCCCGCGACGTCGTAGAGCGCGACGCCCCGGTCGCGATACTCCTCCATCAGCGCCTCGAGCGCCGCCTGGACGGCGGACGCGTCGTTGCATCCGGTCAGGCGGCGAAGCTCGGCCGGCGTGAGCGGCTTCTCGGCCGCGAACAGAAGGCTCTCCAGGATGGTCTTGAGGCGCGCGACATCGACGACGTAGGCCGGCGCCAGCTCCGCGTCTGGGTCGGGCGCGACGTCGGCTTCGACGTCGGGCTCGGCGTCCGAGCCGCCATCGTCGGAGCCGGCGAACACCGACTCGGCGCCCGCATCCAGCTCCGCGTCGCCATCCAGCTCCGCGTCGCCATCCAGCTCCGCGTCGTCATCCAGCTCCGCGTCGTCATCCAGCTCCGCGTCCGACTCCGCGTCCAGCGCGACCTCGGCGCCGGCCTCGTCGGATGCCCCCTGCCCTTCCTCCTCCTCGACCTCGTCACCGGCGTCGGCGTCCCACTCGTCCTCGTCCTCGCCGTCCGACTCGTCGGCCGCCTCATCGGCGCCCGGCTCGGCCGGATCGAGATCCAGCGCGTCGCCCGACCGTGCCCGCTCCGCGTCGGCGGCAGCGCGGGCGCGGAGCTTTCGCTTCTTGCGCATTCCGCTCACGAGGCCCTCTTTCTTCCTTTCGCCTGTCGGCCTTTTCGCCTGCCGGTCCTTCGCTCAACGGTACTCGTCGTCGATGTCGGGGAGCGGCGGGATCGCCGGCTCCGGCCGGTCGAGCGCGGCCGGCCCGGACCCGGCTCCCCCGTCCGCGCGCGCGGCCTCGGCGGCATCCGGCGACGGGGCCGCCCGCCCGATGACGATCTCGTCCTCGTAGTCGCCCGGCTCCTCGCCGCCGTCATCGCCTCTCGTCGGCGGGCCGAGCTCCTGCCACACGCGGATGAGGCCGAGGCGCGCCATCTCGAGCACGGCCAGGAACGTCACCACCGCCTCGTGCCTCGCCTGGGCCATGCTCATCTCCTGGACCAGGAAGCGGAAGCACGACTGGAAGGTGAACGAGCCCTCGCGCTCGAGGCGGTCGGCCAGCTGGTTGATGCGCTCGCTGACCGAGAGCCGATCGACGCTGACCTCGTGGCTCAGCCGGATCTTGGCCCGCGACAGCGCGCGATCGAGCGCCTCGACCAGCGCGATGACCGGGATCTCCTTGAGCGGCGGCCGCACGTCGGGGTCGACGTTCTCGGCCAGCACGTCTTCCTGCGGCGCACCGCGGGTCCACACGTTGCGGCCCACCACCGGCCGCTGGCCCAGCGACTCGGCCGCCTCCTTGTACTTCTGGTACTCGAGCAGGCGGCGGATGAGCTCCTGGCGCGGGTCCTCCTCCTCGGCCTGGTCGGCCTCCTCCTCGTCCGACGTCCCCGGCGGCGGCGCCGGCAGGAGCTCGCGAGACTTGATGTGGGCCAGGGTCGCCGCCATGAGCAGGTACTCGCCGGCCACATCCAGGTTCAGCGAGGTCATGAGGTCGAGATACGCGAGGTACTTCTCGGTGATGAAGGCGATCGGGATGTCGAAGATGTCGAGCTCGTGCTTCTTGACCAGGTGCAGGAGCAGATCGAGCGGGCCCTCGAAGACATCCAGCTGAACCCGATAGCCGGCCTGCGCCGCCGCCGTCATGTGGGGATCCCGATGATCCCGGTCCACGACCGGAACAGCCACGACGCGGGCCCGAGGAACAGCTCCCTCACCTGCGGGATGAAGATGACCGCCATGAGGACGAACGGGCCATAGACCGAGAGCTTGTGCCAGGTCGGCAGGGAGCGGGCGGGCAGGAGACCCTCGAGGACGGCGCCGCCATCGAGCGGCGGCGCCGGGATCAGGTTGAAGAACGCCAGCACGAAGTTGATCTGCACGGCCATGAGCAGCGGGATGTAGATCGGGCTCGCGGGGTCGAGCACGCCCGTGCGAAGCAGGACCGCGACCACGATCGAGATGAGCGCGCCGAACAGGAGGTTCATCACCGGACCGGCCGCCGCGACCAGCATGTGACCGGTGCGCATGCTCAGCCTGCGCGTGAAGTGGCGCGGGCTGACCTGGACCGGCCGGCCCCAGCCGAAGCCGGGCGAGGTCCCGCCGCTCACGACCAGCCCGATGAGCGGGAACAGGAGCGTGCCGATCGGATCGGCGTGGACCAGCGGGTTGAGGCTGGTGCGTCCCTGGCTGCGCGGCAGCGGGTCGCCCAGCTTGTCGGCCACGATGGCGTGGCCGAACTCGTGCACACAGATCGACAGGATCAAGATGATCAGGATCTGAATGATGTTGCGAATTTGTTCGCTGGAGAGGTCCATGAACGGCGACCCAACTATGGCTCGTTTGTCCTGGGCGGTAAAGCCGCCGGCCCCAAACGGCGAGCCAACGGAGTCTTAGCCTGCCCCCGTGACATCGATCGACCGTCCACCGACGGCGAATGCCGCCGAGCTCGCGCCCTCCCGCGCCCGCCGAGCCGGTCAGTCGAGACGCGCGCGCGGCCGCAGCAGGCCCTCGTAGTCGATGGCCGGGTTGAGCGGCCCGGCGTAGCGCACCACGTCGACCGAGTCGCCGGCCAGGATCTCGGGGCGGCGCGCGCCGTCGGGCCGCAGGCCCAGCCGGCGGTAGAATGCGCGCGCGGCGTGGTTCGCCTCCACCACCCACACGAGCAGCCAGTAGAGGCGCTGGCCGGCCAGGTCGTCGCGCGCGCGCTCGAACAGCGCGCGCCCCAGGTGGCGGCGCTGGGCCCCGGGATGGACGTAGAGCATCGCGATCTCGCCGGCGAAGCCGGCCAGGTCGGGCTCCTCGCCGCACGCCCGCGCGAGCGCGAAGCCGGCCACCCGGCCGTCGGCGTCGGCGACCAGGACGCTCTCGTCGCCGCGCGGGGCGCGCAGGCGGCGATGCCAGCGCGCGGCCAGCGCGTCGGGGTCGAGCTCGGCCAGATAGCGCGGCGACAGGAGACCGGCGTAGGTGACGCGCCAGCTGTCGGCATGCACGCGCGCGATGCCGGCGGCGTCCCTCGGCCCTGCCCTGCGAACCCGCGCCAGCACGATCCGAGAGTAGCTCGCCCGAGCGGGCCGCGCCTCCACCGTCGGTGCTGGGCGGCGTCGGATCGGGGTCTCGCGCAGACCGCCCCCCCGCCGGCTCCCTCACGCGCGCGGGTGGTGGCGGCGGTAGAGCTCGAGCAGGTGGGCGCGGCTGACGTGCGTGTAGATCTGCGTGGTCGCGATGTCGGCGTGGCCGAGCATGGCCTGCACGGCGCGCAGGTCGGCGCCGCGCTCGACCAGGTGCGTGGCGAACGAGTGGCGCAGCACGTGCGGCGACACGTCGCGCCGGATGCCGGCCGCGCGCGCGTAGCGGCGGATGAGCTTCCAGAAGCCCTGGCGCGTCATCGGCCGCGCGCGCTCGGTGAGGAACAGCCCCATCTCGGCCGGCCGGCGCGCCACCAGGCGCGGCCGCGCGCCCTCGAGGTAGGTGGTGAGGCGAGCCGCCGCCATGTCGCCGAGCGGGACCAGGCGGGTCTTGCGCCCCTTGCCGGTCGCGCGCACGAAGCCGCCCTTGAGGTTGAGGTCGGGCAGGCGCAGGCCGACCAGCTCCGACACGCGCAGGCCGGTGGCGTAGAGCGCGGCCAGCATCGCGCTGTCGCGCACGGCGCGCGGCGAGCCGCCGGCGGCCGCGGGCGCCTCGAGCAGGCGATCGACCTCGTCGACCCCCAGCACGGTGGGCAGCTTGCGGCCGGTGCGCGGCGCGACCAGGTTCTCGCTGGGGTCGCCGGCGATGAGCTGCTCGGCCGCGAGGAAGCGGAACAGGCCGCGCATGGCTGCCAGCGCGCGCGCGCGGCTGCGCGGCTTGAGGCCGGCCTCGGCCAGGTCGAGCAGGTAGTCGGTCAGGTCGGCGGGCGTCACCTGGCCCGGGCGGCCGCGCCCGCGCGCGACCAGGAAGCCGCGCAGGCGGCACAGGTCGCGCCCGTAGGCCAGGGCCGTGTTCATCGACAGCTGGCGCTCGACCAGGAGCTGCTCGAGGAAGCGGTCGCAGGCCCCGTCCAGGTCGAGCGCGCTCACCCTCTCCCGCTACCACGCCGCCGGCGCGACCGGCAACAAAACCGCGGCGCGGCGCCCGCGCCGCCGACCGGCCCCGCCCCGCCGATCAGAGGCCGGCGTCGAGCCCCGAGGTGCGGCCGAGCTCGCGCTCGAGCGAGCGCAGGCGGAGGCGCCAGAGATCGCGCTCCGCGGCGATGCGACGCATCTCGGCCCGTGTCTGATCGCGCTCCGACTCGGCCACCTCGAGCGCCGCGCGCGCCTGGTCGCGGTCCTTCTGTGCGCGCCCCAGCTCGGCCAGCGCCTGGTCGCGCTCGCTGGCCATCGCCTCGGCCTGGCGCCGCGTCTCCTGCGCCTCGGCCTGCGCCTGCTCGGCGGCGGCGCGCGCCTCGGTGGCCCGCTGCTCGGCGGCCTGGGCCATCTCGTCCGCCGTCGAGCGCGCCTGGTCCGCCTCCTGGCGCTTGAGGTCGGCCACCTCCTTGAGCTGCTTGTAGGCGCGGCTGGTCTTGTCGGCGCGCTCGGCCTCGTCCAGCGCCTGGCGCGCCTCGGCGTCCTTCTGCGACACCTCGATCAGCGCGCGCGTGCGCTCGCGCTCGGCCGCCGCGCTGCGCCGGGCCTCGGCCGCCGCCCGGGTCTCGGCGCTCGCGACCTGCGCCGCGGCGCGGCTCTTGGCCTCGGCGGCCAGGCGCGCGGCCCGCTGGGTGCGCTCGCTCACCACCGCCCACGCGACTGCGAACACGACCGCGGCCAGCAGGACCAGACCGGCCGCGGCGGCCTTGGCCCGGTGCTTGCGCAGCCAGCGCCCGGCGCGGCCGGTCAGCGAGTAGCGGTGCGAGAACACCAGGTCGCCGGTCAGGTACTCCTTGAGCGCGCGCAGGAGCTCGGCCGCGGTGAAGCGATCGGCCTGCTCGGGCGCCATCGCGCGCGCGATGATGCCGGACAGCTCGGCGTCGTGCGGCGCCGCCGGCGGCGGCCGCTCCCCCTCGACCAGGCGCGCGAGGTAGGCGGCCGGATTCTCGTCGCCGAACGGCGGGCGCCCGGCCACCACGTGGTAGAGCGTGGCGCCGAAGCTGTAGACGTCGAAGCTGGGATGCGCCGGCTGGCCCATCGCCTGCTCGAGCGGCACGTAGGGCGGCGTGCCGGCGATGATGGTGGCGCTGCCGCTGCCGGCCGCCAGCTCGTCGGCGGGCAGGACCGGCTCCCTGTGCGCGTGCGCCGAGCTCGGGCGCTCGTCGGTGAGGTCCTTGGCCAGGCCCCAGTCGATGAGCGTGGCCTCGCCGCGCGGACCGACCAGGATGTTGTTGGGCGTGACGTCGCGGTGGACGATGCCGCGGTCGTGCGCGCAGGCCAGCGCCTCGGCGATGGCCAGGAGGTTGGTCAGGAGCTCGATGCGCTCGCGCATGAGGGTGCGCCCGTCGCGCCCCTCGCGCTCGGCCAGGTCGACCAGCACCTCGCGCAGCGCGCTGCCCTCGACGCGGGCGAGCACGCAGAACGGGGCCCCGTCGCGCCGGCGCCCGAGCTCGTGGATGGTGACGATCGACGGGTGCTGCAGCTTGGACAGGATGAGGGCCTCGGTCTCCAGGCGCTCGCGGAACTCGTCCAGCATGTCCCTGGCCAGCGGCTTGCCGTCGACCCCGGTGTTGCGCGGGACCTTGAGGATGACGTCGCGCGGGAGGCGCCGATCGCGCGCGTGGAAGACCTCCGCCATGCCGCCCACCGCGAGGGGCTTGCGCTGCAGATCGAAGGCCTGCTCCGTGACGAGGGCGACGGCGACCGATACGACATCTGCCATCGTCTGATCATAGCCGGTCCCCGCCGGCGGGCGGACTGGCGGAGGGCGCGCCGATGGCCCGACCCGACGGTAGGTTCTTTGCCAGGCGACGCGCTCGCCGTGCGAGGACGGAATCCGGGCGTCAGCGGGCGATCAGCGGAGGGCGAGGATGCCGCCGATCACGATGGCGAGGAACAGGATCGCGGCCACCGCGATCCACATCCACGGCGTGGACCCGGCACCCGGGCGCGCGATGGGAGCCGGATCGCGCTCGCGCTCCACGGCGCTGGCCGGCCCCGCGCTGGCGCGAGGCCGCCCCGGCGAGCCGGGCGAGATCGACGAGCCCACCGGGCGATGGCCGGCCCACGGTGGATCGGTGTGCCCGGGGCTGACGATGCCGGCGGTCACCGGCGGCGCCGACGCCACCGGCGCCACTGGCATCTGGCCCCGCGTCACGGCCGGGGGCGGCGCGGCCGAGCGCGCGGTGATGACGGCCGGCGACATGTTGATCTCGTGCGGGACCTGACCCGGGCGCTCGTTGCCCGGGGCGTGGGGGCCCGGCGTCGAGCCGAGCGCGCCGCCGCCGCTCATCACCGGGCCGGAGCTGGTGGCATGCGGCGCATGCGACGGCACCACCCACGAGCTGCGCGCCTGCCGCTCGGCCGCGCCGGGGCCCGATGGCGGCGGCTGCGAGGGCGGCTGCGCGCGCGACGACGACGCGGGCGGCGGCGACGACGGCGTTCGCCCCGAGCCCGACGACGGCGCCGGCGAGGACGGCGACGAGGCGGCCCGCGACGACGACGGCCGGCCGAGCGTGGACAGGACGTCCTCGGTCGCGCTGCGCAGCTCGGCCGCGTCGCGGAAGCGCTGGTTCTTGTCCTTGGCCAGCATCTTCAGGATGAGGCTGTCGACCTCCGGCGGCATGGAGCCGCGCGTGTTGATCTTCGACGGCGTCGGCGGCGTCTTCTTGAGCTGGGCCGAGATGAGCGCCGCCGGGCCGACCGCGTCGGGGAACGGCAGCCGCCCGGTCAGCATCTCGAACGCGACCACGCCGAGCCCGTAGATGTCGCTGCGACCGTCGAGCGGCTTGCCCATGAGCTGCTCGGGCGACATGTACTCGAGCGTGCCCAGCGTCTGGCCGGTCGCGGTCAGCTGCGGTGACATGTCGCCGCCGATGCCGCCGCCGTCGCCGCGCATCACCTTGGCGATGCCGAAGTCGAGGATCTTGACGAACTCCGGGTTACCCGGCCGGTGCTCGAGGTAGATGTTCTCCGGCTTGAGGTCGCGGTGGACGATGCCGAGCGTGTGCGCCTCCTCGAGCGAGGAGCACATCTCGCTCATGATCTTCAGCATGCGCTGCCACGCGATCGGCGCCTCGTCGTGGAAGACGTCGTGGAGGCTCCGCCCCTCGAGCAGCTCCATGGCGATGAAGAGCGTGCCGTCGGCCGTCTGGTCGAAGTCGTAGGTGGTGATGGTGTGGGCGTCGCGCAGGCTGCACAGGACCTGGCCCTCGCGCCGGAAGCGCGCGACCACGTTCTGGTCGCGCGTCATCTCCGGGTGGAGGAGCTTGATCGCCACCTTGCGCCCGGTCAGCAGCTGCACCCCGTTGTAGACGGCGCCGAATCCCCCCTCGCCCAGCTTCTTCTCGACGGTGAAGCGGCCGTTCAGCGTGGTGCCGATGTAGGGGTCGTCGCCCCCGGCGGCCGGAACGATGGCGATCTCGCTCAGCTTCTCGCTGACCTTGCGGTTGCTCCCGCTCTGGGCGGCGCGCGGCTTCTCCGGACTGGTCAGGGTGCGCGAGCTCGACGCCGCGGATGGCGACGCGGGTCGCGCCGGCGACGACGGCTGCGACGCCGTCGGCGGCGGCGGCGGGGCGGCGGTGGCGGGGTCGGGGATCGGCGTGGCGGGCCGGAGCGGCGTCCTGGCCCCGCCGCGCGGCGCGGTCTCCTTCACCCGGGCCGGCGCCGCCGCGGACGCCTCCACCCGGTGGCCGCACACGCCGCAGAAGCGGGCGCCCTGTTCGATCGCGCTGCCACACTGCGGGCAGGTCATGGCGCGCATCTCTCGGGGCCGCTCCGACTCACCGTCCGGAGATTGTCTCCCATTCCCGCGCCGCCTGCATCATCATCTGGCCGCCCAGATCGCGGCCAGCGCGAGGGCCGCCGCGACGATCGCGCCGATCGTCACCCAGCGCCACATCGCCGGGCCCGGCATCCTGAACGGCTCCGGCGTCATGTCGTCCTCGCCCACCCACACGCGCAGCTGCGGCCCGCCGGCGCCGAACTCGACCACGATCGGCGCGCCGATCTCGAGGGTCACGTCGCTCACCCGGTTGCCGCCGACGAAGGTGCCGTTCGACGACCCGACGTCCGACAGGACGAACTTCTCGCCCTCGGCGCGCAGCTCGGCGTGGCGCGACGACGCGTCCAGGTCGCGGTGGGCGTCGAAGGGCACGTCGCACTTGGGGTGGCGGCCGATGCTGAGGCGCTCGGCCGCGGGGAACTCCTGCCGCTGGCCGCGCCGACTGCCCTTGATGTGGTCGACGACGATCTTCAAAGCAGGAGGTCCCGGAACAGGAACGCGAGGATCGCGACGGCGACCGCCGCCGCCACCACCCATGCTAGCAGACCCGGGCGCGAGCCCCGGGCCAGCGCCGCGTGCGCCGGATCCATCGGCACCGTGCGCATCGCGCGGTGCTGGCCGGTGGCCGGGATCGGCGGCGGCGCGGTCTCGGGGCGCAGCCCGGCGCGCGCGGCCAGCCGGCGCCCCACGGCCGACGTGCTCCTCAGCGCGTCGGCGCCCTCCTCGTTGGGATCGAGCTCGGCGAAGCTGGGCCGGTCGTCGCGGTCGGCCGGCGGCGCCAGCCGCTCGCCGGTGAAGCGCGCCAGGATCGCGGTGATGTTGTCCGGCGCGCCCGCCTGGCGCGACAGCTCGACCAGAGCGCGGACGGCGCGGTCGAGCTCGCCGTGCTCGTCCAGCGCGTGGCGCAGCGCATCGTCGTTGACCGGGCCGTGCAGTCCGTCCGAGCACATGAGCAGCCGGTCGCCCCGGCGCAGCTCCACCAGCGAGATGGCGACGTCGACGTCGTCGCCGGTGCCGAGCGCCTGCAGGATGAGGCTGCGCTTCTCCGACAGGCGCGCCTCCAGCTCGCTCAGGCGGCCGGCGTGGACCAGCGCCGACACCACCGACTGGTCGCGCGTCACCTGGGTGAGGCTGCCGGCCCGCTCGATGTAGGCGCGCGAGTCGCCGACCTGGGCGATGAGGAGCGCGGTGCCGGCCACCCCGGCGGCCGACACGGTCGTGCCCATGCCGCGCAGCTCGGGGCGGGCGGCCGCCTCGTCGACCACCGCCTGGTGGGCGGCGCGGATCGCGCGGCGCAGGTGGCGGGCGAACACCTCGCGCTTGTCGGTCGCGCGCGAGCCGCGCATCTCCTGCCACACGGTGTCGACCGCGAGGCGGCTGGCCACCTCGCCGCCGGCCACCCCGCCCATGCCGTCGCACACCACGAACAGCGGGCCGCGCGGCCCGGCGGCGCGCTGCAGCTGGCCGCCCTCGCCCAGCCGGCCGCCGTCGAGATCGCCGGCCGCGAACCAGTCCTCGTTGCGGTCGCGCACCAGCCCGGCGTCGGTGACGCCGACGAACTCGACCTCGACGGGCCCGAGGCTACTCATCGACGGGCTTCGCGCGGGGCGTCGCCGCGGCGCCCTATGCGCCCCCCAGCTCGATGCGGAACATCTGATCGCCCATGCGCAGGGTGTCGCCGTTCTCCAGCGGCTGCGGCCCGCGCAGCCGGATGAAGGTGCCGTTCGAGCTCTTGAGGTCCTCCAGCACGCACTGGCCGCCCTGCCACTTGAGCAGCGCGTGGCGGCGCGACAGGAACTCGTCGTCGCGGAACACGATGTCTCCCTCCTCGCGGCCGAGCACGACCTCGGAGCCGTGGAGGTGGCGCACGTCGCGCAGGCCGCCGGAGGCGAGCACCTGCATGACGCGGCCCCAGGGCGCGCGCGCGGGCGAGCCGAACATGGTGACGCCGAAGCGCGCCAGCGGCGGCACGTCGCCGCGCTCCGCCTCCTCGACCAGCTCGAAGCGGAGGAGCTCGCGGCCGATGAGGATCTGCGCGCCGCTCGGCAGCACGTGGGGTCCGCGCAGGCGGCGATAGACCCCGTTCAGGAGATCGATCGGCACCACCCGGCAGCCTCCGCCCGGCTGCTGCTCGAGCCGCGCGTGGCGGGCGGCGAGGTAGCGGTCGTCGAACACCAGGTCGGCCGCGCCCGCGCCCGGGCGGCCGATCTCGAGCCACTCACCGGTCAGCGGGTAGCGATCGCCGTCGGTGCCGTCGCGCCGCACGCGGTACACGGTCCCCCACGCGCGCTCGCCGGCCACCGCGCGCGGACCGGCCGGCGGCGGGGTCGGCATCGGGACCGGCTGCACCGGCACCGGGCGGGGGTGGTGGTCGTCGGCGCCGGCGCCGCCGGCCGCCAGCGTCGGGGCCGCGCCCTCGGTGATGGGCTCGATGGGCGGCGTGCGGTCGCGCATCCCGGCCGGCGTGGGCAGCATGGCGCCGCAGTGCTGGCAGAAGGCGAAGCCGGCCGCGGTCTGGCCGCCACAGCGGCGGCAGGTGAAGAGCTCCACCGGCGGGCCCGCGCCGCGTGCGCCGGGCACGGGCGTGGGCATGGGCGACGGCGGCGGGCGCGGCGCGGCCAGCCCTGCGCCGCACAGGCGGCAGAAGTTCATGCCGGGCGCATTCTCGCCGCCGCACACCGGGCACGGCATCGCTGCGGGCAACCCGACCGCGCCGCCCGGCGTCGAACCAAGGGCGCTGCCGACCGCCGGGCCCACCGCGGCCGGTCCGCCGATGCCGACCCGCGTGCCTGGACCTGCCATCGGCATCGCCGGCACGGGCGTCGACGTCAGCCTCGCTCCGCAGCTCAGACAGAAGATCGCGCCTTGTGGACTCTCTCGACCGCAGTTCGAGCACCGAGACATCGAGTGGCCTTTTACCCGTCCCCGGGTCGCAGCTGCGCCCGAAGCCCCATGTTCAGTTGCGTGAGGTCAAATTGTCCCAGGCGAGAATCACCCCGAGCCCCGTTTGCAAGCGGTCGCCGGTCCTGTTAAGCAAGTTGCCCCGGCCTGGAACCGCAGGACATCGAAGATCTTCCAGGTGGATCGAGGAGCCTCGATCCGAATCCTCCGCGGCTTCACGCAACGTAGCAAATCACTTGGAAAACGGTCAAGGCATCGCCGTGCCCGGCCCCCTCTCACGCACCCGAATCGTCCATCGCCTGGCCTGCGTCGCCGGGCTCGCGCTCGTGGCCGCCCAGCTGGGGTGCGGCGCCGGCCAGGTGCGGCCCGCGCCGTTCCGCGCGCGGCCCGACTCGGTCAACCCGGGATCGCTGCTCGGCCCGTTCGACGGCAAGGTGGTCGACGCGGTGGGCGGCGACCCGGTCGCGGGCGCGCTGGTCTACGCGACCTGGAGCTTCCAGAGCGGCACCGGGATGCAGGCCCCGTCGGGCTTCCGCGAGGCGGTCGCGTCCACCGATGCGAACGGGCGCTACAAGGTGGCGTCGTTCGACGACACCGACGGCCCTCGCGTGCCGCGCGGCGCGCGCGTGTCCGACTTCTATCTCGTCATCTACAAGCGCGGCTACGTCGCGTACCGCAGCGACCGGCGCTTCGACGATCTGGGGCCGCGGATGGACTTCGCGCAGCGGCAGAACCTGGTCCGGCTGGAGAAGTGGCGCAGCGACTACTCGCACGTGCGCCACCTGCGCTACGTGGGCGGCGGCCCCGCCATCGCCGCGCTGACCCGCTGGGAGGTGCAGGAGGCGGCGGCCGAGCTGAGCGGCATCAAGGCCGGTCCGCGGGTGGCCGCCGATCTGGTGGTGCAGAGCGGCGGCGGGCTGGCCGCGTCGCAGGTCCTGTCGGAGCAGGACCTGCGATCGATCACCGGGTTCGACGGCAACTTCGAGACCGGCCCGCTCAACGACGAGCCGGACACGGATCTGTACAGCTCGCAGCACTTCCGCGCGCTGGGCCAGCCGGAGAGCTTCGACGTGGCGGTGCGCGTGTGGAAGCTGGATCCGGCGGCGGCGCAGGACCGCTACAGCGAGCTCCTCACCACGCTGCCCAACGTGAAGGAGACCAACGAGATCGCCGACCGCTCGATGCGGGCCACCGAGCAGCAGATCTTCGGGCTCGGCTTCGTCGACGCGAAGCGCGGCGTGGTCGTGCTCATGACCTGCGGCCAGTCGCAGTGCAAGTCGATCGAGGTGCTGGTCGCGCTCGGCCGCAAGGCGCACGAGAACGTCAAGCGCACGGTCCCCGAGGAGGCGGAGGGTGAGGGGGCGAGCGAGGGGGCCAGGCCAGCGGGCGCTGCGCCGGCGGGCGCGGCTCCGGTGCCGGCCCCGGCGGGCAGGGCCCCGCGACCAGCGGCGACCAGGCCTCCGAAGACGGGCCAGCCGAAGACGCCGTCGCCAGGTGGCGGCGGCGGCGCGGGACACGAGAACGACGAGGACGGGTCGCGATGAGCACCGACTCCCTTGATCCAGGGCGGCGGCGCGGGCGCGGGATGCTGGCCTGCGGCGCCGTCATCGCCGCGTGCGCGGTGGTCGCCGCCAGCGCGCGGCCCGGCGCGGCCTGGGAGGCCGCCACCACCCACGCCGGCCTGACCGAGCAGGCCGCGCTCGCGTCCGGGCTGCACGACCGCCTGCGCAGCCAGTTCGGCGGCGATCAGGGTCTGTTCCAGGTCCTGACCGTGCCGCCGGCGGACGCGCCCGAGCTGTTCAACGTCCTGCGCAAGCTCAACCCGACGCACGGCTACGTGCCCGACGCGCGCGGGCGGCTGTCCGCGATCGGCTGGCTGGTGGCGGGCAGCGTGGTGGCCGACGCGCCGGCCGAGCTGGCCGCCAACCACTTCTTCGATCCGTCGACCGGCCGCGGGCTCAGCGACGACAGCGTGGGCGACCTCGGCCTGCGCCTGACCGCGATGTTCCGCGGCGGCGTCGCCCGCAGCGGCATGCCGGCGCCCGACTGGATCGAGAGCGCCAGGAACCCGATGGGCCTGGCCGGCTTCCGCGCCCAGTACGCCAAGGCGGTCAGCGCCCGCACCCCAGGCGAGCGCTCGCGCCACCTTGCCGGCGTGCTGCTCGCGGCCGGGGCCATGACGCACGTGCTCGAGGACATGGGCTCGCCGTCGCACGCGCGCAACGACCTCGCCGCGCACCTCGAGCGGCTCGGCCCCGACGGCGCAGACCTGGGCTCGCGCTTCGAGCGCGTGGCCGCCCTGGCCTATGGCCGGCTCGGTGTGCCGGGCGCGGGCAAGCCGGTCGGCGATCGCCCGCTGCGCGACTACTTCACCGCCAAGGACGGCAGCGGGCTGGCCGATCGCACCGCGGCCGCCTGGTTCTCCGACTCCACGCTGCCGCGGCCGATCGAGCTGGGCGCCGACGCGCGTGGTGCGCTCGTGTCCGGTCTGCGCGCGTCGCTGCGCCGGCCCGCGCCGTCGCCGGCGCCCGGCCGCCTGGCCATGGAGCTCCGCCGCGCCGGCGAGGACGGGCTCGCGCTGCGCGACGCGCAGGGCGTGTGCCTGGCCCGCTACCGCGTGATCGATCACCGCCTGAGCTGGTCGATCGACGACGCGTGCGCGCTGGAGCAGGTGGCCGCCATCCTGCCGCTGGTGGGCAGCTACGCCGCCGGCATGCTCGACGCCCTGTTCCGCGGCTCGCTGACGCTCGAGTCCGAGGGCGCCCAGATCGTGGTCCGCACCGGCGCGGTCGACCTGGGCCGCGGCAAGGTATCGCTCTACTGGGACGACGCGCGCGGCATCCGCACGCTCCTGCGCGAGGTCACCGTCGAGCACACCGCGGCCGGCCAGATCGCCGCCTCGCTGCCGGGCATCCCCGACTCCGCTCGCCGGGTCAGCGCGCTGTTCGAGGGCAGCGACACGGCAGGCCGCCCGCTCCAGGCGGCGGGCACCAGCGCGTATCCGATCCCCGCGCGCTGAGAGCAGGAACAGGCGACCGGAGACCGGTCAACCGCGCGGCGTCGTGGCCGTCGTGGCCTCGATCTGCCGCTTGAGATCGAGCGCGGCCAGGTCGCGCGGCTCGAGGGCCAGCGCGACCTGCACCAGCTCGCGCGCGGCGTCGACCTCCCCGGCCTCCAGGTTGGCGCGGGCGCCGTCGAGCTGGCGCTGACCGAGGGCGCCGTCGGTCCGTCGCGCGCGCTCGGCCAGCTCGGCGCGCGCGCTCTCGTCGCCTGCCAGCGCGGCCAGGCGCGCCGCCCAGGCCAGGAAGAAGCCGGCGTGCTCGTAGTCGATGTCGGCCTCGGCCGCGGCCAGCGCCTCCTCGCGCGCGCCGCCCAGCTGGCCCAGGGCCTCGGACAGGCGCGCGAGGTCGTACCAGGCCCAGCCGAAGCGCGGGTGCTCCTCGACCACCAGCTCCAGCTCGTGTCGCGCCGCCTCGATGTTGCCGGCCCGGGCCAGGGCGCGGGCCAGACGCCAGCGCGGCGACGCCGCCCCGCGGTCGCGGCGAAGCAGCCGGCGCTCGTGCTCGATGGCGGTCCCCTCGGTGAGATCGCCGCGCGGGCCGATCACGCCGGCGCGGAACTCCCCCTCGCGGTCGTAGAGCACCGACTCGGCCTCGACCCAGCCCCACAGCCACCTGTCGAACTGCGTGCCCTCGCACAGCCACTCGCCCGTGTCCTCCTCCACGCGCCACACCGCGCCCGACTCGATGTCCACCCACAGGGCGTCTCCGCCCATGTCGCCGACCAGGACGCGCCCGCCGTCGCGCTTCCACGACGCCGACGGCAGGAGGATCAGCGCCTCGTGGAACAGCTCGGCGCCGTCGAACGCGCGCTGCACCGCGGCCAGCGCCGGCGGCAGGTCGGCGTCGAGCGCCGTGGCCGGGTCGCCCAGCCGGTGCACACCTTCGGCGTACCGGTCGAGCGCGGCGCGCAGCCGCTCCACCGCCTCGGCGATCTCCGCCGGCCCTTGCGAACGCCGGGACACGGGGCCGGGCTCACGAGCGGAAGATGGCAGTGTCGGCGGCGATCCCGCGCGCCTCGAGCTCGGCGTAGAACGCCGGGACCACGCCGGCGGCCGAGAAGCCGCCGTCCTCGGCCGTGCCGCGGTAGGCGAACAGCTCCTGGGCGTGGAAGCCCTCCTCGCTCGCCCCGACCACCTCCTCGATCGAGGCGACGCGGTACAGGCCGTCGGCGTAGCGCGCCACGTGCACCACCACGTCGACCGCGCAGGCGACCAGCTCGCGCAGCGCCTGCAGCGACGCGCCGGGCGCGCCCAGATGCGCCATCGAGGTGAGCCGGCCGAGCGAGCCGCGCGTGCCCTCCCCTGCCACCACCGCGATGGTGCCGTCGGACGACGAGGCCATGGCCTGGACCAGCTCGAGCGCCTCGGGGCCGCGCACGTCGCCGACCACGAGGCGATCGGGACGCATGCGCAGCGCGCCGCGCAGGAGCAGCGACAGATCGACCGACGACGCCCCGTTGCCCTCGGAGGGCTTGGCCTCGAGCGCGATCCAGTCCTCGCGCGCGAGCGACATCTCGGCCACCTCCTCCACGCTGACGATGCGCTCGCCCTCGGGCGACGCGGTGGCCAGCGCGGCCAGGATCTGGCTCTTGCCCGAGCCGGGCGCGCCGCACACCACGATGTTGCGCCGCGCCTGGATGCACGTGGTCAGGAAATCGGCCATCTCGGCCGATAGCGCGCCGCTCCCCACGAGGTCGGCCAGGGTGTGGCCGGAGCTCTTCGGCTTGCGCAGGGTGAGGCACGCGCCGCGCACCGACACCGGCGGCACCGCGGCGGCCAGGCGCGAGCCGTCGCGCAGGCGCACGTCGACCAGCGGATGGGTGTCGCTGATGGTCTGCCCGGTCGGCGCCACCAGGCGCTCGACCACGCGGCGGAAGGCGTCGTCGGACGAGAAGGCGGTGGACGCCATGGTGAACATGCCCGCGCGCGACACCAGGATCCGGTCGCGCCGGTCGACCACGATCTCCTCGACCTTCTCGTCGGCCAGCAGGTCCTCGAGCGGCCCCAGCCCCAGCGCCTCGTTGAGCGTGTCCTTGATCAGCTGGTCCTGGTCGACGAACTTGGGCAGCTCACCCGACGAGTCCATGGTCTCGACCATGTCCACGATCGCGCTCTCCGCCTTCTGCCACAGCTCCTCCTCGCCCAGCTTGTCGAGCGGGACCTGGTTGAGCTCCAGCTTCGGCACCAGGCGATCGAGCACCGAGGCCTGCAGCTCGAGCATCTTGATGACCTTGGTGTCGAGCGGCACGATCGACGACGGGCGGCGCGGCGCGAACACCACCGACTGCGGGCGCTGCGCGCGCACCGGTCCGCCGAGGGGCGGCTGAGTCGACTGCGCGCCGGCGCCGACCAGGCGCGGCCGCCCGGCTGCGCCCGCGCCGCCGGCGTTGCCCGGCGCGGCCCCGCCTGCCGCCGGACGGGCGGCGATCGGCCCGCCGGGCGGCGGCCCCGCCGGGCGGCTCATCGGCGGCGCGGCCGAGGGTCCGGGCCCGCCCTGCACCGGGCGCGGCGGCGACGAGCGCGGCACCGGCCGCGTGGGCCCGACCCCGACCGGCGACAGCGGCGGCGGCATCATCGATCCGGGGGCCTGCATGCCGGCCATCGGCGCGCCGGTCGGACCTGCCGCCATCGGCGGCGGATGCCCGAGCGGAGGCTCCATCATGGGCGGCGCACCCAGCCCCGGCCCCCCCGGCGGCTGCATGTGCGGGCGCGGCGGCGACGGCATGGGACCCGCGCTCGGGCCGGTGGGCTCCGGCGGCATGCGCATCGGGACCGGCTGCTCCATCATGCCGGGTCCTTGATCGTGGCCCATCGGCAGCGGTCCCGGCCCTCCGTCCATGCGCGGCGCCTGCTCGGGACCTCGCGCGGCCTGCGCGCCGCCCATCTCCTCGACGCCGAGGATGAAGTCGCCGATGTAGATCTTGTCCGTCTCCTTGACCACGAGCGGGCTGGTGATCTTGCGACCGTTGACGTAGGTGCCGTTCGTGCTCTTGAGGTCGACGATGATGAACTTGCCGTCCTTGAGCACGATGCGAGCGTGGCGCTTGGAGACGTTGCCCTTGGGCAGGATCACGTCGTTGCCCTGGACGCGGCCGATCGTGATCTCCGGCTTGTCGAAATCGAGCCGACGCTGCTCGCCGCCCTTCTCCGTGACAGTGATCGAGAACATTCGGCCTTCTCCCGGTTCGGAGACGCTACCGCGTGCGGCCGCTTCCCGCTGGCCTCCGACCGTTCTTGCTAAAGGTGCTGGAACCTTACTAAAACCGAGAAACTCGGGTCAAGTTAGCCTACCTGGTGGATCAGGTCTAGATGCGCGAACCAGAAGACCCGCGCGTCTGGTCGGGGTTGGTCGTCGCGGGACGATCGCTCGAGCTGTTGATCCAGCGGCGGATGGAGCCACCCCAGATGGACGCGACTCCGATCGCGGCCAGCGCCGCGATGGAGATGACGATGATCCACTCGTGCCAGCGGGATCCAGCCGCGATTCCCCGGCTCTGCACCATCGCGACGATGGTAGCACCAACGACGCTCCTCGCGCCCGACCGGTGAGCGCCGCGTTCGCCCCGCGATGGCCCTGGTGAGGCGATGAGCGAGCGGGCACACTCGTCGCCATGACCCGCCGCTCGCTCGCTGCCCTGGCCGCGCCGCTCGTGCTCGCGGCCCTGTCCCCGGGCCGTCCCGCGTCGGCCAAGTCCGGGGAGACCTACGTCTTTCTCGTGTCGCGGGTGGACCTCGGCAAGGGGGTGCCGGGCGAGGTCGAGGCCCAGGTGGCAGCGCGCCTGGGCGCCGCCATCGAGCAAAACGAAGAGCTCGAGGCGCGGCTCGGCGAGGGTGCGCCCGATCCGGACGCCGACCCGAAGAAGTTCAAGAGTTACTTGAAATCGCGGCGGCAGCGCGCCTTCAAGGTCAACGTCGAGGTCAGCCAGTACAGCACCGAGGTCGAGCCGGCCGCGCGCGGCCTGCGCGGCCAGCCGGCGCGCAAGGACAGCCAGTACCTGACCGTGCGGATCGCGCTGCGGCTGTTCGGCGAGACCGTGCCCGATCGGACGATGGCCTTCACCGGCGACGGGTCGGCCGCGGTCAAGCTCGAGGTCGGCAAGACCGTGCGCCCGCGCGATCGCGAGGAGGCGGCCTCGGCCGCGATCGATCAGGCCGTGGCCAGCGCGATCGCCGAGTCGTTGACCAGGCTCAAGGCGCCGCCGGCCGCGTCGCCGCCGAAGAAGAAGCCGGGAAAAAAATAGACGCGGCCGCGGCCGCGCCCCCGGCGCGAGCGGCGGGCCCTCGCCCCGCCGCGCGACCGCGGCCGCCGCCCGTGCGCGGCTTCACGCTCGGCGTCTATCCGGGCGACGGCGGCGCCGCCCTGCGCCGCGTCGACGAGGTGGCGGCGACCGGCGCCACCTGGGTCGCGCTGGTCGTGAGCTGGGAGCAGGCCGACGTGCGCTCCGCCGCGATCGCGCGCTCGCCCCGCGTGACCGCGCCCGACGCCGCGCTGCGCGGCGCGCTGCGCCGGGCCCGCGAGCGCGGGCTGCGCGCGCTGGTCTTTCCCATCCTGACCGTGCGGGCCGTCCGCACCGGCGAGTGGCGCGGCGCGCTCCGGCCGGCCGACGTGTCGGCCTGGTGGCGGTCGTACGAGGCCTTCATCCTGCACTATGCGGCCCTGGCGGCGTCGGAGTCGGCCGCGGCGCTGGTGGTGGGCAGCGAGCTCGGCTTCTCCGAGGGCTGGCGCGATCGCTGGTACCACCTCCTGTCGCGGGTCGAGCGCGTCTACCGGGGCGAGCTGGTCTACAGCGCCAACTGGGACCACTACCGCGAGGTCAGCTTTCTGGCCCGGCTCGATCACCTCGGGGTGTCGGCCTACTTCGAGCTGGCCCGGGGCGGCGAGGCCAGCGAGGCGGAGCTGGTCGCCGCGTGGCGCCGCGCCGCCGCCCGGCTGCGCGCGTTCGCGCGCGAGAAGCGGGTCAGCCTGTGGCTCACCGAGGTCGGCTACCCCAGCCGCGACGGGGCCGCCGCCCACCCGTGGGACTACACCGCGACCGGCCCGATCGACCTCGAGGAGCAGCGGCGCTGCTTCGCCGCCCTCATCGCCGCGTGGGACGGCGCCGCCGAGCTGGACGGCCTGTTCGTGTGGAACTGGTGGGGCGAGGGCGGCCCGCGCGACGGCGACTACACGCCGCGCGGAAAGCCGGCCGAGAAGCTGCTCCGGCGCTGGTTCGGGGCCCGATGACCGCGCGCGCTCGCGGCCCGGTCTACTTGGCGGCCGCCGCCTTCTGCGACTCGATGAAGCCGCGGAAGTCCTTGCGCGCCCCGCCGACGGTGTCCTTGGGGCCGACCAGCTTGTAGTAGTAGGGGCCGGCCGAGGTCTCGACGATCGCCGCGAGCATCATGAAGTCGGGGTTGTCGTGCTTCTCCGACGCGCCCGGCATCATCGACGCCACGTAGCGCCCGGTCACCTCGACCGTGGTGACCGGCATGCCGGCGATCTGCTTCTTCTCGATCTTCGCCTTGTCGGCGCTCTTCGAGCCATCGGGCTGCTCGAACTGGCCGAGCCAGCGGTCGAGGTTGGCCTGGGCGCCGCCGGCTCCCCCGCTGCCGAAGTAGAAGACCGAGAGCTCCGCGTCGCCCGCCTTGCCGGCGATGGTCCAGGTGGCGGCGCGCATGCTCGAGGTCGGCGTCTTCTCCTTCCAGCTCTTCGGGACCGCCAGGGTCACCGGGCCGAGGATGACGCGGCCGTCGGCGGTCTTCTCCGGCGCCTTGCCGGGCCCGCCCATCCCCATGCCCATGCCGGCATGTGGGTTGTCGCCCGTGCCCGCGCCGCCGTGCGGATCGCCGCCCAGCCCGGCGTGCGGATTCTCGGCCGCGCCCGCGTCGCCGCCGGCCAGGCCGGCGTGGGGATCGCCCCCCGCGGGCTCCTCACCCGGGGAGGGCGCCAGGCGCGGGTCGCCCTCCGGCTCCGTCGCGGACGCGGCAGCCGGCGCGGGGCCGGTCTCCTCGTCCTTCTTCCTGGAGCAGGCGGCGGCCGCGACCAGCGATACGCAGACGCAGGAGAGAAAGAAGATCCTCGCAGAGTGGTGGGGTCTCATGGTCGGGCCCTAGTAGACCATCTTTCCGATGCGCTCCCACTGGACGCCGCCCTGTGCCGACGGCTTCGCCGACCACCAGATGAACAGCGCTTTGCCCCTGATGTTCTCGACCGGCACCGGACCCCACACGCGCGAATCGCTCGAGTTGTCGCGGTTGTCGCCCATGACGAAGACGTGCCCCTTGGGCACCACGTAGCGCCTCTGCGGCGCGCACGGTCCCTGATAGCGCGTGTCTTCCGGCACCGACGGCTCCACCCGGCCGCGCGAGCGCAGCCGCTCGTCCGGCGGCCGCGGGTCCGGGCCGTCACCCGCGTCGGCGCACTCGGGGCCCCGGTCGCCCGGGAAGTCGTGCTCGCCGGCCAGCGTCATGTAGCGGCCCTTCAGCCGATCGGCGCGCTCGGCGTCCTTGGCCGGCCGCTCGTCCGAGTTGTAGATGGTGTACTCGAGGCTGTCCCGCTTCTCGATGTAGGCCGAGCAGGTCGCCTGCCCCCAGTTGCCGCGCGGATCCATGTCCCAGTAGCCGCAGGTGTCGCCGGGGGCCTGGTGGACCGGCACCGCCGTGCCGTTGACGTAGACCACGTCGCAGCGCACCTCGACCGTGTCGCCCTCGGTCGCGATGATGCGCTTGATGAAGTCCTTGTCGGGCTGGCACGGGTTGATGAAGACGACCACCTCGCCGCGCTGCGGCTGGCGCAGCTCGAAGAAGCGGATCTTGGTGAACGGGATGCGCAGCCCGTAGAGGAACTTGTTGACGAAGATGTGGTCGCCGATCTCCATGGTCGGGATCATCGATCCGCTTGGGATCTTGAACGCCTCGACCACGAAGGCGCGCAGGAACAGGGCGATCATGACGGCGATGCCGATCGACTCGGTGTACTCGCGCACCGTCGACTTGCGGGCGAAGGCCAGGTGCTCGTCGACCATCTCGTCGAGCAGGACCATGTTCTCGCGCATGGCCGAGCCGTCGCCGGCCTGGTAGGCCTTGTCGAGCCGGTCGGCCAGCTGCGCGATCTCGCGCTGGATGCCCTCCGGCACGCGCGCGCTCTGGCGGCGCAGCGCGCGCCGCGCCTCGGCCACCAGCGCGCGCGACTCCTTGCGCACCCGCTTTTCGATCCAGTCGAGCCGCGCGCCCTCGCGCACGGCTGGCTGCTCGGGACTCACGACTCGACCTTGAGCACGGTGTGAAATGCCTCCTGTGGCAGCTCGATCGATCCGACCGCCTTCATCCGCCGCTTCCCCTTCTTCTGCTTCTCGAGCAGCTTGCGCTTGCGCGTGATGTCGCCGCCGTAGCACTTGGAGGTGACGTCCTTGCGCATCGCCTTGACCGTGACCCGCGCGATCACGCGGCTGCCGATCGCCGCCTGGATCGCGACCTCGAACATCTGGCGCGGGATCACTTCCTTCATCTTGATGCACAGCTCCTGGCCGCGGTTGTAGGAGACCGCGCGGTGGCACACCACCGAGAGCGCGTCGACCCGCTCGCCGTTGACCAGGATGTCGAGCCGGATGAGGTCGGCCTCGCGGTAGCCGCTGGGCTCGTAGTCGAGCGAGGCGTAGCCGCGCGACAGGGTCTTGAGCCGGTCGTAGAAGCCGAACACCACCTCGCCGAGCGGCAGCTCGTAGGCCACCTGCACGCGCCCGGAGTGACCGTAGGTGATGCCGATCTGGGTGCCGCGCCGCTCCTCGCACAGCTGCACGATGGGGCCGACGTAGTCCTGCGGCACGTGGATGGTGGCCCTGATGATCGGCTCCTCGATCGACTGGTACTTGCCGAGGTCGGGGATCTGGGCCGGGTTGGCCACGTCGAGCACCTCGCCGTCGGGCAGGTGGACGAGGAAGCGCACCGACGGCGCGGTGGTGATGAGGTCGAGGTCGAACTCGCGCTCGAGCCGCTCCTGGATGATCTCCATGTGGAGCAGGCCCAGGAAGCCGCAGCGGAAGCCGAAGCCGAGCGCGGTCGAGCTCTCCGCCTCGTAGGTCACCGACGCGTCGTTCAGGGTCAGCTTGCCGAGCGCGTCCTTCAGGTCCTGATAGTCGGCGGCGTCGACGGGATACATACCGGCGAACACCATCGGCTTCACGGCCTTGAAGCCGGGCAGCGGCGCGTCGCACGGCCGGTCGTCATCGGTGACGGTGTCGCCCACGCGCGCGTGCGAGATGTCCTTGATCGACGCGGCGAGCACGCCCACCTCGCCGGCGGCGAGCTCGTCGACCTCGAGGGCGTGCGGGTTGAAGACGCCCACGTTGGTGCACTGGTAGACCTGGCCGCTGGCCCAGAAGCGCAGCTTCACCCCGCGGCGGATGGTGCCGTGCACGACGCGCACGAGGGCGACCACGCCGCGGAACGAGTCGTACCAGGAGTCGAAGATGAGCGCCTGCAGCGGATCGCCGGCGCGCCCGTCGGGCGGCGGCACGCGCTGGACGATGGCCTCGAGGATCTCCGGCACCCCCTGCCCGGTCTTGGCCGAGACCAGGAGCGCGGTGGACGCGTCGAGCCCGATGGTCTCCTCGATCTCGGCCTTGACCTCGTCGGGCCGCGCCACCGGGAGATCGATCTTGTTGAGGACCGGGATGATCTCGAGGTTGGCGTCGAGGGCGAGATACACGTTGGCCAGGGTCTGCGCCTCGACCCCCTGCGCGGCATCGACCACCAGGAGGGCGCCCTCGCAGGCGCTGAGCGAGCGCGACACCTCGTAGTGAAAGTCGACGTGGCCCGGCGTGTCGATGAGGTTCAGCTGATACTCGAGGCCGTCGGCCGCCACGTACTTCAGTCTGACCGACTGAGCCTTGATGGTGATGCCTCGCTCGCGCTCGAGCTCCATCTTGTCGAGGAACTGATCGGCGCGCTCGCGCTCGGCCAGGGCCCCGCAGTACTCGAGGATGCGGTCGGCCAGCGTGGTCTTGCCGTGGTCGATATGCGCGATGATGCAGAAGTTACGGATGCGCTCCAGCGGCGTGGGCATGATGGAACCGCGTGTCTACCATGGTCGAGGCACGCGCGCGGGGCCACATGCCGGCGACCGCTACGTCGATCCGGTGTCGAACCCGAGGCTCGCCTGGCCGGGCAGCTTCTCGGCGTACTTCTCGAGGACCATGTCGATCCCCTGGCGGATGTACTCCGCCACCGGGACCTTGGTGCGGTCGCGGAGCTGGTTGAGAAGCTCGTTCTGCTCCGCCGTGATGTACACCGTCGTGGACACCTTCTTCCGCGACATGGGGTGACGATACTTTGCGCTACGCTGGCGGTCAAACCGCGTCCATCGGGCCGAGTTGCACGCCCCCGCGAGGGGCGGTAGTCTCGAGAACCATGCAGATTCGCTCGCTTCACGTGATCCTGTCCCTCGGGCTCGCCGCCGGCTGCGGAGGCGCGAGCGCGGGAGGCGGGGGCACGGAGGGAATCGCCGGCTCCAATCAGAAGAACATTCCGAAGGTGGACCCCTCGCTGTGCGACACCAGCGGCAAGCAGGTCCAGACCTTCGACCTCAACCAGGACGGCACCCCGGACGTGTGGAAGCTCTACGGCACGGTCGAGGAGGACAACACCAAGGTCGAGGTCCTGACCTGCAAGCAGGTCGACTACGACCACGACGGGAAGAAGGACTACGTCGCCATCTACAACAAGACCGGCGAGATGGTGGCCGAGGAGTTCGACTTCACCTTCGACGGCCACTTCGACGCCCGCGAGCACTACGACAAGAAGGGCGGCAAGGTCTACATGGTCGAGCGCGACCTCGACCACGACAAGAACCCCGACACCTGGGAGAAGTACGACATCGACGGCAACCTCGAGTCGGTGGAGCGCGACCGCAACGGCGACGGCAAGCCCGACCTGTGGGAGCAGTACCAGCGCGGCGTGCTGCTCGCGATCCTGTACGACGACGACTACGACCGGAAGGTCGACCGCAAGGAGTCGGGCCGCCCGACGGTGAGCTTCACCCGTCCTCCGACCGGCGCGCCGCCGGCGGCGGGCGCGAGCGGCGCGGCGGGCGCGAGCGGCGCCGCGGGCTCGAACGGCGCGTCGGGCTCGAACACCGCGCCGGCCGCCGCGGGCCCGGGCGAGAAGTCGAGAGGGACGCTCAAGGAAGAAAACCCGACGGTGCCGGGCGAGGCGCCGCCGGCCGGCGCAGCCCCGGCGGCAGGTGCCAAGGCCAAGCCGGGCGCGAAGCCTGCGGCCACCAAGCCCAAGGCCGGCGGCAAGTAGACCGCCGAGCCCGGGCCGGACATGCGTCAATACGGGTGATGGTGCCCGTTCGGTCCCTCGAGGTGGGGATGCGGATGCGGGTGGTGATGGTGCGAGTCCGGCGGGTGGGGATGGGGATGCGGATGCGCGTGGCGCGGGTGCCGGGCGCGGCTGGCGACGTGTGACCTGCCGGGCTCGGTCCTGACCCGCGTGGTCTGCGTGCGCCGGGTGCGGCTGGCGCATGCGTACAGCGCCAGGGCGGCGAGCGCGAGGGCGAGGGCGCTTGCGAGCAGGCGCACGGGCGCCCTTCTCCAGATCACGGCTTGCCCTTCTTCTTCTGGCCCGACATCTTGCGCTTGAGCGCCTCGAGCTCGTCGTCGACGGTGCCGCTGCCGCTGCCGCGCGCCTGGCCGGGGCCGCGCGTGTCGCGCGTGTCGCCCGGGCCCTGCCCCCGCTTGAGGTCGCGCAGGAGATCGTCGACCGACGAGCCGTCTCCCGAGCGAGGCGCGGGGCCGCGCGGCGATCCTGCGCCGGGGCCCGGGCCCCCCGCCGGGTCCGGACCGCGCGCTGCCGGCCGGGGGGGCGGTCGCCGCTTCGGCGCCTCGCGCGCCGCCCGCTCGACCGCCTCGAGCTCGGAGGTCAGCTCGGCCAGCTCGGCCAGCGCCGAGTGCATGCGCGCGCGCTCGAGGTCGGCGTTGCGATCCCCCTCGCGCGCGGCCGCCTCGCTGCCCAGGCCGCGCGCCTGCTCGGCCTTCTCCTGCCAGCGCCCGGCCGACTTCTGCGCGTCGGCGATCGTGCGCCGGGCCCGGGCGATGCGCGCCTCCAGGTCGCGGCGCAGCCGCTCGAGCTCGTGGCGGTCGGGCGGCTCGGGCGCGGGCGCCGTTCCCGCGTGGCCCGCGTGGCCCGCCTGGCCCGCGGTGCCGGCGGGGGCGCCGCCGCCATCGTCGCCGTCGCCGCCGAGGTCCTCGAGGTCGCCGGCCGCGGCCGTGCTGCGCGACGCGGCCGCAGCCGCGCGCGACGCGGCCTGCACGCGCTCGCGGGTCTGCGCCCGACCGGCCGCGTGGGCCTCGCCCATGATCTCGCCGCGCGCGCGCCCGACCACCCACGCCACGTCGGCCGTGCTGGCCGCGCCGTCCTCGCCCGCCCCCGCCGCCGGCTGCGCGGCGGCCGACAGCAGCGAGTCGAGCGCGCTCGACACGAACAGCGCCCCCTGCGCGGCGACTCCCTGGCGGCGCGCCTCCAGGCCGGCCACCATGGCCTTGCCCACCGCGTCGTCGGGCGCGAACGCCACCATGCGCGCGCCCACCGCCATCGCCTTGGCGACGGTCTGCGGGCGCGGGCGCGCCACCACCACGTCGGCCGCGCGCCAGAGGAGCGCCGCGTCGCTGGTGTGGCCGAACAGCTTGGCGCGCAGCCCCAGGGTCGGGACCTGGCGGCGCAGCGCGGTGGCCGCGTCGGCGTCGTCGCCGGCGGCGAAGAGATACGAGGCGCGCTGCCCGGTGAGCGAGAGCTGCAGGGCCAGCTGCGAGGTGGTCTCGTAGCCCAGGCCGATCACCTCGACCAGGACGACCGGCTCCGACGACGGCAGCTTGAAGCGCGCGCGCAGGTCGGAGCGCGCCTCGCGGCCCGCCTCGGCGTAGGGCAGCGGGCAGAATGGCCCGACCGGCAGCACTCGCTCGCCGTCGACGCCGCCGTCGGCCAGGCACACCGCGGCGTGGTCGTCGACCACGAGGTAGCGATCGGCCCCCGCCGTGCCCCACTCCTCGCCGTCCGGATCCAGGTCCGGCACCACCGCGACGACCGGGGCCGGCGCGTCGGCCTGATCGCGCGCCGCCGACAGGGCGGCCGCGCTGGCCGGGTCGAACGCCAGCGCCACGTCGGGCGGGTTCTCGTCCAGCTCGCGCAGGAGCCGCCGCTCGGCCAGCTCGCCGACGATCGCGCGCAGCATGCGCCAGGCCGCGCCCGATGAGCGGGTGCCGACCCGCCCGACGTCGAGGGCGCGCACGACCAGGCCGTGCGCGTCGAGGGCGGCGAGGACCGGCGTGACCACGGCGGAGGGCGCGCCCGCGCTGGTCACGACCAGGACGCGGGGCCCGTGGCTCTCCGTGTGGTTGTCCATCCCGGATGCTTCTGGCGACTCGGTCATCTCGATCGACTGGATCCTCTCGGCCCTCGGCTGTCGGTTGTCGCCTCTCAGGCCCCGTCGGTCGTCCGCTCGAGGACCTGCGGGTTGACCACGTGGCGGGGCCGCTGCCCCGACAGCACCGCGGCCACCGCGCGCGCGCTCATCTCGGCCATGCGGCCGCGGGTCGCGTGGGTGGCCGAGCCGATGTGCGGCGCGAGCAGCACGGCGCGGCTGGCCACGAGGTCCGGGTGCACGGCCGGCTCGGACTCGAAGACGTCGAGGGCGGCGCCGGCGATGGCGCCGCGGGCCAGCGCCGCGGCCAGCGCGGCCTCGTCGACGCACGCGCCGCGCGCGGTGTTGATGAGGATCGCGCCCGGCTTCATGCGCGCCAGCGCGGCGGCGTCGATGATGTGGCGGGTCTCGTCGGTCAGCGGGACGTGTAGCGTGACGAAGTCGCTGGCCGCGAGCAGCTCGTCCAGCGGCAGGTGGCGCGCGCCGAGCTCGCCGAGCCCGGGCGCGGCCTCGACGGGCCGGCGGCCGGCGTAGACGATGTCCATGTCGAAGCCGCGGGCGCGGCGCGCCACCGCCTGGCCGATGCGGCCGAGGCCGACGATGCCGAGCGTGCGGCCCGCCACGTCGGCGCCGAGCAGGAGGTCGAGCGACCAGCCGCGCCAGGCGCCGCCGCGCACCAGCGCGTCCCCCTCCACCAGCCGCCGGGCCGATGCCAGGAGCAGGGCGAAGGTGAGATCGGCGGTCGCGTCGGTCAGCACGCCGGGTGTGTTGGTCACGATCACGCCGCGTCGGGTGGCCGCCGGGACATCGACATTGTCATGGCCGACCGCGACGTTGGCCACCACGCGCAGGCGCGGGGCGCGCGCGAGCAGCTCCTCGTCCACCGCGACGTCGAGCAGCGAGATGAGCGCGTCCGCCTCGGCCAGCTCGCCGAGCAGCGCCTCGCGCGGCATCGAGCCGCGCTGCGGGATCAGCGCCGAGACGCCGGGCCCGAGGAGCGGCAGGATGTCGATCGGCAGCGCCGCCGAAGAGACCACCCGCGCAGGCACGCCGGTCACGATAGCACGGAGGATGGTTCGGGTCCGTTCGGCGAGGCCGCCTGCCCTGTCCCGCTCCTGATTCTTTCCGGCTCGATGCCGCCCGTCGGCCGCCGCGCCGAAGACCCGATTGACAAAGCACCTACCACCCGACTAGCGTCCGCGCGACTGGACGTGTCCGTGGGACGAAGACCTCCGGGTGGGAGCGGCGCGAGATGTCCGAGCTGCGGTCGGCCGACGGCCGGCACCGGCCGACTGTGCCCGCTGTGCAGCACCGATCGCCTTCCGCGCGTCGATCCCGCCGTGCTGTCGGACACCATCCCCGGGATCGCCGCCGACCGCGTGCCCGGCGCCGAGGTCGCGTTCGAGCTGACGGCCCGCTACACCGGCCGCGCCGACGCGCTCGCCCAGCTCGGCGCCGCGGTCGAGCGCGCCTCCGCGTCGCGCGAGCTGTCGTTCGCGCTCCTCATCGGCGAGCCCGGAATGGGCAAGAGCAGCACGCTCCAGGAGCTGGCCCGCGTGGTGGGCGAGGCGCGACCGGCGGTCCGCTTCCTGTTCGGCAGCCCCGACCGCTCCGGCGTGCTCTACGCGCCGTTCGGCCGCCTGCTGGCGTCGCGCTTCGACCTGGCCGCCAGCGACAGCGTGGATGACAGCCGGGAGAAGATCGTCGCCGCGGTGGCGGATGTGATGCCGGCGGCGCGGGTGGCCGAGACGGCGCACCTCATCGCGCACCTCATGCGGGTGCCGTTCCCCGACAGCCCGGTGCTCGCGCCGCTGGCCGAGTCGCCGCAGCAGCTCGAGGCGCGCAGCTTCCTGGCGCTGCGCCGCTTCCTGGCCGCCGACGCCGACGCCTCGCCGCTCTGCCTGTGCTTCGAGAACCTCGAGGCGTTCGAGCCGGAGAGCGTCAACCTCCTGCACTACCTGGTCGCCGGGCTGGTGCGCTCGCCGATCGCGATCATCGGCACCGCGACCGCCGCGCTGCACGAGCGCCACCCGAGCTTCGGCCACCTCGACAGCGCGCCCGAGCGCATCGAGCTCGGCCCGCTCGAGCCGGCCGAGGCCGAGAGCCTGCTGTGCGAGCTGTGCCGCGCGCTCGACACCATCCCGCCCCGCCTGCGCGAGCACGCCGGGCGCCTGGGCGGCTCGCCGCGCGCGCTCTACGAGCTGGTCCGCTACCTGCTCGAGAGCGACCTCGTGGTGCCCAGCGGCCAGAGCAGCTGGCACGTCGACGAGCAGGCGCTCGCGGCCGCCGTGCTGCCCGCCGGTCACGAGCAGCTGGTGGCCGAGCGGGTGCGCATCATGCCGCCGGCCGACCGCGACGTGCTCGAGCTGGCCGCGGTGATGGGCGAGACCTTCTGGCTCGACGGCGTGGTCGCGCTCATGCGCGTGCGCGAACAGGGCGAAGGCGACCCGGACGGCCCGTCCCTGGCCGACATCGCGGCCGCCGGCGACGGCACGCGCGCCTTCGCCGCCGCCGTGGTGGCCCGCCTGGTCGAACGCGAGTGGGTGCGCGAGGTGGAGCCGTCGAGCGTGGCCGGCGAGCGCGAGGTCCGCTTCGCCTACCCTTATCTGTGGTCGGCGGTGTACGACGGGATCGACCGCGAGGTCCGCCGCGCCGCCCACCGGGTGGTGGCGCAGTTCCTGGAGCTCCGCCCCGAGGGGCGCGCCGCCATGGCCCAGGAGGCGATCGGCCGCCACCTCGAGCTGGCCGGCGACGGGCTGGGCGCCTCCGGACGCTACCGCCGGGCGGCCGACTTCACCCGGTCGAGCTTCTTCAACGAGCGCGCCATCCGCCTCTACCACCGGGCGCTCACCTGCCTGGGCGAGGCCGACCTGGCCACCCGCATCCACCTGTGGCACGACCTCGGCTCGGTCTACGAGCTGACCGGCGACTACGAGGCGGCGCTGGGCGCGTTCGAGCGCATGCTTCGCCTGGCCTGGGTCTGCGCGTCGCGCACCAAGGCGGCAGTGGCGTTCAACAAGATGGGCCGGGTGTGGCGCCGCAAGGGCGACATCAAGCTGGCCCTCGAGTACCTGGAGCGCGGACTGGAGCTGTTCGAGCAGGCCGACGATCACCGCGGCATCGCCGGCTCGCTCGACGACATCGGCTCGGTCCTGCACCTGCTCGGCCGCACCGACGAGGCGTACGAGAAGGTGACCCAGGCGCTGAGCGGGCGCGGGCTGGGCGGGGATCGCCGCTCGCTGGCCCGCTCGCTGTCCAACCTGGGCAACATCCAGCGCGACCGCGGCGAGTTCGCGGAGGCGCTCGCCTGCCACCAGGAGGCGCTGGCCCTGCGGCGCGCCGTCGGCGACCGGGTCGGGCTCATCGCCTCGCTCAACAACCTCGGGGGGCTCGCCTTCGAGCGCGGCGACCGCGCCGAGGCGCGGCGCGACTGGGAGGAGGCGCTGGGCGAGGCCGAGGCGATCGGCGCCCTGCCGCTGCAGGCGCTGTCGCTGTGCAGCCTGGGCGAGCTGGCGCTCGGCGAGGGCCGCGCCGAGGAGGCGCGCCGCCGCCTGGACGAGGCGCTCGACATCGCGCGCGAGATCGACGACCGCCGCCTCGAGGGCGAGGCCACCCGCAACCTCGCGCTGCTCGAGCACGGCGGCGGCGATCCGGCGCGCGCCCGCGCCCTGGCCCAGCGCGCCTACGACGTGGCGGCGTCGGCCGGCCTGCGCGACAACGAGGGCCGCGCGCTCCTGACCCTGGCCCAGGTGTCCGTGGCCCAGAGCATCGTCGACGTCGGCGAGAGCGGCGAGCGGGAGCGCGAGCGCGCCGATCGCTCGGCCATGGCCGACTCCTACTTCGCGCGCGGCATCGAGCTCCTGCGCGAGATCGGCAACGAGTCGGAGCTGGCCCGCGGCCTCGAGCGCTACGGCCGCCACAAGATCGAGAGCGGACAGATCTCGGCCGGCCGCGACCTCCTGCGCGAGGCGCTGGGCATCCTGGGCCGCCTCGGCCTGCCGCAGGGCGAGCTCGAGGGCATGCTCGCGGCCCGCTAGCAGACCGCTAGCAGAGGAAGGCCCGAAGGGCCGACGGAGGGTACGTTCTGGGCCAGGCGACGAGGTCGCCGCGCGAAGTCGGAGTCGGGCTCCTGGCGCGGGCGGCGCGGCTACGGCTTGCGCTGGCGCTGCTGGAAGCTGTACGGGCGGCGCTTGCGGCCCGAGTCGTCGTCGTCGCCGGCGAAGGCGGGCGCCGACGACAGCACGTCACCGGCCTCGACGGACACGTCGGCGGTCGCCGCCTCGCCGCTCGCGTCCGGACGGCTCGAGCTCGAGCCGTTCGGTCCGCCGGATCCGCTCAGGCGCTGCGCGATGTCGGAGCCGGCGCGGAACGAGACCTGCCGCAGCGGGTTGTCGACCGCCAGCACCTGCGCCTGCTGGGCGAGGAGCTCGGACATGCCGTCGATCTTCTCGAAGTCCTCGAGGATGTCGTCGACCGACGGGTAGCGCTCGGAGCGCGAGTCGCGGGTCATGGCGTCGAAGATGTCGTCGAGCCCGCGCGGCAGCTTGGGATCGATGTCGGACGGCATCGGCGATCGGCGCCCGGGCAGCCGCCCGGTCAGGAGCTCGTAGAAGATGATCCCGAGCGCGTAGATGTCGGCCTGCGGCCCGGCGCTGGTCGGATCGGCGAACAGCTCCGGCGCCATGTACGCCACCGCGCCCATCCCGACGTAGACCTGGCGGATGACCGACGCGTCGCGCTCGACGATGCGCGCGAAGCCGAAGTCGGACAGCTTGAGGTTGCCGTAGGCGTCGATGAGCATGTTCTCGGGCTTGAGCCCGCGGTGAAAGACCCGCTCGCGGTGGGCCGCGCGCAGGGCGTGCAGCGTCTGCACCAGGTAGCGCAGCGCGAGCCCGACCGGGATGGTCTCCGACTCCTGCAGGAGGTGGCGAGCCGAGCCGAACGCCGCCAGCTCGCTCACCACGTACGGGTGCTCGCGATCGAGGCTGACCTCGTGGATGGGCAGGATGTGCGGATGCGACAGGCTCGCGCCCTGGCGGACCACGTCGGTGAAGCGCCGCACGATCTCGCCGTGCTGATCGTCGGGGAAGAAGCCGAACAGCTCGCGGATCTCCTTGAGCGCGACCAGGCGTCCGAGCTGGATCTGGCGCGCGCGGAAGACCGTGCCGATGCCGCCGGAACCGATCGCCGCGAGTCGCTCGTAGCGCGCATCGCCGGCCCCGCCAGCGGCGCTGGCGCCGGAGCCCGCGGCCAGGTCGGGGCCGCCGCGGATCTCGCCGCCCACCGCCATGGTGGGCCGGCCGCCCGACGAGATGCCGCCCGGCGAGGGCCGGCGCGGCTCCGACGACGGCGGCGGCAGCGGCGTCGGGCGCGCGGGCGACGGCGTGGACGGCGCCGAGCCCGACGGCAGCGGGCCGGGCAGCGGCGACTGCGGCGAGTCCGGCATGGGCGAGGGTCCGGAGCCGGACACCTCCTTGCGCCGGCGCAGCGCGCGCGCGCTCTTGAAGTGAGAGACCGCGGCCTGGGTCAGCTCGGTGAGGTTGCCGCCGTTGACGATCTCCTCGCCCGGCTCGGTGACCTCGAGCGTCTCGCTCTCCCGATCGTGGCGGAGGTACCCGGCCGCCTCGAGGAAGCCGACGTACTCGGAGAACGGAATCGACACCGCGCCCTCGCACACGCGCCGGATGTCGTCGTAGCGGTTCTGCCGCCCATAGCGCGCCTCGGCCAGCACGTTGGCGAGGATGAACCGCGACTCCTCGCAGAGGACTTCCTTGGTGATCTTGGGTTTGCCCTCCACGGCGAGATTCTATGGTTGGCGGCCAGAGCTGGTCAAATGGCCCGCGCGGCCCGCAGGGCGCAAAGCGCTGCAGAAGCTCGGCGGACCCTCGTCGCGAAGCCGGTCCAGGAGCGGTCGATCCGCCGCCAGCACGTCGTAGCGGTCGAGCTCGGCCGGCGTCACCCACGCCAGGTCTGCCACCTCGATGCAGCGCGGGCTCTCGCCCGGCAGCAGGCGGCAGGCATAGACGAGCATCAGCACGGCTCCGTCGGGGTAGCGGTGGTGGAGCACGTCCCAGATCGGACCGACCTCGACGCGAGCGCCCAGCTCCTCGACCAGCTCGCGTACCAGCGCCTCGACCGGCGCCTCGCCCGGCTCGATCTTTCCGCCCGGCAGCTCCCACTGATCGGGCAGCGGCTGGTCGGGTCGGCGGCGAGTCAGGAGAACCCTCCCGTCGCCGGTTCCGCAGAGCGCTGCGACGACGAGCTTCGGCTGACCAGGAGACGAACTCACGGCGTACGCCTAGCACGCCCAGAGCGCATTTTCTCGCCAGAACCTCGGCTGCGCCCGTGACGTGTTACCGGTCTCTTGCTAGTCTTGCCCGCGATGAAGCTCTACTCGGGCAAGATCGACAGCCTGGCCGGCGAGATCATTTCTCGGCTGGTCAACGATGGCGACATCGAGGTGTCCGAGCGCACCGAAGCGGAGCTCGATGTGGCCTCGGTGCTGAAGGAGTACCTGCGCGTCGACCGCGAGCTCACGGAGCGGGCCAAGGACATCATGGAAATCCGCGGCCTCCCCTACAGCCACTTCGGCCGCATCAAGCGCACCCTGGCCGACGAGAAGGAGTTCGGCCTCGGCGAAGAGGGCATCACCTGGATCCTCAACCAGCTGCTCGAGACGTTCATGCAGTCCAAGCACGTGGAAGAGATCTTCGCCGACGACGCCACCTTGCGGCGCAAGCTGCGCGACATCGTGCGCAAGCACATGATGGTGGATGAGGAGCTGGACAAGGAAGTCCGCCAGCGCATCCGCAACCTCGAGGAAGGCACTCAGACCTGGGAGATCGAGTACAACCGGGTCCTCGAGCAGATGAAGACGAAGTTCGGGCTGAAGGAATAGATCGCGATCGCCGCGGCCGTCGCGCCCGACGAGCTCGCCGAGCGCATGGCTGATCCGGCTCCCCCGATCACTGGGCCTTGGGGTGGCAGCGGAAGCAGGCGAAGCCCTGCCCGGTCTTCTCGTCGTATGGCTTCTCGCCGAGGAGCTCGGCCATGGTGGGCAGGACCTTCTCCATCATGAAGTGGGTCGCCTCCGCGTCGTACTTCATCGCCGCGCCGATCGGATCGTCGGCCTTGAGCGGATACGATACGCGCGGCATGTGGAAGTTGACCGGCGGCTTGTCGAAGTCCTCGCCGTGGCAGGTCTGGCAGCGGAAGTCGCCGTGGTCGGCGGGCCGCCACTCCTTGAAGAGCTTCTCCATGCGCGGAAGAACGAACAGGCCCATGTAGTCCAGGCGCTGGGCGTGCGTCTTCTTCGCCCACGGGATCTTCGGCGCGCCGATGCCACCGGTGTCCTGGCCAGAGCCCGACGTGGGGCTCGACGCGGCGCCGACCTGCGCGGGCTTTGGCTGCGCGGGGCCCGGCTCGCGGGCCGATCCGCTGCAACCCGATCCGGCCACGGCCAGCAAACCGGCCAGAGGGAGGAGAGCGAGGCGAGGGAGCATCGTGTGGCGCATGTCGTTGCAGCTACGCCGGGGAGGTTGAGTGGTTACGCGACACGTCCCGACCTCCACCCCCACAAGGGGGCACCCCGAAATGCCCCCAGGGAGCTTTTCTGCGCCCTGCGCCATCCATTGCTGGCATAGCGGTTGCTATCACCTTACTCTTGGAAAGGCCTGCTGGGCCAGGGGAGAAGCTGCATGTACCGGTTCGGCGACGGCACCCCATTCCCACTCCTCGAGAACTTCATCGAGACCCTGGTCGCGGCGGTCGATTGCTGCGTTGCGCTCTACCAGGTCGAGGCGCGCATCGAGGAGCAACACGCGCGCGTGCGCGACGCGGGCCGGCGCGCCGCCGACGAGCTGCACCGCCTCGACGCGCTGCACGGCCTCCTCGAGACCGCGCTGGCCCCTCTCATCGCGCGGGGCGATCAGGCCGGCGCTCGCGCCAGCGAGCAGGCGGCCGCCAAGATCTTCGAGTCGGCGGCCGGCATCATCAAGAACAGCCGCACCGGCGTGGCCCGCAAGCGCGACAACGCGTCGCGCGAGACCATCCCGCCGCGCGTGCTCGAGGCGGTTCCGACCGCGCTCGGCCGCTTCCTCTGCCGCCATCAGCTGCCGCACACCGAGTGGCAGGCGCACTGGCAGGCCACCGGTGAGCAGGGCGGCAGCGCCGAGCTCATCGCGCACGCGACGCGCCACCTCGAGCTCGAGTTCCGCGGCGCCTTCTCGGACGGCTTCTGGGCGCGGCCCATCCCGATGGCCGAGCTGCTCGACGGCCCGCTGGTCGCGGAGGTCGACGCCGGCAAGGGCCGCCCGCGCCAGCTGCGGCTCGATCCCACCCTCTTGACCGAGGTGCAGGTCGGGCCCGGCCGCGAGGCCATCGTGCTGCGCGAGACCGGCAAGCGGCAGGGGTCGGGCTATCACATCCTCATGCCGCGCCCGGGTGAGGCCGGCCCGCTCGTGGTCGCGCTCGACCGGCGCGATCAGAGCCGCGGGCAGCCTTTCTACCTCGATCCGACCGCCGCGGCCGCGGTGCTGGCGGCGTGGCGCGCGCTCGAGCGCGAGATGCCTTCGCTCGTCGCCGGGCGCCAGGAGCTGGTGGCGGCGCGCCTGGGCGGGCGCGCGGTGAGCGAGCTCGAGCATCCGGCCCAGCTGGCCGAGACCATCCTCCTGTCGCTGGCGGCGCTCGTGCGTGAGATGCGCGTGCGGAGCCGCGTGCCCGGCGAGCTCATCCTCAAGCGCGACCTGGCCCCCGACCGCCGCGAGGAGATGTTCGTGCCGCGCCAGGTCCTGTGGAACAAGCTGGCCGTGCTGCCGCCGCGTCACCGCCAGCTGTTCGAGGCGATCGGGCTGGGCAACGAGGTGACCCAGGAGTTCGTGACCCGCGTGTCGCAGCAGCAGCAGCCGGTGGCCACGCGCAAGCGCGCGCCGCAGGGCAGCGGCTCGCAGGAGCAGCCCGAGCTGCCCACCCTGGAGAGCTACGGCTTCGAGCGCGATCCGGACCTCATCGACACCGGAGTTTCGCGCGCCCCCGGAGCGACCCAGAAGCCGGCGGCCGCCGAGCCCGGCGCCGAGGTCAGCGTGCGCCACCTCGAGCGAGAGGACGACGACGACGACGGCGAGTCGGGCGTGGAGGTCACCAACCCGCGCGTCGAGGACACCTCCGAGGTGGTGAGCGGGATCATCGACCGGGCGTCGGCGTAGCCGGCCCCGGCTCGGAGGCGGAGCCGGGCGCGCGCAGCGCGTCGAGCACCTCGCCCACCACCATGTCGGCCAGGCGATCGAAGAGATCGTCGCCCTCGGCCGGCGTGGCCGCCGCCGGCGCGCCCGCGTAGGCGCGATCGAGGCCCATGGCCGCGAAGTCGTCGATGCCGGCGCGCAGCTTGTCGGACAGGCTCACCGGCACCTCCGGCAGACCGGCGCGCGCGGCCTCGTCGCACAGCCTCGCGTCGCGCGCCAGGGCCAGCGAGGTCTCGTAGCGCCCTGCGTGGCACGCGCCGCTCTTGAACTCGTCGGACAGGGTGCGCGCCCAGCGCCGGGTCAAGGGGCACGCCACGCTGACCCGCGCGCGATCGCGGCCGTCGAGCGCGGCGCGCACGGCCCGGTCGTGGGCCGGCTCCAGGTGATTGTTGACCAGACACACGTGCGCCGCGCCCGCGGCCAGAAATCCGTCCACCACCGCGCCCAGGTAGGCGGTCAACGACGCGGCCGGCACCGACACCGCGCCCGGGAAGGCGCGCGCGCACTCGGTGACGCCGTAGGGAACCGGCGGCGCCACCCGCGCCGACAGGCCGTGCCGATCCAGCCGGGCGGCCGCGCGCTCGGCCGCGCCCAGCGAGATCTCGGTGTCGGTCTCGAGGCTGAGGTGAGGGCCGTGGGGCTCGAACGATCCGACCGGGACCAGCACCACGAGCGATCCGGCGGCCGCCAGCTCGCCGAAGCGCGGGCTGGTCAGCCACCGGGTCGACCGCTCGCCGCTCATCCTCCGGCTCCCTCCACCGCGGCCGCCTCGAGGCGCTGGAGCGCGCGGCGGTCGACCTTGCCGCGGTCGTTCCTGGGCAGGTCGTCGACGAAGACGAAGCGGCGCGGCACCTTGTGCCGGCTGAGCCGGGCCACGCAGTGATCCTCCAGCTCGGCGGCCAGGCGGGCGCGGCCCTCCTCGCCGGCGGCGCGCGCGCGCTCCTCCTCGCGCAGCATCACGTACGCCACCGGCTTGATGAGACCCTCCCGCTCGACCGGCACCACCGCGGCCAGCCCGACCGCCGGGTGCTGGATGAGGCAGTCCTCCACCTCGACCGGCGCCACGAACACGCCGCCGGCCTTGAACAGATCGTCGGCCCGGCCCGAGAACCAGAGATAGCCGTCGCCGTCGACGCGGAAGAGATCGCCCGTGCGGCACCAGTGGCCGTGAAAGGTCTGCCAGCTCTTGTCGCGGTCCTGGAAGTAGCCGAGCGCCACGCTGTCGCCGCGCACCCACATGACTCCCGTCTCGCCCGCCGGCAAGGGCGGCGCGCCCGGCCCCGGCGCGTCCTGGGCCAGGATCTGGATCTCGTAGCCGTCGACCACACGGCCGAGCGAGCCGGCCCGGATGTCGCCGGGCCGGTTGGAGGCGTAGATGTGAAACATCTCGGCCGAGCCGATGCCGTCGTAGACGTCGCTGCCGAAGCGGGCCATGAAGCGCTCGAGCAGGGCCGGCGGCAGCGCCTCGCCGGCCGAGAGGTGGAACCGGATCGACGACAGGTCGAGCGGCGGCTCGCCGCGCGCCGCCCGCTCGGCGTCGTGGTCGAGCAGCTTGCCCATCATGGTCGGCACGTTCGTGACCACGGTCGGGCGATAGCGCGCGATCGCGCCGGCCACGCTCTCGGGCGTGGGCCGCTCGGCGAACAGCGCGGAGGCCGCCCCCACCGCGAACGGGAAGAAGAGGTTGGTCCCTGTCGCGTAGCCGAAGAAGAGGCGCGGCACGCTGACCGTGACGTCGTCGGCCCGGTAGCCGACGGTGCCCTTGGCGTAGACCTCGGTGTTGAAGGCGAAGTCGCGGTGGGTGTGGACGTTGGCCTTGGGCTTGCCGGTCGAGCCGGAGGTGAACAGCCAGATACAGACGTCGTCGCGCCGGGTGGCGACCAGCGGCTCGCTGGAGCCGCGCTGCTCGTCGATCGCGCCCGCGAGCGGGACGATGGGGATGCGCGCGCCGTCGAGCGCGGCCGGCACAGCCGGGCCGTCCTCGCAGTCGCCGCCGGTCGGCACGTCGGGCACCAGGAGCACCGCGCGCAGGTGCGGCGAGGCCAGCAGCACCGGGGCCAGGGCGGTCGCCACCTGGGGCGTGGTGACCAGCGCGGCGGCCCGGCTGTAGTGGACGACGTACTCGAGGTCCGCGATGGGGCTGTGCGGGTTGCCCATGGCCACCACCGCGCCGTGCGCGAGGGTGCCGAACAGCGCCCAGGCGAACGGCGGCGCGTCGGGCAGGACGATGTAGACCCGGTGCTCGCGCGGGACGCCGGCGGCGGCGAGCGCGCGGGCCACCGCCCTGCTGCGCTCCGCGACCTCGGCGTAGGTCCAGCTGCGCTCGCCGAAGCGCAGGGCCACGCGGTCGCCGCGCCCCTCGCGCACGCGGTCGAACAGGAGGTAGTCGGCCAGGTTGAACTCGTCGGGGAAGACGGGCGGCGTGCGGGTGGTTCCGGTCATGATGGTCTCGAGGCGCGCACGACGGAGCGGCCGATGATGAGGCGCTGGATCTCGCTGGTCCCCTCGTAGATGCGCAGCGGCCGCACCGCGCGGTAGAGCGCCTCGACCACCTCGCCCTGGACCACGCCCCGCCCGCCCAAGAGCTGCACCGCGCGGTCGACCACGCGCTGGGCCGCCTCGGTGGCGAACAGCTTGGCCACCGCGGCCGGCACGGTGACCGTGCGGCTCCGGTCCGCCGCCAGCGCGGCGCGCAGGACCAGCAGGCGCGACGCGTCCAGGTCGCACAGCATGTCGGCCAGGTGGGCCTGGACCAGCTGGGTCTCGCCGAGCGGCGCGCCGAACTGCGCGCGCCTGGCCACGTGCGCGCGCGCCGCGTCGAACGCGCGCCGCGCCATCCCGACCGAGGCCGCGCCGACGGTGACGCGGAAGGTGTCGAGGGTGCGCATGGCCAGGCCGAAGCCGGCCCCGGGCGGCGCCACCAGCGCACCGGCGCCGACCCGGCAACCCTCGAGGCGCAGCGCGCCGATCGGGTGCTCGACCCCGAGCGCGATCGGCTGCACGGTCAGCCCTGCCGTGTCGGCCGGCAGCCAGAAGGCCGCGATCCCCTTCTTGCCGGCCGCCCGGTCGGCGGTGGCGAACAGGAGGTAGTGGGTGGCGAGCCCGGCGTTGGAGATGAGCGTCTTCTCCCCGTCGAGGACCCAGCCGCCCGCCTCCTCGCGCGCGGTGGTCGCGAGCGCGCCGACGTCGCTGCCGGCGCTGGGCTCGGTCAGCGCGAAGCCGGCGATGGCGGCGCCGCGGCGCAGATCGGCCGCGACCCCGCGCTGCTCCGGCGTGCCGGCCAGGAGCAGCGGATAGGAGCCCAGGCCCTGCACCGCGAAGATCGCGTCGGCCAGCGGCGATGCGTAGCCGAGCGCCTCGCGCACCAGGCACAGCGCGCGCACGTCGACCGCGGCGCCGGCCTCGGGCAGGAGCCAGTGGTAGAGGCCGAGCCGGCCCATCTCGGCGGCGACGGCGCGGGCGCGGCCGTCCTCGTCGGCGGCCGCCGCCGCGCTGGCGGTCACCGCCGCCGCCGCCCCGGCCAGGCTCTCGGCCAGGCGCAGGTGATGCGGCTCGAAGAAGAAGTCGAGGTCGGCCGCCGACAGGAAGCCGCTCGCCGGGCTGGCCGGCTCGCTCGCCTCGCTCGCCTCGCTCGCCTCGCTCGCCTCTCTCGCTTCTGTCATCTGGCGGGCTCCCCGCCGCGATCGCCGACCCGGTCATCGCCGCCGCCGCCCTCGTCCACCACCTCGGCGCCGGCGAAGCGCGGCGGCTGCCTGGCCACGAACGCCTCGTGCGCGGCTCGGAAGTCG
>DATFRY010000254.1:0-12141 GCA_035262925.1 Kofleriaceae bacterium | reverse complement strand
GCGCCCTCGCGCACGGCCGGGCTGGCCTCCGGCGCGGTGGCCAGCTTCTCGAGCAGCTCGCTGGCCCCCTGATCGGCGACCTCGCGCCCCGGCTCGGCCAGGAGCAGGCGCAGGGTGTCGAGCGCGCGCGCCGGCTGCCGCAGGTGGCCGAACCAGGTGTTCGCGATGCGCAGGCGCAGGGGCGGCCGCTCGCCGGGCGGCACGTGATCGATGCGCTGCTCCCAGAACTGGACCAGCTCCGGCCAGCTCTCGTGCCGCTCGAGCAGCCGCTCGAGCGCGAGCGCCTGCTTGGGATCGCGGGTCAGGAGGTAGAGGCGGCGCAGGTACGCGATGGCCTCGGTCGGCCGCGAGGCCAGGTCCTTGGCGACCTGATACGCCTCCTCGAGCAGCCGCTCCTGGCGCGACCGGTCGGTGGTCTCGCCGAGCGCGCGGTTGTAGAGGTCGAGCAGATCGCCCCACCTCTCGGCCACGGTGAAGGCGACGGTGAGCCGCTGGAACGCCCACTCCGAGCGCGGGGCCAGGTCGAGCACGCGCAGGAGCACCTGCACCAGGCCGTCGGTGTCGTGTCCGAACCACTCCTCGTGGAAGCGGATCGCGCGCTGGCCGATCAGCTCGGCGCGCTCGTCGTCGAGGTCGTCGCGCAAGACTTTTTGATAGGCGGCGGCGACGTCGTCCGGACGGTCGAGCGTGTCGGCCAGAGACTCGACCGCGTCCCACGCCGCGTCGTCGTCCTGCGCGCGCACGGCTGCGGCGATGGCGGAATCGAGATCGTATGATCGCTCTTTGGCGGACATGGCTCTCCCTGCGCGCGGCCCTGGCCGAGCTCCCTCGAAAGCGAGCAATTATACAGCTCTACAATCCGCGGCTCGCCTGCCACGGCCACAAAAAATCGAGCTCACCTGCGACGGGTAGGGTGGCGGCCAGGGGTGGCGGTCAGGGGCGCGCCCAGGGCCAGATCAAGGCCTGACCACGCGGCTCAGCACGTAGCCCTCGCCGCGCAGGAGCTCGATGAGACCGTCGCTGCCGGGGAAGTGGGCCGCGCCGACCGCCACGAAGGCGCCGCCGCGCTCGAGGTGCGGCTTGAGCTTGGGGATCCAGTCGCGGTTGCGGGCGGCCAGCAGCACCTCGTGGCGCTTCGGATCCTCGGCCCGCTCCTCCTCCGACAGCGCGGCCAGCTTCTCGAAATCGCCGGCGCGATAGGCGGCGATGAGATCGGCCATCTCCCGCTGGCCCCTGCCCCCGGGCACCAGGAGGTCGTCGAGGTCGTCGGCGGTGATGGTGCGCGCCAGGACGTCGAGCTGGAACTTCCAGTCCTCCAGGAACGCGATCTCCTTGTTGAGCTCGCTGGCCCGCCTCATGAGCGCGAGGTCGAGGGGCACGGGTGTGGGATAGAGGTGCTGGTAGACCAGGTGCGACGCGAACCAGGGTTGCCGGCTGCGCAGCGCCGACTCGGGCAGCCCCGTCAGCTCGACCAGCGCGCGCCAGTCCTCGCCCGGCAGCATGGCGTCGAGCGATTGCCCGTCGGGCAGCGAGGCCAGGCGCGTCACCTCGACCAGGTCGACCCGCGCCAGATCGGTCTCCATGACGAAGGTGTCGCAGCCGCCGAGCTTGTCCCACACCCAGGCCGGCAGCTCCTGGTCGGCGCGGAATCCCAGGTGGAGCGTGCCGAACAGGTAGCTCGGCGCGTGCGGGCCCTGCAGCTCCCACAGAAACGGCCCGCGCAGCCCGTGATCGTCGGGCGGCGCGTCGACCCGCCTCGGCGCGGCCGCGGCCCGGGTCGCCGTCGAGGCCGCACCGGTGCAGGCCGCGGTCCCCGCCGTCGCCGCCGTCGCGCCGGCCAGCGCGAGCAGGGACAGGAGCGTGGCCCGGAGGTGATGGCGGCGCATGATCAGCGGACGACCATACCGTCTTCATCGGGCGGCCGCTGCTCGAAACGCGCCATGGCGAGCGCGACGGTCCCGGCGATGATGAGGAGGGCGCCGGCGACGGTGAGCAGGTCGGGAACCTCGCCGAACAGAGTCGCGCCCCACAGCGCCGCGAGCACGACCTGGAGGTAGTTGACCGCGGTGGCGCGCCCGGCCGGGACCAGGATGAGGCCGCGGGTCATGTGGACCTGCGCCATCTGCGTGGCGACGCCGAGGCCGAGCAGCATCAGCCACTCGAGCGGCGTGGGCCACAGCCAGTGTGCGACGGCCACGGGGATGGCCAGCGGCACGGTGACGAGCGGGAAGTAGAAGACGACCACGAGCGGGCTCTCGCGATCGCGGATGGTGCGGATGAGGACGTAGACGCACGCGCTGGCCATCGCGCCGGTGAAGCCGATCGCCACGCCCCACGCATCGAGCGCGGCCGACCCGCCGAACAGGAACGAGGGGCGCACGATGGCCAGGACGCCGCACACCGACGCGGCCACCGCCGCGGCCAGGCGCGGGTGGACCGGCTCGCGCAGGATCAGCGCGGCCAGGAGCGCGGTGAAGATGGGCGAGGTGTTGGCGATGACCACCGACTCCGCCATCGGCAGGGTGACCAGCGTGTAGTAGAAGCAGACCAGGCCGACGGTGCCGAACAGGCCGCGCAGGAGGAGCAGGCGCGGGTGCGATCCCCACGGCGCGAGGCCGGCGCGGCGCAGCCACAGCCACGACAGGAAGAGGCAGACGAGCGCGCGCGCGAGCACCAGCTGCGAGCTGGGCAGGCGCTGGCCGGCCAGCTTGACCAGCAGGCTCATCAGGCTGAAGAAGAAGGCAGCCGCCAGGAGGTGGCGAATGCCGGTCGGGATACGGCGACGGAGGCGGGGCACTGCGTCAGCTATGTGAGTGGAAACTGCGTGTCGGCGGGCTGTGGGGTCGGGAAACACTCTTTCATCCCGTGATGACGCGGCGGTGCGATCGGCCACAGCCAGGCCCGCGAGGGTGCGATTTTGGGTCCGGCTGCCGGCCCCGCCTCTATATAGTTCAGCCCATGGCCAAGCGTAGCGGCTCTCGCAGTTTCACTGTTCTGTTTCTTTCCACTGTTCTGATCGGCGGCGCAGGCGCCTGCGGCGGTGACGACGACGACGGCGGCGACACGGGGAACGTGGATGGCGGCGGGGGCGGCAGCGACGCCGGTGTCGGCGGCGGCGGCGACAACGGCGGCGGCGACAACGGCGGCGGCGGAGGAGGAGGCGGAGCCGAGTGCAACGAGCTCCTCTGCCTCGATCCCCCGGCCGAGGGCTTCCAGATCCAGTCGGTCGGCGGCGAGATCAACCCTGGCGAGGACATCGAGTACTGCGAGGTCGTGCAGCTGCCGGGCGGGCCCGACGACACCTACTACGTCAACGGCTTCGAGTCGGCCATGACCAAGGGCAGCCATCACCTCATCGTCGCGGCCATCATCCCCGGCTCGCCGACCGACGCGGCCGCCCAGGTCGGCGACAGGGTCGAGTGCATCACGGCGAGCGCGTGGGGCGACGATCTCACCGACGTGACCGGCCAGCAGCTGCCGGAGCACTCGGAGCACTTCCCGGCCGGCGTGGGCAAGGTCTACCAGGGCGGCCAGAAGGTCGTCTTCGACTACCACTACTTCAACGCGACCGACGACAAGCTGCAGGCAAAGGCCGCGGTCAACTTCCTGACCACGACGTCCGACAACATCGAGCACGAGGCGGTCGGCTTCGCCAGCTTCAACTTCGGCATCAGCATCCCGCCGCACGAGTCGGCCTCGTTCGACAACAGCTGCCGCATGAACCAGGACGTCATGGTCCTCAAGCTCACCCGGCACACCCACCAGTGGGGCGTCGACTTCCCGGTCTCGTTCAACGACGGCCAGAACGATCCGGAGCTCATCTATACGAGCCCCAACTACGAGGACCCGGACTTCGTCTTCGAGGAGCCGATCCTGGTCGAGGCCGGCCAGGGCTTCGACTTCACGTGCGCCTACAACAACGACACCGACCGGCGGCTGCACTTCGGCACCGAGGCCACCGACGAGATGTGCATCCTGTTCGGCTCGATGTACTCGCCGACCGACCGCACCCTCCCGCCCGGCACCGCCTGCGAGTGACGGTCCGGGCGCGGCCTGGCGCCTGGCGCGCCGGCCGCGCGGCCCGGCCAGGCCCTGAGAGGCCGGCCGGGCCCGTGCGCGCCTCGGTCTACAGGCCGGTCAGCGTGAAGCGCTCCCAGGTGCTGGGCGAGGCGCGGTTGGCGTAGAGCACGGCGCCCTGGTTCAGGTCGGCGGCCACGTAGAGGTTGTTGGCCACCGACTGCAGGGCGACGGTGCCGCCCGGCTGGGCGATGCGCCGGAACTTCTGCGCGTTGCCGATGCCGGTCGCGCTGGCGATCAGGCGGCCGCCGTTGTTGACGTCGGCCGTCACGAATCGCCCGTTCACGACCGCCTGCAGCGAGACGGTGCCGTCGGCGTTGTCGATGAGGTCGAACTGCTCCCACGTGCTGGCGGCCGTCCGGTTGGCCACCAGCGGCGACGCGCCCGCGTTCTCGGCGGCGACGAAGGTGTTGTTGGCCGACGCGCGGATGGTGACGGTGTCGCCGTCGTCCGGGTCGCCGCCGCCTCCATCGTCGGCCTGGTACACGCGCACGTAGTCGATGAGGACGTCGTTGACGGCAGGCGTGGATCCGTCGGGCCCCGGGAACCAGTTTCCGCCCACCGCCTGGTTGAGGAGGATGAAGAAGGGATGGTTGTAGGCCCAGGTCGTGCCGGGCGGGATGTTGCCCGACGTGATGGTGCGGATGATGTTGCTGGTCGAGTCGCGATAGAACTGGATCTGGTTGGGCGACCAGATGACGCCGAACACGTGGTAGTTGGGGTCGTCGACGCGCGTGCCGTTGGGGAAGCCGGCCTGGAGGCCGATGTTGCCGCCGCCCGAGTAGCCCGGCCCGTGCAGCGCCGACGAGGTGACGCTGGGCCCGTAGTTGTCGACCCACTCCATGATGTCGATCTCGCCGCACGACGGCCAGCCGACGCTCCCGATGTTGGTGCCGAGCATCCAGAATGCCGGCCACAGCCCGCTGGCGGCGACCAGGCGCATGCGCGCCTCGATGCGGCCGTACTGGGCCGAGAACTTGCCGCTGGTGAGCATGCGGGCGGACGTCCACTGGCCGTTGGCGGCGCGCCGGGCGCGGATCACGAGGCTGCCGCTGCCGTTCATGAAGGCGTTCGGGTTGGCGGCGCTGCACGGCGCGGCGTTGGATCCGGCCGCGCAGTAGAACTCCGACTCGCCGTTGCCCCATCCGCCGTTGTTGCCGACGTCGTAGCCCCACTTGCTGCCGTCGGGGAAGGTGCCGGCGGCGCCGTTGAACTCGTCGCTCCAGACGAGATTCCATGTCTGCGCCCGGGCGGGTCCGGCCGCCGCCAGCACGGCCAGGGCGGTGAGAAGCTGCAGGCATCGCGGTCGTCGCACTCGTGGAACGAGGTGCATGGGATCCTCCTTCGATCGGCACCGAGTCGCTCCGGGCAGGACCCGGAGTGTCGCGAGTATGGGTGGCGCGGCCGGGGCCTTGAATGATGGTTCTTCCGGCCTCTTGATGTTTCTTACGGTGAAGAGCGGCCTCGCCGTTACCGCGGCGTAGCACTGCCAGTCGCACACAGAGGGTCTGTGCGAATTTCAGACTCTCGCCTGACCCGGGTCATCGAGCCGCGCACTCGATGCTCACATCGTCGTCGACACGAGACCGATCGCCGGGGGCCCAGATGAGACAGCGAGACCGACACGCCATCCAGAGCGCGCGATGCCGCGTGTGTGCTCCATTGCTCGGGGCAGCCGCCGTGATCCTCGGCGGGTGCGCCGAGGGCGGCGGGTCGGCGCCGGGCGGGGAAGCCGCCCTCGCGGTCTCGGCCGGCGGCGTCACCGTCGACGTGGTGCCGACCAACACGTGGCAGGGTGGGTTCAACGGCGCCGTGCGGATCACCAGCGACTCGTTCCCGGCGCCCATCACGTCGTTCGAGGTGACCTTCGCGCTGAGCGGGAGCGTCACGGTCAACGGCGGCGGCTGGAACGGCACCATCTCGGCGCCGGGCGCGGGCGGCGCGCGCACGGCGACCAGCCCGAGCTGGCTGGTCAACGACCCGATCGATCGCGGCCAGGTGTGGGACGTCGGCTTCACGGCCGGCGGCGCGTTCGCCGGCGCCACCGTGAGCGGTCTGGTCATGAACGGCACGTCCATCCCGATCGGTGGCGGCGGCGGCGATGACGGCAGCGGCGACGACGGCAGCGCCGACGACGGCAGCGACGATGGCAGCACCGACGGCGGCGACGGCGGCGATGGCGGCGACGGTGGCAGCGCGATCGGCAAGTTCGTCGGCAACATCACGACGTCGGGCCAGGTCCGCTCCGACTTCGCCCAGTTCTGGGACCAGATCACGCCGGAGAACGAGGGCAAGTGGGGCTCGGTCGAGGCCACGCGCGACGTCATGAACTGGGGCCCGCTCGACGCGGTCTACAACTACGCCCAGCAGCACGGCATCCCCTTCAAGCAGCACAACTTCGTGTGGGGCAGCCAGCAGCCGGGCTGGATCACCTCGCTGCCGCCGGGCGAGCAGGCGGCCGAGGTGGAGGAGTGGATCCGCCTCTTCTGCGAGCGCTACCCGAACACGGCGCTCATCGACGTGGTCAACGAGCCGCCGCCCCACACCACGCCGCCCTACATGAACGCGATCGGCGGGACCGGCGCGAGCGGCTACGACTGGATCATCTGGTCGTTCCAGAAGGCGCGCCAGTACTGCCCCAACGCGACCCTCGTCCTGAACGACTTCAACGTGCTCCGCTTCGACACTGACCGCTTCGTCGGGATCGTCAACGCGGTGAAGGGCTCGGGCTTCATCGACGCGCTCGGCGCCCAGGCCCACGGCCTCGAGACCGAGTCCATGAGCGAGCTGCAGACGAACCTGGGCAAGGTGCTGGCGACAGGGCTGCCGCTCTACATCACCGAGTACGACGTCGATCTGGCCGACGACAACCAGCAGCGGAACGTCATGCAGCAGCAGATCACGCTGTTCGCGAACACCCCGCAGATCCGCGGCATCACGCTGTGGGGCTACATCTACGGCTCGACCTGGAAGCCGAACACGGGGCTCATCAGGAACGGCACCTTCCGCCCGGCCATGACCTGGCTCATGGACTTCGTCGGCCGGTAGCCACGCCCCGGTCGTGCGGTCGCCGCGCCGAGGCCGCGGGCGAGCCGCGCGACTACCGCGCGGCGCTCGAGGCGCCTTGCCCCGCCTCGTCGGAGGGGAGGCCGACGAGGCGGGCGCTCTCGTCCCACAGCCGGCGGGCGAGCGCGTCGTCGAGGGCGAGCGTGGCCGGCTTCTTCTCGGCGTTCTTGTCGTAGTAGCCGCCGCTCTTGCCCTCGACCGCCGGGCTGGTCGCGAGGTAGACGATGCGCGAGCCGCCCTCGGCCGGCGAGATCATGAAGACGCGCTTGGCGACGGCCAGGAGCGGCTTCGCCCATACCGGCGCCCCCGACCAGATGTTGGTGGCCACCGCGCCCGGGTGGAGGCACGTGGCGGTCACGTTCTTGCCGGCCAGGCGGCGCGCGAGCTCGCGCGTGAAGAGGACGTTGGCCAGCTTCGAGCGGCTGTAGGCCTTCATGATCGAGTAGCCGCCCTTCGCGAAGCCGAGGTCGTCGAAGTCGAGGTCGCCGCGGTAGTGGCCGACGCTGGCCACGCTGACGATGCGCGCGGGCGCGCTGGCCACCACCACGTCGAGGAGGAGGTTGGTCAAGAGGAAGTAGCCGAGGTGATTGACCGCGAAGGTCTGCTCGATGCCGTCGCCGGTGACGCGCCGCCGGTCGCTGACGCCGCCCGCGTTGTTGATCAGGATGTCGAGGCGCGCGTGCTTCGCCCTGATCTCCTCGGCCAGCTTGCGGATCGAGGCCTGCGACGAGAAGTCGCACAGGAGCAGCGACACCGACGACGAGCCGGAGCGGCGCGCGACCTCGGCCAGCGCGGCCTCGCCGCGGGCGCGATCGCGGGCGACCATGACCACCTCGGCCCCCATGCCCGCGATCGACGCCGATGCCTCGAGCCCGATCCCGGAGCTGGCCCCGGTGATGAGCGCCGTCTTCCCGTGGAGGTCGGTCGTTCCCTTCGGCTGCGTCTTCGCGTGCTGGTCGGCCATGGCGCCGGCAGCTTACTCGATCGCGGGCCTGGCGCGACCGCCGCGCAGTAACATCCGCGCGCCATGAATTTCGAGACCATCCTCTACGACACCGACGGCGCCGTCGCCTTCATCACACTGAACCGGCCCGAGCGGCTGAACACGATCGTCCCCCCCATGCCGGACGAGGTCGAGGCGGCCGTGCACGCGGCGACCATGGACGCCGGCATCAAGGTGATCGTGCTGCAGGGCGCCGGGCGCGCCTTCTGCGCCGGCTACGACTTCGGCGACGGCTTCCACCACTGGGACCGCCACGTCACCACCGACGGCGCGTGGGACGCGGGCAAGGACTTCGCGTTCTCGACCTACGCGGGCGTGGCGCCGACGCAGAAGCTCATGTGCCTGTGGCGGACGCCCAAGCCGGTCATCGCCCAGATCCACGGCTGGTGCCTGGGCGGAGGCTCCGACACCGCGCTGTGCGCCGACCTGGTCATCGCCAGCGAGGACGCGCGCATCGGCACGCCCTACTCGCGCATGTGGGGCTGCTACCTGTCCGGCATGTGGCTCTACCGCCTGGGCCTCACGCGAGCCAAGGAGCACGCGCTGACCGGCAAGCCGCTGTCGGGGCGCGAGGCCGCCGACGCCGGCCTCATCAACCGCGCGGTGCCGTTCGCCCGGCTGCAGGCCGAGGTGCGCCGCACCGCCGACGAGCTGGCGGCGATCCCGTCGTCGCAGCTGGCCGCGATGAAGCTGGTCGTCAACCAGGCGTACGAGAACATGGGCCTGGCCACGACGCAGATGCTGGGGCCGATCCTCGACGGCCTCATGCGCAACACGCCCGAGGCGCGCCGGTTCATCGGGCGGGCCGAGGACGAGGGTGTGGGCGCGCTGGTGCGCGAGCGCGACGCCGCGTTCGGCGACTACTCGGTGGCGGGGCCCGACCAGCGGCCCGATCCGGACAACATCATCGAGCCGCCGCGCCGTGGCGGCTGAGGCGCGGCGCGGCGCTGCGAGGCGCTGCGAGGCGCCGGCCCGGCGAGTGGCCCGCCGTCGGAGACTGCGCTACACCTCCTGTATGCCACTGGCGCGGACCGACCTCGACGATGTGATGCTGGGCACGGGCCCCCGCCGAACCGGCGGGGGTGCGCGGGCGCAGACGGGGAATCCGGTGGCACGGGCGCGCTGGGTGCTTCTCATCAGCGCCGCCGTCACGATCGCCCTCTACGTCGTGCCCTACGGCCACCTCATCGCCCGCCCGCTCATGTATCTATCGACCCTGGTGCACGAGCTCGGCCATGGACTGGCCGCGATGCTCGCCGGCGGCAGCTTCGTGAAGCTCGAGATGTGGAGCGACGGATCCGGCGCCGCGCTGACCGGCAGCATCTCGAGCTGGCAGCGCGCGCTCACCATCGCGGGAGGCCTGGTCGGGCCGGCGGTGGCGGCGGCGGTCGGATTCGCGGTGGCGCGCAGGGCGCGCTGGTCGCGCTGGGCGCTGGGCGCCATCGGCCTCCTGCTGGTGTGGGCGATGATCTTCAAGATGCGAAACGGCTTCGGCCTCATGGTGGCCGGAATCGTCGCCGGGGCCGCGCTGCTGGTGGCCTGGCGGGCCAGCGCCGACGTCGCGCAGCTGGTGCTGGGCTTCCTGTCGGTGCAGCTCGCGCTGAGCGTGTTCTCGCGCGGCGACTACCTCTTCACCGACACGGCCCAGACCGGGGCCGGCCCGGGCCCGTCCGACTCGGCGCAGCTGGCCCAGGCGCTGATCGGGCCCTACTGGCTGTGGGGCGGGGTCTGCGCGGCGGTGTCGCTCGCGGCGCTGGCCGCGGGAGCGTGGCTGATGCTGCGCGGGGTCGCGCGCCAGCGAGCGCGCAGCGCCTCGATCTGATCTGACCTCGGGCCTCGCTTCGGTCTACGCTTCCCGGCATGCAATATCGGCTGCTGGGACGCACCGGAGTCAAGCTGTCGCGCCTCTCGTTCGGCGCGATGTCGTTCGGCGACGAGGCCGACGAGAAGACCTCGCAGCAGCTGTTCCAGCGCTGCCTCGACGCCGGCATCAATCACTTCGACACGGCCGACGTGTACAGCAAGGGTCGCTCGGAGGAGATGCTCGGGCGCTTCATCGCCGACGCCGGCTGCCGCGACCGCGTGGTGCTGGCCTCGAAGGCCTACTTCCCGACCGGCAAGGACGTCAACGCGCGCGGCTCGTCGCGCTATCACCTGGTGCGCGCGGTCGAGGCCAGCCTGCGCCGCCTGGCCACCGACCGGATCGACCTCTACTACATGCACCGGTTCGACGACGTGACCGCGCTGGACGAGACGCTGCGCGCGCTCGACGATCTGGTCGCGCAGGGGAAGATCCTCTACCCGGCGGCCTCCAACTTCGCCGCCTGGCAGGTGGCGCGCGCGCTCGGCGTGGCCGAGCGGCTGTCGCTCACCCCGCTCGTGTGTATCCAGCCGATGTACAACCTGGTCAAGCGCCAGGCCGAGGTGGAGCTGCTGCCGATGGCGGCGGCCGAGGGGGTCGGCGTCATCAGCTACGGGCCGACCGGCGGCGGGCTGCTGACCGGGAAGTACGGGGTCGGCCAGCGCCCGACCGGCGGCCGGCTGGTCGAGAGCAAGATGTACGCGACGCGCTACGCCGATGATCGCAACTACCAGGCGGCCGATCGCTTCGTCGCGCTGGCGCGCGAGCGCGGGCACGCGCCGGTCGCACTGGCGGTGGCCTGGGTGGCGGCGCACCCGTCGGTGACGTCGGTCCTGCTCGGCGCGCGCACGGTCGAGCAGCTGGAGCCGACGCTGGCCGCCGTCGATATCCCGATGGATGCGGCGCTGCGCGACGCCATCTCTGCGCTGACCGAGGCTCCGCCGCCCGCCACCGACCGGACCGAGGAGGCCAGCGAGCACAACTTCGGCTCGCGCTGACGCTGCCCTTCGAGGCAGCCCTTCGAGGCTGCCCCGGATGCCGGCGCCGGAGATGCCGCGCCGGATGCCGGCGCTGGATGCCGGCGCGGATGTCCGCGGCCGATGACAGCGGTGGTCAGGAGCTGAGCCCCGATCGATGGCCCCCGGCGCAGGGCGAGGCGGATTCCGGTGTATAGTGGCCCGCGATGGCGCGGATAGCGTTCGTGCCGTACCCACCGACCAGTTTCCCGTATCGCGACTTGCTCGTCCTCGAACAGCTCGCGCTGCGACGGGACCATCGCGTGTGCGAGATCGGCATCGGCAGCGGAGGCACCACCGTGCGCCTCGCGCGCATGTGCGCGGAGGTCACCGGGTTCGAGATCTCGACCCCGACGGTCGAGGCGCTGCGCTACCTCGAGCGCCGCCAGCCCAACCTCCACCTCGTGACGGCCGACATCACCGATGACGAGGCCCTCGCCAGCTACGCCGGCAAGTTCGACCGGCTGCTGTCGTGCGACACGCTCGAGCACGTGCCCGACCCGGCCGGCTACTTCCGCGGCGTGTCGCTCCTGCTCGCCCCCGGCGGGGAGTTCCTCGTCACCTTCCCCAACGAGCCGGCCGAGATCATGCACGGCATCACCCGCTTCGACACGCCGCTCGAGCTGCACCAGTTCATCGCCGAGGCCGGGCTGGTCGACGTGCGCATGGGCGCGGCCCGCCTGACGCCGCACGCCGAGCGCGTGGCCGAGAGCCTGGGCTGGCGGCCGCTCTCGCTCGCGCGGGGAGTCCTGCGCCAGAGCCGCGCGCTCATGCAGCGCGCGCGCGGCGGGGACGGCGGCGGGGACGCGGGCGCCGACATCGGCGCGGGGGCAGACAACGGGCACGGCGGCGCGGTCTCGCCGTCGGCGCCGCCGCCCCAGACCTTCGAGGAGACCCGCTTCTTCCGCTACATGCGGCTCTGGCGCCAGCTCTCGCCGGCGGTCAACCTCTACTGGTACGGCGTCCTGCGCCTGATGGCGGCGCGCGGGCCGAGCTTCCACATCGACTGGGACTTCTGCGAGACGCCGTTCGCCGAGTGCCAGGTCTTCATCACCGGGCGCAAGCCGGGGGCGGAGTCCGCGCGGGCATGAGCCCCGAGGCCACCAAGGTCGAGGCGC
>DATFRY010000253.1:0-16282 GCA_035262925.1 Kofleriaceae bacterium | reverse complement strand
CGGACGAGACCTCGAGCCGTAGAACGTGGCGGGTCACCGGATCGGGCCGGTCGGTCGGCCGGCCGCCGCGCTTGCGACCCGCGACCATCTCCTCGACCTGGCGCACCGTCTTGCCCTTCGCCGCGGCCAGCCACTCCGCCTCGGTCGCCGGCACCGCGACCCGCGAGAGCTCGCGCACCGCGGACCACGCCAGCACGCCCGCCGCGAGCGCCTCGCGAAAGGCGGGCAGCGTCGCCAGCGCCTCCGCGACGCGCATCCGCTCCGTCGCCATGCGCGGCCCGTATCCGAAGAGCCTCTCCAGATACTCGAGCAGAGTCCCGTAGCCGACCTGCTCGTGGACCCGCAGCCGCTGCGCCTCGAGCAACAACCTGGCCTCGTCGACGTCGTACGCGCCCTTCGCACGGGCAAGACACGTCAGCTCCTCGTGCACCTTCTTCCACATCGCATCGCGCATGACTCTCTCTAGCACGCGCTTTTTCGGCCTCGCCAGACGCGCTGAGAGCCATGATCTCCGCCTCCGACGACGCGCGAAGACTCGTGCCGTCGATCTCGTCCCTGCGGCGCGCACCGAGCGTCAGACGCGACGATCAATCCGCCAGGGCGACCCCCGCGCAACCTGCATCGGCGAACCGGTCAATCGAAATCGTCCCTGATCGAAAAAGAAAAGAAGCACCTCGTCGCAGATCGCTGCGACATGTATCGATCGCGGGCTCGTCGCGACGCCCTCGACGCACAGATGGTCGCGCGCGGCGGGACTGCCCGCGCGGCGGGCGCGAGGCGAAGCGTTCCCGCCTTCGTCTTTGTGACGATCGCTGCCACGCGCTCGATCGCGAGCCGGTCGTCGACCCTTCGGTCGAGAGTGCGACGCGCAGAAGGGGTGGCGCGAAGCGTTCCGCGTTTGTCTCGCGGCCGCTCCTTCGACGCGTTCGATCGCGGACCCGTCGCGGCCCCCGGTGACGAAGCTGGCGCGCGCGGCGTACCTGGCCCGCGCGGCGGGGGTGGCCAGAGGGTGGCCAGAAGCGCTCCGCGTGATCTCGACGCCGATCGCCCCGACGGGCTCGATCGCGAGTTCGTCGCCGCACCCTCACTGGACCCGGTGGACGGTCGCGGTAGAGCGCGGCGAGAAGCGTTCGGCGCCCCGTCTCGCTCCGATTCGCTGGGACGTCTTCGATCGCGGGCTCGTCGCTGCGTCCTCCATGGCCCGATGGACGCGCGCGGCGGAGCCGGCCTGCGCGGCGGGCCTGGCGCGCCGTGTTCCGCGCTCTTCTCGCACTCGATCCTCCGACGCGTTGACGGCGAGCTGGTCGCGGCGTCCCTCCATGGCCCGATGGACGCGCGCGGCGGCGCCGACCTGCGCGGCGGGCCCGGCGCGACGTGTTCCGCGATTCGTCTCGCGGCCGATCCTCCGACGCGTTGATGGCGAGCTTGTCGCGGCGCCCTCCATGGACAGGTGGACGCGCGCGGCTGCGCCGACCTGCGCGGCGGGCCCGGCGCGCCGTGTTCCGCGCTTCGTCTCGCGGCCGATCCTCCGACGCGTTGATGGCGAGCTTGTCGCGGCGCCCTCCATGGATGGGTGGACGCCCGCGGCGGAGCCGGCCTGCGCGGCGGGCCTGGCGCGCCGTGTTCCGCGCTTCGTCTCGCGGCCGATCCTCCGACGCGTTGACGGCGAGCTGGTCGCGGCGTCCCTCCATGGACCGATGGACGCGCGCGGCGGGCGTGGGCATGCGCGTCGGGGAGTGGCGCGAAGCGCTCGGCGTCGCCTCGGGCCGATCGCCAGGATGCGCTCGATGGTGAGCTCGTCGCGTCACGCCGACGGACTCGCCACGACCACGGACACGTGGCGTGCGCGGCGGGCCTTGCGAAATCGCGTGCGCACGGCGCTCCCTCGTCCTCGCCGCCCTCACCCTGCGGTGCGCCGGGCTGAGCACCGACGAGCTCACCGACGGCCTTTGCCGGCGACGCTCCGATCCAGCGCCGATCTGGGCCGATCTACGACGGTCCCGGGGCCGGCCGCCAGTACACGGCCAGCCAGATCGTGTCGCGGTCCGGTGCGGTCCAGCTGACGCGGTGGCGCACGTGGTGGCCGATGTCGATCCAGTCGCCCTCGCCGAGGGCGACCTCGCCGGCGCCCTCGACCTCGAGGCGGGCGGAGCCGGAGACCACCAGCACCAGCTCGTCCTCGTCTTGCTGGTACCAGAAGCCGGGCGGCGAGGCGTGGCCGCGCGAGACGATGCGCTCGACGCGGACGCCGCCGGCGCCGGCGAGGACGGTGACGAGCTCGTCGGGCAGGTCCGCCGGAATGGCGGCGCGCAGGCTGCCGCGCGCGACGCGGCCCACCCTCGGTGACGGCTTCGCCGGCCTGGCCATGTCCGCGGCGCCCGGAGCCATGCCCGCGGCCGCGCCGGGGGTCCCGATCGACTTGCGGAACTGGACCGCGCGCTCGACCTCCTCGAAACCGAGAGCCACGTGCGCGCGCTGGCCGACGTCGTTGTCGAGCTCGGCGTCGGATGCGAGCTCGCGGCAGCCGGCGGCCAGGCCCCAGGCCTCGACGGCGGTGACCAGGGCCGTGCCCACGCCGCGGCGGCGCTGGTCGGGAGCCACGTACCAGCCCTCGAGGAACGCGACCGGCCGCGACGGGTCGCAGGCCTCGGCGTGGGAGCGCAGCGACGCCTCGGCGAAGCCGCACAGCGCACCGTCGGCGCGCTCGGCCACCAGCATCACCATGTCGGCCGGCACGGCGAGGTAGGCCAGGATCTCGGCCTGGTGCTCGGCCTCGCTGCCGCTTGGCCACAGCGCGTGGCGCATGCGCGCCGCGCCCGCCTCGTCGCCCGACCTGATCGCCCGGATCCGCACGGCTCGATGATATGCCGGCGGCGGCCTGGGCGCCGGTTCCGCGGAGTCTGGCCGGCGAGACCGCCGCTCGCCGCGGCCCTCGGTGGCCGCGCCGCGCGGGGTGGCGGATACTGGGCGGGTGAGCCCAGCGAGCGACGACAGCCTGGCCGTCCACATCGCCCGGCGCGAGGAGCAGCTGGTCGAGCTGCGGCGCGACCTGCACCGACATCCGGAGCTCGCGTTCGGCGAGCGGCGCACGGCGGAGATGGTCGCCGAACGCCTCCACCGGGCCGGCCTCGAGGTGACGACCGGGGTGGCGGTGACCGGGGTGGTCGCGGTCCTGCGCGGCGATCATCCCGGCCGCACCATCGCCTGGCGCGCGGACATGGACGCCCTCCCTCTCACCGAGGCGATCGATGTGCCGTTCGCGTCCGGCACGGCGGGTGTCATGCACGCGTGCGGACACGACGGGCACACCGCCATCGCGGTCGAGATGGCGGAGATCCTGGCCGCCCGGCGCGCGTCGCTCCCCGGCACGGCGGTGTTCCTGTTCCAGCCGGCCGAGGAGGTCTTCGGGGGCGCGCGACGGATGATCGAGGCCGGCGTGCTCGAGCGCGAGCGGGTGGACGAGATCTACGGGCTGCACCTGATCTCGCGCCTGCCGCGCGGGCTGGTCGAGATGGTGCCAGGCGTGAGCATGGCCTCGGCCGACTTCATCGACATCGAGATCCGCGGGCGCGGCGGCCACGGCGCGGTGCCGCACCTGGCGGTCGACCCGATCGCGGTGGCGGCGCACATCCTGGTCGGGCTTCAAGATCTGGTCCGCGCCGCGGTGCCGGCGCAGGAGGCCGCGGTCCTCACCATCGGCCAGGTCGAGGCCGGCTCCGCGCGCAACATCATCCCGGAGACGGCCCTCCTGCGCGGCTCTCTGCGCGCGCTGCGCGAGCGCGACCGCCGCGAGCTGCTCGAGCGGCTGACCGCCTACTGCGCGGCGGTGGCTGCCGGCTTCCGCGCCGGCGCGATCGTTCGGCCGGTGGGCGATTCGTGCCCGGTGCTGGCCAGCGGCGAGGCCGAGACCGCGCGCGCCGCCCGCGCGCTCGCGATCGAGCTCGGCGCCGAGCGCGTGGTCGCCGGCGGCCCGGTCATGGCGAGCGACGACATGAGCCTGTTCCTCGAGCGGGTGCCCGGCTGCTTCTTCCGGGTCGGCGCCTGCCGTCCGGGCCACCCGGACCCGCCGGCCCACCACAGCCCTGCGTTCGAGATCGACGACGCGTGCCTCGCGGTCGGCGTGCAGGCCGGCGCGTCCCTGCTGCTCCACTGCCTCGCGCCGTGATGCCGCGATGGAGGGCGCGCGGCTCGCGCCGCGGTCACGCCGTCACGCCTGCGTGGCGTCGAGGCCGGGCGGCTCGATGCCGGACCGGTCGAGCACCGCGCGCGCGACGTAGATGGGGGCGCGGTTGCCGATCGCAAGGGCGATCGCGTCCGACGGCCGCGCGTCGATCCGTCGGGTCCCGCCGGCCGTGCGGATGAAGATGCTGCCGATGAAGATACCGTCGACCATGCGATCGACCTGGACCTTGACCAGCTCGCCGCCCAGCTGGCGCATGACCGTGTCGAGGAGGTCGTGCGTGAGCGGCCGCGGCGACGGCAGGCCGTGCAGCCGGAGCGCGATCGACACCGCCTCGGTCCCTCCGATGGCGATCGGCAGGACCTTCGCGCCCTCGCGGTCGACCAGCAGGACCGCGCCCCCCTCCGACACCGAGACGACGTCGCGCGCCTCCATCCGCACGTAGCCGTCCGGCACGCGCCGCGGATCGTCGTCCGCCCCGGCCGCCGGCCCGCCGGCCGCGGACCCGAGCGCCGGCCGCGACCGGGCTCCGCCACACGCCGCCGCCAGCGATACGACCAGCATCCATCGGCTCATGCGCCCTCCCTTTGCCGGAAGCCTACGATCAATGCGCGGCCGGCGCGCCGGCCCGCATTGCCCGCGAGCGCGCCGCCGCGCTCGCGCGCCGATCAGCGCTCGCCCGGCCGCTCGACCCGGACGCGGGCGCCGAGCCCGGGGCGGAGCTCGCCCGCGTCGTCGCCGCCGGCCGCGAGCTCCGCCTCGACCAGGATGAGCTCGGACGCCGGATCGAGCGCGGGGGACACCTGGCGGATGACCGCGGCGACCGGCGACTGCACGGTGTCGACCGCCGCGGTGACGGCCATGCCGGGCCGCAGGGCGCGCGCGCGCTGCGGCGGCACCGCGAAGCGCAGGCGCAGCTCGCCGTTCTTGACCACCTTCACGATCGGCGAGCTGGGATCGACGATGGCGCCGGCGTCGCGGAAGCGCAGCGCCACGGTGCCGTCGAACGGGGCCTTGAGGTGCGTCTCGGCCAGGTGACTGCGGGCGCTGTTGGCGCGCGAGCGCGCCGCGCTGGCCTCCTGGGCCGCGCTCTGGGCAGCCGCGCGCGCCCGGTCGAGCCCCAGGCGCGCCTCGTCGACCGACGCCGCCGCGCTCACGCCCGAGGCGGCCGCGCGCTTCTCGAGCGCCAGCTTTCGGCGCGCGTCGGCGACGTCGACCTCGGCCTTGCGCACGTCCGCCGCCGCCCGCCGCGCGGTCGCCTCGGCGGCGCGCACGTCCTCCTCGACCGGACGCGGATCGATCTCGGCCACCACCTGCCCGGCGGTGACCCGATCGCCGGGCCGCACGCTGACCGAGGCCAGCACGCCGGCGAACCGCGGCACGACGTCGGCCGACTGCGCCGCCGCGATCACCCCGATGAAGCCGCGCTCGGCGTCGGCGGCGCCGGCGCCGGTGTCGGCGACCTGGCCGGGCCCGGGTGTGGGCCGGGCCGGCGCGTGCACCTGCCCGCGCGGCGGCGCCTCGGCCGGCGCCGGCGGCTCCCGGTCGCCGCCGCACGCGGCGACCGCTACCGCGAGGCCGATCGCGAGCCGCGTCACGCCACTCGCCGCGCGCACGCCGCTCGCCGCCCCCACGCCCCTCACGGCGCCCCCTCGGTGCTGAAGGTCTGCGCCTCCACCAGCGCGGCGTAGCGGCCGCGCCGGGCCATGAGCTCGGCGTGCGGGCCCGACTCGACGACCGACCCGTCCTGCATGACGACGATCCGATCGGCGCTGGCGATGGTCGACAGTCGGTGCGCGATGACGATGCGGGTCGCGCGCAGGCTGGCCAGGTTGTTCATGACCGCGCGCTCGGTCCCGGCGTCGAGCGAGCTGGTCGCCTCGTCGAGCAGCAGGATGGCCGGCTCGTGCAGGAGCGCGCGGGCCAGCGCGATCCGCTGGCGCTGGCCGCCCGAAAGAGACGCGCCGCCGTCGGCCAGGATGGTCTCGTAGCCCATCGGCATGGCGCGGATGTCCTCGTCGATGCACGCCCGCCGCGCGGCGGCCACGATGCGCTCGAACGGGGCCACCGGGTCGCTCAGGGCCAGGTTCGAGCGGATCGAGCCGCCGAACAGGAAGGGGCTCTGCGGCACCACGCCGAGCTGCTGGCGGAGCTTGCGGTGATCGAGCTCGACCACATCGTAGCCGTCGTAGACGATGTGCCCCTCGGTCGGGCGATACAGGCCGAGCAGGAGCGCGGCCAGGGTCGACTTGCCCGAGCCCGAGCGGCCGACGATCGCGACCATGGTCCCCGGTTCGATGGCGAGCGACACACCGCGCACGACCAGCGGATCGGCCGGCCCGTAGCGGAACGAGACGTGGTTGAGCTCGATCGCGCCGCTCAGGCGGGGCGGCGGGACCGCGTCGGGGCGCTGCTCCGGCTCGGTGGTGAGCACGTCGTCGATGCGCTCGACGTAGCTGCCCAGCATCTGGAGCTGGAGCGCGCTCTGGACCAGGCTGCCGAGCGGGGCGAGGAAGGCGGCCGCCAGGGCGCTGGCCGCCAGCATGGTGCCGAGGCTGAGGCCGCCGCTCAGGACCAGATCCGCGCCCACGCCGAGCAGGACCAGCGGCGCCGCCGCCTGCAGGAGGCCGTTGACCGCGTCGAGCACGGCGGTCAGCCGGCTGCGCTGCAGCGCGACGTTGAGCTCGTCGACGTAGAGGTTGGCCCAGTGCTCGAGCGCGCGGTTCTCGGCGCCGGCCACCTTGAGCGTCTCGATGCCGACCAGCATCTGCACGAGGTACGAGTGGGCGCGCGCCTGGCTCTCCAGGTCCTGCGACGTCAGGTGCGCGAAGCGGCGGCGCGACAGGAGCAGCATGACCAGCTGGAGGCTGCCGGTGCCGAGAGTGACCGCCGCCAGGGTCGGGCTGAGCAGGACGAGCAGCAGGAGATACGCGACCGCCAGCGCGCCGTCGAGCAGGGTCGACAGCATGCTGGAGGTGAGGAGGTCGCGTATCTGCGTGTTGGACGAGACCCTGAGCAGCAGGTCTCCGGACGAGCGCTTGCCGAAATAGGCGTACGGCAGCGACAGCATGTGCGACACGAACCCGAGCGTCATGCGCACGTCGAGCCGCGTGCGCAGCTCGAGCAGGAGATGGGAGCGGATGAGCGAGGACAGGAGCTGGAAGCCGAGCGCGAAGGCGATGCCGACTCCCACCACCAGGAGCAGGTCGCGATCGCCGCGCGGCACCACCCGGTCGACGATGAGCGCGGTCAGGACCGGAAGGGCCAGCGCGATGAGGCGCAACGCCACCGATGTCACCACCACGCGGCTCACCAGCCCGCGCTGGTGGAGCAGCTGGACCAGGTAGCGCCACACCTTGCTGCGACCGGGCGGCGTCGCCACGAAGCCGTCGGCGGCCTCGAAGACGAGCGCGACGCCGGTGAAGTGCTTGCGGAAGCGCTCCACCGGCACGCTGCGCCGCCCGAACGCCGGGTCGACGATGTCGATGGCCGCGCGGCGCACCCGATCGAGCACCACGAAGTGGTTGAAGTCCCAGTGCAGGATGGTGGCCGGCGGCAGGTAGCGAAGCCCCTCGATGTCGAGCCGCACGCCGCGGCCGCGCAGGCCGAGCTGCTCCGCGCCGCTCAGGATGCCGAGCGCGTCGGTGCCGCGGTTGGTGCCGGCGGCGACGCGCACCTGCTCGAGCGGGACCGAGCCGCCGTGATAGGCGAGCACCATGGCGAGGCAGGCCGCCCCGCAGTCGGCCGCCTCCAGCTGCTGGATGTACGGGACGCGCCGCGAGCGCCCTCCGCGCAGCCGCCGCAGCGCCGACACCAGCTCGGGGTCGATATCCGGACCGTCGCCGCCCGCGCCGCCGGGGCCGCCCGCGCCGCCGGGGCTGCCCGCCCTCCCCGCGCTCCCCGCGCTCCCCCCGATGCCCGCCCTTCCCGCGTTTCCGCTCATCACAGCCCCTTCAGCCAGGGAAACAGGGAGAACAGGATGCGGTCCAGGCGCACGCGCACCTCGGCTGCCCCCAGCATCCCGTCGTGGTAGCGGAACGTGCGGCCGTCGGCCTCGAACACGTCGCGCTGCAGGCGACCGCGCACGAGCACGACCGGGCCGCCGAACTTGAGCCCGTCGGCCACCTCCTGCCCCACCACGCGCCGCGCCTCCGACGGGCCGATCACGTCGGGCGTCACGCTGTCGATCTGGAAGGACTGGTAGGCGTAGCGGTAGCCGAGCAGCTCCAGCCGCACCGTCATGCCGGGCGCGAGCTGCGGGCGGTCCTCGCCGGGCAGGAGCGCGATGACCTCGAGGCCGCCCTCGCCCTGCACCAGCGAGGCGACGATGTCGCCCGGCTGGACGTGCTGGCCCGGGTGCACGCGCATGTCGGCGATCGCCCCGCCCGACGCGGCGCGCACCACCCGCTCCTCGAGCGCGGAGCGCGCCGCGTCGCGCGCCTGGCGAAGCGCGCGCAGGGCGCCGTCGGCCGCGGAGTCGGACGGGTCGAGCATGTGGTTGCGCAGCTGCGAGTCGAACTCCTCCTCGGCGCGGTCGAGCGCGGCGCGCTGGTTCTGGTCGTCGAGCCGCGCGATGACCGCGCCGGCCGCGACCTCTTCGCCGGGCGCTCCCTCGACCGCGGTGATGTTGCCGGCGGTGCGCGCGACCACCTCGGCCCGCGCGGTCGCGCGGATGACCGCCGGCCCCGACGAGTAGGTGGACACCGTGCCTACCCACAGGTAGGCCGCGGCGCCGATCAGCAGCGCAACCAGCAGCCAGTAGGCCCGGCTCATCCACATCGGCGTCACGCGGATGACGTCGCCCCAGCGGGTCTCGCCCTGCGCCTCCACCGCCTCGGTGCGGAACAGCCCCTCTGGATCGGTCGCCTCGTGCGCGATCTCCTGGGCCTGGCGGTGGCTCGACAGCTGATCGAGGAACGGGCCCGCCAGCGCGGCGTACCTCGCCAGCAGATCCGCGTCGGCCTGGGTGAAGGCCGGCTCGCGCGCGCCGCGCGCCGCCGCCAGGATGGCGTGGATCGCGCCCGACGGGCTCGCGATGGGCTGGACCAGCAGGCGCCCGCCGGGCTCGCCCGTCGGATCGTCGATCGCCGCCACCCACCGGCGGTCCTGCTCGACGCGCTCGGCGAAGGCCATCAGCCCGGTGCGGGCGGCGAACCCCACCAGCCCGGCGGTGGATCGGCGGTCGTCGCCCGACTCGCGCATGAGCGCCTCCGACCACAGGCCGCCGTCTTCGGGATCGTGGAACAGGCAGTGCGCGCGATCGGCGGCGCACAGCTCGATCACCGCGGCGACCGCCTGGGCCTCGGCGTCGGCCAGATCGGTCGCGGCGGCCAGCCGGCGCGAGGCGACGAAGGCCCGCTGCGCGGTGCGGGCGGCCACCGGAGAGTCCGGCTCCGGCAGGAGCGGCGCGTACGGGCGCCCGCCGGCCAGCGACGCGATCAGGGCGAAGGCGTGCTCGAGGGGGATGCCGCGGCGGATGAAGTGCGCGACGCGCGGATCGGCCGCCGCGACCGGCTCGCCGATGATGACGCAGAGCGAGCCGGGCGCGTGGGTCAGCACGGCGGCGGCGTACTCGGGCGCCGTCACGACCAGGTGGGCCGTCGCCACGTCCTCGTCGACCAGCATCATCGAGCCGACCGCCGCGCGGATCCATCCGATGTCGCGGGGCGCGATGACGGCGATGTGCGCGTTCACCGCCCGCCTCCGCTCGCCGGCGCCCGCGCGCGCTCACCGGCGGCCGCGCCGCGCGCGCGGCGGGCCGCGTGCAGGCGGCGCAGGAAGTCGTACAGCACCATCTCCTGCGCTCGCTGCGACGCGTGGAGCAGGCGGTTGGCGTGCATGTGGGCCAGGCTCCAGGCCATCTCGCCCGGGCCCGGCGACAGGGCGCCGGCTCGGTCGAGCTCGCCGAGCTCGCGCGCGACCTCGGCGAGGCGGCGGTCGCGCTCGGCCAGGATCGCGAAGCCGGGCTCGAGGGGATGCCCGGAGTCGCGCGCCGGATCGCGGGCGAACACGACCTCGAGGTCGGCGCGCTCGCGCGTGAAGCGCTCGCCGAGCGCGCTCCACAGCTGCGGGGTCGCGCCGTGCTCGGCGCCCAGCGAGTCGCGCGCGCGCAGGGCCAGGGCCGCCCGCGCCGCCGGGTCGAGCCCGAGGGCCTCGAGCAGCCCGTCGATGCCGCGCAGCGCGAGCCGCCAGCGCGCGTCGCCGCCTGCGTCGCCGTCGAGCAGGTCGACGATGTCGAGCACCGCCTCGCTGTCGATCCAGAACAGGCGCTCGACCAGCTGGATGCCGGCGTCGCCGCCGTAGCGCTCGGTCTCGCGCGCGTAGGTGTCGAGCTGCACGCGCTGGACCGCGGCCGAGTCGACGAGCGGCGCCAGCGCCTGGTCGAGCGCCGGCAAGATCTCGCCCATGAGGCGGGCCGGTCGGCCGGCGAAGCGGACCCGCACGTGGTTGCCGGGATCGGCGTAGCGGATGAAGAACCAGTGGCTGGCGTCGCCGGCGGCGAGCGCCCGGCGCGCGACGGGGCCTACCGCCTCGCGCAGCACGCGATCGGCGGTCGACGCCCCGCAGTAGATCTTGGCGTAGAGCCACTCCGAGCCGGGCGGGAAGGAGCGGCGGATGGCCGGGGCGCGGGCGGCCGGCGGCTCCGGCGGGCTGCCGGCCGCCGCGCGCGTGAAGGTCAGGATCACCTCGCTGGTGTAGCGGCCGTCGTCGGCGCGCGCGATCAGGCGATCGGGTGCCGGGAACATCTCGCACACGCGCGCGCCCTTCTGGCCGGCCAGCTCGTCGGCGAAGGCCGCCGCGAGGAGCGGGTTGTCGAGGTCGACCGGCAGCTCGTTGTCCCCCGCCACCAGCGCGGCGAAGCGAGGCAGGCGGCGCGCGGCCCTGAGGTCCGCCACCGCCGCGAGCACGCGGGCACGCGTGGCGGCCGGCGCGCCCGCGGCGCGCACCGCGCCGGTCACGGGCTCGATGTCGCCCTCGCCCAGGTTCCAGGTCGCGCGCGCGAGCACGACCCGGCCCAGCCGCACGCGGGGGAGGAAGCTCGCGCCGTCGAGCGAGCCCCAGGTGAAGCCGGCGTGGTCGCAGCCCTGGGCGGCCAGCGAGCACAGGAAGCGATACACCGCCAGGCTGCGCAGGCGGTAGTTGTGCGCGGTGGACAGGCGCGGGATGACCTCGCGGCCGAGGCGGCGCGAGCGCAGGACGATGCGCGTGCCGCGGACCGACACCATGAGGTCGTCGATCGCGATCTGTCCGTCGGCGGGGGCTCCGGAGACGCCGAGGAAGACGATCTCGTGGCCGCGCAGCACCGGCCGGCACAGGATGTTGCCGATGCGCCCCTCGTTGAGGTGCACGACCTCGGCGAACACCGCGCCCGGTCGCAACGCCTCCTCGGCCCGGTGGTGTGCGTCGACCATGTCGCGCACCTCGCGCGACGCGTGGCAGAAGCGCCCGAGCAGGCGCGCGCCCGACGGGCCCTGCGATCCCTCGAACAGGATGACCGGCTGTCCGTCCGGCGATGCGCCGACGCGGATCATGGCGGAGAACGCGTCGGGCAGGACCGGCGCGCGCTGGGTCGTCATCGCGGCGAGGTCGTCGTCGCCGAGCTCGATCTCGTCGGCGCCGCCCTGGAGGGCCGCGGACAGCCGGCGCAGGAGGTGCGCCTCCGCGGCGGTCCACGACCCGCGCGGCCCTCCTGCCTGCGCGGGCGGCGGAAACGCGATCCCGGCCAGGAGCGGCGCGCCCTCGGCGCCGGGGCCGGTCGCGGACTCGAAGCCGAGGCCCGACTCCTCGTCGAGCGCCTCGGCGAGCGGGACCTCGCGCCCCTCCCAGCGCTCGTCGAACGCGCGCCGCCACTCGTCGAGCGACGAGCGGTCCGGCCGCGGCCAGAGCGCCGACAGCGCCGCGATGGTCCGCGCCACCTCGCTCGCCACGCGCGCACCGAGCGTCGCCGCGGCCGGCTTGACAAGGTCGACCTGGAAGAGGAGCGCCGGGTCGACCGCGGCCGGCAGCGCCTCCAGGTCGCGCGCGATGTCGCGATAGCGCGCGGGGTCGTTGCCCACGCCCGCGGCGTCGAGCGCCGCGATCGCGTCTCGCGCGCGTGCCAGCGCGGCCCCGGCCCCGGCGGCGGTCGCGACCGCGGGCTCGGCAGGGGCCGCGGACCCGGCAAGGGCCACGGACCCGGCGGCGATCGCCGACTCCGCCGCGGGCTCGACCGCGGACAGCTGGTCGAGCATGCCGTCGATCGGCTCCGGCCCGGTCACGTGGATGCCGAGCTCCGGGACCAGGATCTGCTCGTCCATCAGCTCGGCGACGTAGGCCGCGGCGTCGTCCGGCGTGACGTCCGGATCGTCGGCGACCAGCGCGCCGGCCAGCGCATCCGGCCGCGCGCCGCTCGCCGCCCGCGCCAGGGTGGCGTCGAGATAGGGCGTGGGCTCCACCGAAACGAGATGATAGCTGCGCTCCTTGCCGACGAGGCGGGCCTGGGCGTAGCGCAGCCTGCCGCCCAGGCGATAGATCGATGTGCTGGGCCGCCAGCGCAGCCCGGCGCGCACCTCGGGCGCCCGCGCCAGCTCGCCGGCGAGCAGAAACAGATAGTCGTTGTCGAGCCGGGTCTGGCGGCGGTACTCGGCGCGCGGGGCGAGGTCGAACGCGGTCGCGCTGCCCAGACGCCCGGCCGAGACGCCGGAGAAGAGGCCGAACGGCGTGGTGCGCCAGGACATGCGCGCCGCGTACTTGACCAGCGCGTGCTCGGCGCGCTGCCCTGCCTCCGAGTCGGGCGCGGCGCGCCACCTGTCGATGGCTCCGTGCAGGCCGGGCGAGGCGACGAAGATGGCCTCGCTCACGTCCGGCCGGGCGACCAGGTCGGCCAGGTAGCGGCGCTGCTCGTCGATGTCGGCGCCGATCGGCCAGTCGAGCAGCACGTCGACCGGCAGGAGCGGCGTGCGCACCACGATGCCGTCGCCGGCGCGGATGTCGTGAGCCCGTGAAGCCATCCCTGGTCCTGTCGTCCTGTCCTGTCCCTACCCTGTCCCTGTCGCCGGTCCCGGTCGGTCCGCCCGCCGCGGATCTCTCAGCCGCGGAACGAGCGGTCGGTGTCGGGGCCGGGGGTCGACCGCATCGTCCTGCGGCCGATGAAATCGGCATGCCGCATCGGCGCACATCACAGTGCCACACGTGTTCGCCACTGGTGAAGTGCTGGTTATTCCGGCCCCGTTGCCAGCCATCGGCGCCGAGCCGCGCATGGCGGACGGCTGAAAAGGCAATCCGCATGCCATGCGCGCACGCGATGTGCGCCGATCGTGCGGCCGTCACGGCTTGCCGGGCATCCGGTCCATGGTCCGAGCGGCGACCTGCGCGCGCGAATTGCGCGCACAACCGGTCGAGCGATCGAAAGTCCGCCCGACGCCGGGCCGCCGGGCCGCCGGGCCGCCGGGCCGCCGACGCCCGGATCGCACCGTCCGCCGTCCGCCGTCCGCCGGGCGCCGTCCGCCGGGCCGTCCGCCCCTCCCGCCGATCAGCTCGCGCTTGACATGTTACAAATGTAGCAACATGCTACGAACGTCGCAGGAGGGAGCAGCCGGATGACTCGACCACCCGCCGAGAAGCTCACGCGCCGCGAGCGCGAGATCATGGATGTGCTGTTCGCGCTCGGCCGCCCGGCCTCGGCCGAGGAGATCCGCGAGCGGCTCATCGATCCGCCCGCCAACTCGGCGATGCGCACGATGCTGGCCCGCCTGGAGGCAAAGGGCCAGGTCCGCCACCGCGAGGAGGGTCTGCGCTACCTCTACTCGCCGACCACGCCGCCGGCGGCCGCCCGGCGCGCCGCGCTCAAGCAGCACATCAAGGTCTTCTTCGGCGGATCGGCCGGCAAGATGATGACGGCCCTCCTGCGCCAGGAGGACTGGACCGACGATGAGCTCGACGAGCTTCGATGCGAGATCGAGCGAGTCCGCAAGGACAGGGGGAGATGATGACGAACCCGCACGACCAGCTCCTGGCCGCGCTCGCCGGCTCGCCGGCGCTGCTCGCCGTCGCGAAGGCGACGCTCATCGCCCTGGTCGGGCTGGGCGCCGCCCGGCTCGCGCGGCGGTCGCGCGCGTCGGTGCGCCATCTCATCCTGGCGCTGACCTTCGCGGCGCTCATGGTCCTGCCGGCGGCGGCGCTGGTGCCCGGCGCGACCATCGAGGCGCCGGTCGCGACGCCGGGCGCGGCGCCGGCGGCCCGCTCCGCCGCGCCCGAGAGCCGCGCCGATCGATCGCCCGATCGCATGGCCGCGGCCGCGCCGGCCCGGTCGCCGCAGCCTCGCAGCGCGGCGTGGAGCCGGCCGACGCTGGCGGCCTCGCTGACCGCCGCGTGGGCCGCGGTGTCGGCGCTGCTCCTGGCCTCGCTCGCCCTGTCGCTGTCGCGGCTGCGCCGGGTCCGCCGGTCCGCGGCGCCGTGGCCGCGTGGCCGCGCCCGGCTGGACGCGCTCGCCGCCGGGGCCGGGATCGACGGGCGGCGTCTCGATCTCGTGCTGCATCGGACCGACGAGGGGCCCTGCACCTGGGGCGTCATCCGCCACGCGATCGTGCTGCCGCGCGACGCCGCCGGCTGGAGCGACGAGGTCCTCGACCGCACCCTGGTCCACGAGCTGGAGCACATCCGCCGCGCCGACTGGCTGGTCCACGTGGCGGCGCGCGTGGTGTGCTGCGCCTACTGGTTCCATCCGCTGGTGTGGATGGCCTGGCGCCGGCTGCGCCTGGCCGGCGAGCGCGCCTGCGACGACGCGGTGCTGAGGAGCGCCGACGACATCGACTACGCGCAGCAGCTGCTCGCGCTGGCCGGGCAGCGGGCCGGCGCGCGCCGGCGGCCGGTCCTCGCCATGGCGGGGCGCAGCGACCTGGCCGAGCGGATCGCGGCGGTGCTCGAGCGCGGGCAGCTGCGCGGGCGGGCGGGCGCGCGGGCGGTGACCGCGGCCTGCGCCGGCGCCGCCGTGCTGGTGATGGCGCTCGGGCCGCTCAAGGTGGCCGGCGCGGCCGTCTGCCACATGCCGCGGCTCGTGCATTCGCGTGCCGCCCAGGCCGCGCGCCACGATCCCCCGCGCCAGGACGCCACATGCCAGCCCGCGCGCCAGGGCGCCACGGGCCACGACTCCGCGGGCCAGGGCGCCGCGTGCCAGGGCTCCACGCCAGTTGCTGCCGCGCCCCAGGCTGCCGCGCCCCAGGCCGCCGCGCCCCGCGATCCGGCGCGAGCCGCCGCGCTCGGGGGCGCGCTGCTCGAGGCGGCGCGGCGAGGAGACCTGGCCGCGGTCGACGCCCTGCTCGACGCCGGCGCCGACGCGAACGCGACCGTGCCGGGCGACGGCAGCCCGCTCATCGTCGCGTCGTGCGAGGGCCGCGCGGAGGTGGTGCGCCGGCTCCTCGACCGCGGGGCGAGCCCGGGCCTCGCGGTGCGCGGCGACGGCAACCCGCTCATCGTGGCCGCCCGCGACGGGCGGCTCGACATCGTCGCCCTCCTCCTCGACCGCGGCGCCTCGATCGATCAGATCGTCCCCGACGACGAAAACGCCCTCATCCAGGCCAGCGCCGCCGGGCAGCTGAAGGTGGTCGAGCTCCTGGTGAGGCGCGGCGCCGACGTGAACGCGCGCGCCTGGGCCGCCCTGTCGAGCGGCAAGCCGCCGCGCGGCGAGTGGCGCACGCCGCTCGGCCAGGCCCGGAGAGGCGGCCACACCGCCGTCATCGACCTGCTCCGCGGCGCGGGCGCCCGCGAGTGAGCGCCGCCCGATAGGTCGACCGGATCGAGGAGCGATGCGCGTCTCACCGGCCGCGATCCTGATCGCCGCCGCGGCCACGGCCGCCGCCGCCGCCGTCACCGCCGCGCCGGCCTGTCGACACCCCGACGCGACCGGGCCGGAGGCCCTGTCAGGCGCGTGGGAGGGCGAGATCTCGGACCCCCGCCGCCCGATCGTGGTCACGGTCGACTTCACCGCCAGGGCCGCGACCCTCGCCGCCGGCGGACCGATGACCGGGCCCATCCACCTTCTTCCGTCGCGCCCGTCGCCGCCCGGCCAGGTGCTGTTCGACGTGCAGCTCGGCGACCAGACGCTCCGCTTCGCCGGCACCCGGC
>DATFRY010000252.1:0-13356 GCA_035262925.1 Kofleriaceae bacterium | reverse complement strand
TGCCCTCCGGCTCGAGGAAGATGGCGACGTCGATGAGCTCCTCGTACGCGTCGTAGGGCGGGACCAGCCGGGTCGGGTGATCGCCGGTGGCGCGCCGGTGGGTCTGCGCGCTCATCCACAGCTCCGCCCCCAGCAGCTTGGCGTAGGCCTTGAACGCGCCGATCATGGCCGCGTTCTCGCTCTGCGAGTGGCTGGTCCAGGGATAGCCGTCGACCAGGATCGCGGCCGGGCGGAACTGGAGGTGCTGCGAGAACATCGCCACGGTCTTCTCGAGCCGGTCGGGCCAGAGGTCGTGGTCCTTGAAGGCGGCGATGACGCGGTGGCGCTGCACCGTCTCGCGCGCCAGGTCGGCGTCGTCCAGATCGGCCTCGACCACGAGATCCTCGAACAGCGCGTCGTACCACGACCGGACGTGGTCCATGGTCTGGTCGAGCGAGACGTGGAGCACCGGCTTCTCGCGGAGGAGGTCGTCGAGGGCGATCTGGACCAGGCAGGCGGTCTTGCCCACGCCAGCCCGCGCCATGACCAGGCCCAGGTTGCCCTTGCCCAGTCCCCCGTGGATCGACTCCTCGAGGATCCGGATCGGGCTGGTTTGGTTCACTTCCTTCCGATACATGGCCGCTCTGCCTCACTTCGAGCTGGATGACGACCTGGCCTTCTCGGCCACCTTGGCGATGAGCTCCTGCGCGATGCTGTCGCTCACCGGAACATAGCGGGAGAACTCCATGGTGAACTCCGCCTTGCCCTGCGTCGCCGACCGCAGCGCGGTGGCATAGCCGAACATCTCGGCCAGCGGTACCTCGGCCTCGATGCGGCTCAGGAGGCCGTCCTCCTGGGAGCCGATGATCATGCCGCGGCGCTGCATGAGCGAACCCATGACGCTGCCGCTGAACTCGTTGGGTCCCTCCACCCCGACCCGCATGATGGGCTCGAGGATCTTGGGGCGCGCTTGATCGTAGACCTGACGCCACGCGCCGCGGGCGGCCTCCTGGAACGCGATGTCCGACGAGTCGACCGTGTGCGAGTCGCCGTCGTTCACCACCACGCGCACGTTGACCACCGGGAAGCCGATGAGCCGCCCCTTGTCGAGGCAGGAGCGGAAGCCCTTCTCCACCGCCGGCATGAACTGGCGGGGGATGACTCCGCCCTTGGTCTCGTCGACGAACTCGTACTCGCCCTGCGGATAGGGCTCGACGAAGCCGGCGACCTTGGCGTACTGGCCCGAGCCGCCGGTCTGCTTCTTGTGCAGGTAGTTGAACTCGGCCTTGCGCGTGAAGGTCTCGCGGTAGGCGACCTGGGGCGGCGAGGTCAGCACCTTGGCCTGGTACTCGCGCTTCATGCGCTCGAGGTAGACCTCGAGGTGGAGCTCGCCCATCCCGCGGATGATCGTCTCGCCCGACTCCGGGTCGACGCCGACGCGGAAGGTGGGGTCCTCCTTGGAGAAGCGGCGCAGCGCCTTGGACATGCGCGTCTCGGACGCGCTGTCGCCCGCGCGCACCGCCACCGACACGACCGGCTCGGGCACGTGCATGGCGGTCATCGCGACGTGCAGCTTGCCGTCGGTGAAGGTGTCGCCCGAGTTGCAGTCGATGCCGAACATGGCGACGATGTCGCCGGCGCCGGCGTCGGTGATGTCCTCCATCTCGTCGGCATGCATGCGGACGAGGCGGCCGATCTTGTGCTTCTTGCCCGTCCGCGTGTTGACCATGGTGTCGTCGCGGCGGAGCGCGCCCTGGTAGACGCGCAGGTAGGTGAGCTGGCCGTAGCGCCCGTCCTCCAGCTTGAAGGCGAGCGCGACGGTCGGCTTCGAGAAGTCGGTCTCGAGCTGGACCTTGTTGCCGGCGTCCTTGTCGAGCTCGACCGCCTCGTTGGTGACCTCGGTCGGATCGGGCAGGTAGTGGATGACGGCGTCGAGCAGCCGCTGCACGGCCTTGTTCTTGTAGGCCGAGCCGATGAGGACCGGCGTGAGCTTGCGGGCCAGCGTGCCCTGGCGGATGGCGCCGTGGATGAGCTCCTCGGTCACCTTGTCCTCGAGCATCGCGGCGGTCAGCTCGTCGGAGAACATGGACACCGCGTCCAGCATCTCCTCGCGGGCGGCGGTGGCCTGCTCGCGCATGGCGGCAGGGATCTCGCCCTCGACGACGTCCTCGCCGTTGTCGCCCTCGAAGTGGAGCGCGCACATGCGGATGAGGTCGACCACGCCCTCGAACTTGTCCTCCAGCCCGATGGGCAGCTGCAGGAGCACCGGGTTGTGGCCCAGCTTCTCGCGCAGCTGGTCTCGCACGCGCAGCGGGTTGGCGCCGGTGCGGTCGCACTTGTTGACGAAGGCCAGGCGGGGCACGTTGTAGCGCCGCATCTGGCGGTCGACGGTGAGCGACTGACTCTGAACGCCGGCCACCGCGCAGAGGACCAGGATGGCGCCGTCGAGCACGCGCAGGGAGCGCTCGACCTCGATCGTGAAGTCCACGTGCCCGGGAGTGTCGATGATGTTGATGTGGTGCTTCAGCCACTCGCAGTGAGTGGCGGCGCTCGCGATCGTGATGCCGCGCTCGCGCTCGAGCTCCATCGAGTCCATCTTGGCGCCCACTCCATCGCGTCCCTTGACGTCGTGAATGGCGTGGATGCGCTGCGTGTAGAAGAGAATGCGCTCGGTAAGGGTGGTCTTCCCGCTGTCGATATGGGCGGAAATGCCTATGTTTCGCAGGCGCGACAGGTCGCTCAGCACGGTGCAGCTCCTGGAGGGAGCGTAGCCCTATCCTGTCCGGCGTGCGAAATCAAGCGCACCGCGCCGAATGGCGCGAAAACGTGGCAGAGGTGACGCGAGGTGTGGCCCTCGAGGGGGCAGGATCGGCCGGCCGGGACGCCGTGGTATAGACGGTAGAATCATGCTCGCACGCGCGGTCTGCGCCCCACTTCTCGGTAGTTTCGCGCTCCTCGGGGCGTTCGGCGGTGAGGCGCGGGCCGATTCGCCGGCTGGCGGCCTCATCAACCAGACAGTGTGGGTCGACCCGGTCCGCGACGTGGCCGCGGACGCCCGCGCCGAGCCGCTCATCTCGAACATCCTCTACGTGAACCGCTGCATCGGCGACTGCATCTTGACGCCGGGGGTGAACGACGCCCGCCGGAACACGTCGTCCATCGTCCAGCAGACCTCGACGGTCAGCGAGTTCGCCTACAGCGACGAGGTCTACAACGCGGTCATCGACTGCGTGCGCGACGTCTACTCGCCCTACAACGTCGAGATCGTGACCGAGGACCCGGGGCCGGAGGTGTTTCACCACGAGGCGATCCTGGCCGGCAAGCCGGGTGAGCTCGGCCTGCCCGACAACGTCGGCGGCATCGCCCCCGCCAACTGCGAGCCGCTCAACAACGTCATCTCGTTCAGCTTCGCCAACCAGCTGGGCGAGGACGTCGAGGGCATGTGCTGGACGGTGGCGCAGGAGTCGGCCCACTCTTTCGGGCTGCCCAACCACGTCTTCGACTGCCTCGATCCGATGACCTATCTGGAGGGGCCGTGCGGCCGGAAGTACTTCCGCAACCGCCCGATCCGGTGCGGCGAGTTCGAGCTCAAGCCCTGCATCTGCGGCGGCACCGACCAGAACTCGCACGTCGAGCTCATGCGCACCTTCGGCGAGGGCACGCCGCCGCCGCCGCCCGTGGTGACGCTGCTCTATCCGGAGCCCGACGCGGCGGTCGACGACAACTTCAGCATCTTCTTCAGCGCGGTCGATCCGCGGCTGGTCGACCACGTCGACGTCTACATCAACGGCACGAAGGTCGACACCATGCCGGGCAAGGACTACGGCGACCGCACCGAGAACTACGATCTGACCGCGCCGGACCTGCCCGACGGCTACATCGACGTCGAGGTGCGGGCCTACAACGAGATCAACGAGGAAGCCGGCGTCGCGAGCGCGACGGTGCTCAAGGGCGAACCGTGCCAGTCGAGCGATGACTGCTTCGACTTCATGGAGTGCGACGGCGGCCGCTGCGCCTACCCGCCGGCGGAAGGCGAGCTGGGCGATCGCTGCGAGTACGATCAGTTCTGCCTGAACGGGCCGTGCGCCCAGGTCGGCGACGATCGCCGCTGCAGCCAGAGCTGCAACGCCAGCGTGGCCGGGTCGTGCCCCGAGGGCTACGACTGCCTCCAGCCCGGCTACTGCTGGGGGGGCGGCGGTGGCGGCGGGTGCGGCGCGGCCGGGCCGGGTGCAGAGGACGGTCGGCTCCCCGCGATCGCGCTGCCCTTGTTCGTCGGTGCGGTCTTCCTCGCGCGCAGGCGGCGCGCGCCCGGCACCCGGCAGCGCGCGCGCGACCGAGGCTAGCCGACGCTCAGCCGAGGCTAGCCGGCCGCGGCGCGCTTCAGGCGCTCGAGCGCGTTGACCATCCAGCGGCGGAAGAGCATCACGACCAGCGCCGCCAGCGGATAGGCGAGGAACGACGTCAGCGTGAACGTGTAGGTCCAGTCGACGCGCGCCCCGCCGTCCCGCGCGGTGAACACCCAGTCGGCCTCGGCCCCGCGCACCAGGAGAGAGAAGGGCGGGCCCGGCGGATTGCGCCAGCGGTACGCGTGGCGCAGCGGTCGGTCGAGGGCGAGGATCTCCTCGACGATGGCGCTGCCGTCGCTCATCGTCACCGTTCGCTGCGCGCCGGCGCCGGGCGACCGGCCGTCGAGCATCTCCATGGAGACGACCCCCGGGATGGGTCCGACCCTGGTCATGAGCTCGCTCACGCGCGCCATGTCCACCGCCAGATCGAAGACTCGCTCGACGGGCGATGCGATGTCGATGCCGGCGCGCGTCTGGATCTTCATGGCGCCACGGTGCCGGAGCGGGTCGCGTCCGTCAAGCCGCGCACCCGCGCCGCGCATGTCGCGCATGTCGGACACGCGCCGCGTGTCGCGACGGTGACGCCCGATGCGCCCGCCGCTCGAGCACGAGGGCGCCGGGCCCTGTCATACAATGGCGCGATGAGCGCGACCCCGGGTCAGCCGTCGCTCCTGCGCGCCGTCTCCCGCTGGCAGGTGGTTGCGCTCGCATCCAACGACGTCATCGGCAGCGGGGTGTACATCCTGCCCGCGGCGGCCGCGGCGGCGCTGGGCGCGGCCAGCCCGTGGGCGGTCCTGGGTGCGGGCGCGCTGGTCCTGCTCCTCGTGCTCTGCTTCGCCGAGGCGGGCAGCCTGTTCGACGAGCCGGGGGGAGCGTACGTCTACACGCGCGCGGCGTTCGGCGAGTTCGTCGGCTTCGAGGTGGGCTGGATGACCTGGATCGCGCGGCTCGCCTCGCACGCGTCGCTGTCGGTCGGCTTCGCCCAGGCGGTCGGGGCCGTGTGGGACGGCGCCGTGACGCCGGCCGGGCGCGCGGTCACGATCGTCGCGGCGCTCGGGGCGCTGCTCGTCATCAACGTGGCGGGCGTCAAGTACGGCGCGCGCGCGGCGGTGATCCTGGTCGTGAGCAAGGTGGTGCCGCTGCTGGTGCTCATCGCCGTCGGGGCGCTGGCCATCCACTGGGACCGGATCGTGCCGGTGCCGTGGCCGGACTCGAAGGGCATGGGCCAGGCGGCGCTGCCGCTCCTCTTCGCCTACGCCGGGTTCGAGAACACGGCGGCGGCCGCGGGGGAGTTCAAGAACCCGCAGCGCGACGTCCCGTTCGGGCTGCTCACCATGATCGCGGGGGTGACGGCGATCTACGTGCTGGTCCAGTTCGTGGCGCTCGGCGTGGTGCCGGGGCTGGCCGGCTCGCAGCATGCGCTCGCCGACGCCGCCGAGATCCTGATGGGCGGCTTCGGCCTGTGGCTGCTCACCGTCGGTGGGGCGCTGTCCATCTTCGGCACCATGAACAACACCGTGCTGGTCGGCGGGCGCTACCTCTACGCGCTGGCCGACAAGCGCTTCCTGCCGCGCGCCCTCGCCCGCGTCCATCCGTCGTACCGCACGCCGTGGATCGCGCTCATCGTGCAGACCTCGATCGCCCTGCCGCTCGCGCTCAGCGGGACGTTCGTCGAGCTCGCGGTCCTGTCGGTTATCGCGCGCATGGCGACGTTCATCGGGACGGCGGCGGCGGTCATGGTGCTCCGGCGCAAGCTGCCCGACGCGCCGCGCCGGGTGCGCCTGCCGGGCGGCCCGGCCATCCCGATCGCGGCGCTCGTCGTGTGCCTGATCTTCCTGTCGTCGGCCACCGGGCGGAACCTCGTCGCAGGCGCCATCGCGCTGGCCGTCGGTGCGGTCATCTACGCGGTGGCGGTGCGCCGCGGCGTGCAGGCCGGGTCGATGACCAGGTGAGCCGGTCGACCAGGCTCCGATCACGCCCTTCAGCCATGCGGCTCAGTGCTGCGGCGTGCAGATGAAGCAGGGCGAGCGGCCGGCGCACGCCTCGGGTGGCGGTCCGGCCGGCGGCTGAATGCACACGCCGAGGCGCGAGTCGTCGAGACGGCAGACGTCGGCGACGCGCTCGCAGACCAGGACCGGGTCGGTCGGGGTGCCGGTCGGCTTGCTGCTCGCCTGACCGGATGGACCGCAGGCCGCCGCCATGGCGACAGCCATCGCGAGGAAGAAGCGCGCCATGGGTCCACGCTGGTCCACCGCGGCCGGGCTGTCAAGCCTGCCGGCCGGCGCGGGCGCGGGCTCAGGAGTCGGGGTCGGCGTCCCGGTCGCCGGAGTCGAACAGGATGTCCGCGTAGTGGTCGAGGTCGCGCGGGTGCATGACGTTGAGCGGGCCCGGGCGATCGACCGCGATCCCCATCGACCACAGCGCCAGCTCGGAGCAGTAGAAGTGGGTGGAGGACGGCGCGCCGACGATGCCGAGGAAGTCGTAGCCGCTGCCGATGGCGCCCTCGGCGCGGGCCAGGGCGGCGGCGCCGCGCTCCGCGGTCCAGTCGTGGGGCTGAAGCAGCAGGACGCGGTGGCTCTCGTGCAGGAACGTCTCCAGCGGGGTGCGCACGACGCCCTTGCCGAGCGCCTCGATCACGCGCTCGCCGGTGTGGTCGAGCACGCTCGCGTGCGACACGGGCGAGTTGGTGGCGACCGCGATGATGTCGTCGCCCAGGTGGTAGCCGCGGCTCACCATCCACATCCCGTCGCGGCCGCGGGCGCGGATGACCGCCAGCCACGAGGCGGTCTCCGCCTCGTACGCGGGGCCGCGCTTGCGCTGGCAGCCCCGCGCGCCCTGGCAGGTGGCGAGGCCGCTGCCGCTCAGCGCGGCCGCGCCGCCCACCATGAACAGGACCTGCCTCCGGTTCGGCACGCTCCGAGTCTCGCTCGGGTCCGGCACCGGCACAACTCGCCGGCGGCGCGGCCCCCGGGCGCCCGCTTTCGGCCCGGCTCAGCGCCCCCTGGCGAACATCTCCTCCACCGGCACCACGCGGATCGCCTTGGCGGCGATGCCGAGCGGGTACGACGCGATCTCCTCGTCCTCGGCCAGCACCTCCTTGGGCTTGGGCGAGGCGTAGGTCGGCCTGGTCGGCGCGCCGCTGGTCAGCTGCTGGCGGATGAGCTCCGGCTTCCCGGTCGCGATGGCGATGACGAGGTTCTCGGGCGAGAGGTGCTTCTTCACCGCGGCGTTGACCTGCTCGAGGGTGAGCGCCTTGATGCTCTTGCGCAGCTCCTCCAGGTGCGAGGCCTGCAGGCCGTAGAAGCGGTCGTCCAGCGCCCACAGGAGCTTGGCGTGCGTCGACGGCGCGAACTGGAGGATGTACTTGGACAGGAAGCTCTTCGTCAGCTCGAACTCCTCGGCGGTGAGCCCCTTGTCGTGCACGCGATCCAGCTCGCGCAGCGCGGCGCGCAGCGCGAACACGGCGCTCTCGTTGGGCAGCGTGCGGATCCACACCTCGAACGCCTGCTGCCGGCGGCCGCTGTTGGGCGGTGGCGTCTGGCGGCGGCCGCCGTTGGGGTAGGCCTCGATGTAGGCGTAGTCGCCGTAATTGAGGCCGCGGGCGCCGCGGATGACCTGATAGAGGTGGCTCGACGAGCTGCGGTGCTCGCCCAGCCACGAGGTCGCCAGGTAGAGCGCCGCGAAGTCCGGGTGGCCGCGCTTGACCTGGATCGGGAAGCCGAACGAGATGGACGCGTCGGCGCCGGGCTTCTCGACCAGCACCACCTGGCGGCCGGCCGGCGCGCTCACCGCCGGCGGCTCGGGGCGCGGATCGGGCGCCGCGGGCGCGAGCGCCGCGCGCGAGCCCTCGAGGCCGGCGCGCAGCTCGGCGGTCCAGCCGCCGGCCAGACCGAACACCACGCGATCGCCGGTGTAGTGCTCGCGCCAGAACTTGCGCACGTCCTCCAGCGTGAGCGCGCGCAGGGTCGCGGCGGTGCCCTGGGGCGGATGGGCGTAGCCGGTGCCGGCGAACAGCGCGTCCATGAACGCGGCCTTGCCCAGCTCCTCGTCGAGGGCGTAGCGCAGGTTCTTCTCGACGTACGCCACGGCCTCGGCGCGCACGCGCTCGAAGTCGGCGCTGTCGAAGGCGGGCCGCGTGTAGGCGGCCACGAACAGCGTCAGGTAGTCGCCCGCCTTGTCGCGCGGCGCGCGGCCCGACAGCACCGTCATCTCTCGATCGACCGTGATGTCGTAGCCGGCCGCCATCGGGTAGAGGAGGGCCAGGATCTCGTCGTAGCGGTGATCGCGGGTGGCGGCGCTGGCGAGCATCTGCCCGGTGAGCCAGGCCAGCCCCTCCTTGCCGGGTGGATCGTCGGCCGAGCCGACCTGGAACCAGGCGGCCAGGCTCACCGCCGGCTCGTCGCTGGCGGGCAGCACCACGCTGGGCGGCGCCGCGGCCGGCTTCGCGGGTGTGCCCGCGCCGGCGGTGGACTGCCCGGGGACCGCGGTCGACGCCTTCCCGTGCGAGGAGCAGGCCGCGGCGGCCAGGGCGGCGACGCCGGCGGCGGCGCAGAGGAGGCGTCGCGTGAGCGCCGCCCGCGGCTTCTCGATCGTGATCGTCATGCTCGTCGTCATGCTCGTCCTCGGGTCCCCGGTCCGGACGGTCGTGGTTGCGGCGTTCACTGGGCCTTCTCCGTCAAGATGCCGACTGTGCGGCGGCGCGAGTCGAGCAGCTTGTCGGCGGCGGCGCGCACCGTCTCCGGCGTCACCTTGCCGAGGGTGGTGTGCAGGCGATCCATCGCGTCCACGCCGCCGGTGAGGGCCGCCAGGTCGGCCAGCTGGCCGGCCACCTGCTCCGGCGTGTCCAGGGCGAGCAGATCCTGGTAGCGGAGGTGCGAGACGGCGGCGGCGACGCGCTTCGCGTCGGGCGGGTCCTTGCGCGCGCCCGCGATGGCCTCGTCGAGCGCGGCGCGCACCGCGTCGAGCTTCGACGGATCCGAGGCCTTCGCGTAGATGATGAACAGCCCCGGGTCGCGCGACTGGCCCGGCCGGACTTGCAAGACCTGCGCGCTGCGATCGTCGAGGACCAGCTTCTTGTAGAGCGGGCTGGTCTCGCCGAACGCGATCTCGGCGAGCACCAGCGAGGACGCGTACTCGACGTCGTCGGGGGCGTAGGCGCCGCACTTGTAGGCGAGCGCGATGATCGGCAGGGTCTTGCCCGAGTAGGCGACGTCGACCTTGCGCTCCGCCTTCTGCTCCGGCTCGCGCGGGATCCGCGGCGGCACGTAGCCCTTCTTCCAGGCCGACCAGTACTTCTCGGCCAGCGCCAGCGTGGCGTCCGGCTGCACGTCGCCGACGATGAGCAAGACCGCGTTCTCGGGCCGGTAGTAGCGGGCGAAGAACTTCTTCGAGTAGTCGTACATGCTCGGCATCGCCGCGATGTCCTTCTCGTAGCCGATCGTCGTGTGCCCGTAGGTGTGCCTGGTGAAGGCCTTGGCGCTCATCGCCTCGAACAGCTGGAACTCGGGCGAGGCGCGGTTCTTGCGGTACTCGCCGTAGACCGCGCCCGACTCGGTCTGGAACGCCTCCTTGCCGTAGAACAGGTTCATGAAGCGGTCCGACTCGAGGTCCATCACCTTCTCGAGATCCTCGGCTGCGACGTCGAACTGATAGACCGTGAGGTCGTTGTCGGTGCCGGCGTTGGCCGAGGCGCCCATCTGGGTCACCACCCGCTCGCGCTCCGCCTCCGACATCCGCCTGGTGCCGCGGAACATCATGTGCTCGAAGAAGTGGGCGAAGCCGGAGCGCCCGGGCTCGTACTCGTCGCGCGACCCGGTCCGCATCACCGTGCGCACCGACGCCAGCCCCGAGCCCGGCATGGGCACGACGATCACCGTGAGCCCGTTCTCGAGCTTCTTCTGGTGGACCGGGAACGGAAAGACCTTCTCGGCCCGCGCGCCGGCCGGAGCCCCGACGAGGGCCGCGGCCAGCGCCGCGAGCGCGACGCGGCGAGGAATCGAGATCGACATGGCGCGGACTATGCCACGCGCCTGGCGCCGAGCACGAGCACCTGGCGCCGGTCCCGCACCCGCGCGAACGACCCGCCTCAGGTCGAGTCAACGACCATGGTGGCCCTCACGTCCACGGCGCCAACAACGTCCACGACCAGGTCGACGTCGACGACGCCGACCGCGCCCTCAGTGGCGGTAGCTGCGCGGATCGAGGCGATACCGGCGCAGCCAGCGGTGGATCTGGACGCGGGCCTTGCCGGCGGCGCGGGCGACGGCGCTGATGTTGCCGCGGTGCTGGCGCAGGAGCTCCATGAGGTCGTCGCGGCGCTTCTGGTCCTCGGGCGAGAGCGGAGGCGCGGGCTCGGCGGGGGTCTCGGTGGCGGTGCGCTCGCCGCGCACGGCCTCGGTGAGGTGCTCGAGCTTGATGATGCCGTGGTCGGCCAGCGCGCTGGCGATGCCGAGGCAGCCCTCGAGCTCGCGCACGTTGAGCGGCCACTCGTAGTTGATGAGCGCGCGGGCCGCCTCGAGGCGCAGGCGGATGGTGTCGGCGCAGCTCGGCGCCACCCGCGGGAGGATCGACGCCAGCAGGAGACCCAGGTCCTCGCGCCGCTGGCTGAGCGGCGGCAGGCGCACGGTGAAGCCGGCGATGCGCGCGAACAGGTCGCGGCGGAACTGGCCGCGCGCCACCAGCGTGCCCAGGTCGTGGTGCGTGGCCGCCACCACCTGGATGTGGACGCGCACCGGCTTGCTCGAGCCGAGCGGGGTGACCTCGCGCTCCTGCAGGACGCGCAGGAGCGCGGCCTGCGACGGCTGCGACAGGTCGCCGATCTCGTCGAGGAAGAGGGTGCCGCGGTCGGCGCTGCGCACGAGGCCGAGCCGGTCCTGGGCCGCGCCGGAGAAGGCGCCCTTCACGTAGCCGAACAGCTCGCTCTCGACCAGGGTCTCGGGCAGCGCGCCGCAGTTGACCGCGACGAACGCGCCCTCGCCGCCGGACACGGCGTGGACCGCGCGGGCCAGGAGCTCCTTGCCGGTGCCGGTCTCGCCCTGGACCAGCACCGAGACCGGCGCGCGCGCGACCTGCACGAGCTCGCCGAACGCGCGCACCAGCGACGGCGCGAAGGTGAGCAGGCCCGGCGCCGCCACCTCGAGCTCGTCGGCCTGGCAGTCGGGCGGGAACGGCACCGCGGGCGCGCTCTGCCAGTCGCGGAACAGGAACATGGTGTGGCCGAGCTCGAACAGGTCGCCGTCCTCGAGCACGGCGCGCTCGTGGCGCTCGCCGTTGAGGATGACGCCGTTCTTGGAGCCGGCGTCCTCCAGGATCCAGCGGCCCATGTCGCGCACCAGGCGGGCGTGCACCATCGACATGCGCGCGTCGGGTACGCCGAGCGCGAGCAGGCGGACGCCGTCGCGCTCGCTGCGGGCCGCGCGCCGCTGGGGGCCGCGCCCGACCACGACCTGGTCGAGATCGGAGAGCGCGTGGCGCGACGACGACGACTGCGGCCGGTCGCACTCGAGCAGGAGGTAGAGGCACGGCGCCGCGCCCTCGACCAGGTCCTCGGCCTCGTTGTCGTGGTCGCGCGTGACGGTGTTGGACATGTCGGCGCGCATCATGGGCCTCCTCGGTTCATCGGCTCGGCGGTGCGGGGCTCGGCGCGGGGCTCGCCGCGATGGTCGACGTCGCGCCGCGCGGCGGCCTCGCCGGCCACGAGTCGCGCGACCTCGGGGTGCTCGGGCCCCAGCCTCGCCTCGGCGATGGCGCGCGCGCGCCGGTAGAGGACGAGCGCCCGGTCGGGTGCGCCGCCGGCGCGCTCGAGCTCGGCCAGGTGGCGGAGCGAGTCGGCCACGGCCAGGTGGTCGCCGCCGAGCGCGCGCCGGCGCAGCGCCAGGCCGCGCTCGAGGTGGCGGCGCGCCTGGTCGAGGTCGCCGCCGGCCAGGTGGAGCGCGCCGAGGCGGTCCTCGAGGTCGGCCTCGCGCCGCGGGTCTCCGCCCACCCGCTCGATCGCGCCGCGGGCCAGGCGGGCGAGCCGGTGGGCCTGCGGGCCGCGCGTGCCGCTCTCGCCCACCAGGTCGGTGAGCTCGAGCCACGCGTCGGCGGTGGCCTCGATGTCGCGCCCGGCCTCGGCGGCGGCCGCTGCCGAGAACAGCGACTCCTCGGCGTCGGCCGGCCGGCCGGCCGCGCGCTCGAGGCTGCCGAGCAGGTGGAGCGCCTCGGCCTCGAGCGGCCGGTAGGCGAGCGCGCGCGCGTCGGCCACCAGGGCGGCGGCCAGCTCGAGGCCGTCGGCGAGCTGGCCGGTCCGGTAGAGCGCGTGGCCGAGGGCCAGCCGGCGGCGGACGCCGCGCACCCTCATCCCGGCGGCCGACTCGGGGGCCGGCGTCACCTCGCGCAGCGCGGCCGAGTTGGCGCACCGCTCGACCGGCGGCAGCGAGTCGACCGCGCGGACCGCGTGGCCGATGGTCCCGCCTTCGGCGGCGAGCAGGAGCGAGGTCAGCGCGCGCAGCTCGGCCAGCCTGCCGTCGAGGCACTCGCTCTTGAGATCGAGCAGCGCGGCCGACTGCTCGCCGCGCACGTGGGTCGCCTCGCACGAGTCGACCTGCATCGCGCGCAGGTCGAGGGCGTAGCGGTCGAGGCCGGCCTCGACCTGCGACGCGGCGCGGGCGGCGCCGGGCCCTCCGGCGGCGGCGAAGGCGGCCTCGAGCGCCTGCTTGCGCCCGGCGTTCCACGCGCCGTCGAGCTCGCGGACCGCGCCGGCGCACGGATCGTCGCTGCCCGCAGCCAGCCCCGACGCGGCGACGAATCCGGCCGAGCCGAGCAAGGTGGCGACCACGGCCAGGCCGGCGCACACGAGCCCGTGCCGGCGCACGCACATCCCGCGCCGGAGGTCGGCCAGGAGCGCGTCCATCGAGGGATAGCGATCGGCCGGATCGAGCGACAGGCCGCGCCGGATGATGCGGCGCAGCCAGGCCGGCAACCGCCGATCGCGCGGCGGCTCGCGCAGCGCCGGCGGCTCGGTGCGCTCACCGACTGCCGTCGCGCTGGGCTC
>DATFRY010000251.1:0-9580 GCA_035262925.1 Kofleriaceae bacterium | reverse complement strand
CGGGATCGAGGCCCACGTGGGCGGCGAGGCCGGCGCGGCGGCGTCGGACATCGGCGCCCAGGCGTTCGCGAGCGGAAGCCGCGTGGCCTTCGGCGCCGCGCCCGACCTGCACACCGCCGCCCACGAGGCGGCTCACGTGGTGCAGCAGCGCGGCGGCGTCCAGCTCGCGGGCGGCGTCGGCCGCTCGGGCGACGCCTACGAGCAGCACGCCGACGCGGTCGCCGATCACGTCGTCGAGGGCCGCAGCGCCGAGGATCTGCTGGACCGGATGGCGGCGCGCGGCGCGGCGGACCCGGCCGAGAGCGGAGTCCAGCGCGTGGCGGCCGCGCGGCATGACAGGCGCGCCGCGACGGCCGCCACGGCGGCGAAGGCCGCGAGGAAGGGCGAGAAGAAGGGCGAGAAGAAGGGCGAGAAGAAGGGCAAGAAGAAGAAGGAGAAGGACGGCGCGATCGAGAAGCTCGCCAGGCTGGGCCAGCGCGTGCTCGGCGAGATCAACCACGCGCTCGAGGCATTCGGCGACCTCCTGTCCGGGTACACCGACCACGTGGCCAACGAGGCCAAGGCGTGGCTTCAGGACATGGCCGCCCACTGCGGCCCGTCCACCGCCGCGCTCCAGCGCAGCGTCCGGCTGAACAGCGAGAGGCTGGGCAACTTCTACCTGGCCCGCCTGGTGCGCGAGGCCGGCGTCCAGGCCCGCAACATGGCGAAGTCGTGCAAGGAGCTGCACGACAAGCACGACGAGGACCCGGTGGGCTCGCTCGCCACGTTCATCCGCGACGCGCTCGAGAGCGCGAAGTCGCTGGCCCAGGCCTTCCGCGACTACAACGAGTCCATCGACGCGATGGATGACCTGGTCGCGCAGATCGGCGTGCGCTGCGGCAAGCACCCCGAGCTGCCGGTCTCGCCACTCATCCTCCCGCTGGTCGTGCCGAAGCCCGACTTCCGCATCTTCATCCACCCTGATGTCCCGGGCGGCGGCGCCGGCATCACGCTGCCGGGCCTCAAGCTGCCGGGACAGCGCAAGGTCATCCCGAAGGTGCTGCCCAGCGACCGCGGGCTCATCCTCATCGCGTGATCCGGCCGGCCTGCCCGCCGGCGCGGCGGCGGCGACGCCGCGTCTCTCCTGCATGATGATGGAGAGCCGCCGGTGCCCGAGCTGCCGGAGCGGGAACGGGACGGCGACGACTGGCAGGACGTCTTCCAGGTCCACGGCCGCGCCGGAGCGGAGTGCCCGCGCCGCGGCGCGCCGATCGCCCGCGCGGTCATCGGCGGGCGCACGACCGCGTTCTCGCGCCGGTGCCAGCTCAGGCCGGGCCGGGGCGCCGCTCCATGATGTGCGCCGCCGGATCGAAGCGCCACGTGCGCAGCAGGAACTCGGCCGTCGAGCCCGGCCACAGCGTCGTGTTGACGCCGTCCTGGTTCATGTACCAGCTCCTGCAGCCGCTCGACCACACCGTCCGGCGCAGCCTCTCTTGTAGTCGCCGGTTGTAGTCGCGCGCCACGTCCTCGCGCGGCTCGACCAGGCACGCGCCGCGCCGCTCCATCGCGCGCAGCGCCGACAGGATGTAGCGCACCTGGCACTCCGCCATGAAGATGATCGAGTTGTGGCCGAGCCCGGTGTTGGGGCCGGTCATGATGAAGAAGCTGGGGAAGCCGGGCACCGTGGCGCCCAGGTGGGCCTCGGCGCGCTCGCGCCAGCGCGCGCCGAGCTCGGCGCCGCCGCGGCCGATCACGCGCAGCCGGCCCAGGTAGTCGTGCACGTCGAAGCCCGTCCCGAACACGATGGTGGAGACCGCCCGCTCGACCCCGTCGTCGGTGACGACGCCGCGGGCCGTCACCTCTCGGATCGGGTCGGTCACCACCTCGACGTTGGGGCGCGCCAGCGCCGGGTAGTAGTCGTTGGACAGGAGGATGCGCTTGCAGCCCATCGTGTAGTCGGGCGTGAGCCTGCGCGCGAGCTCCGGATCGCCGACCTGGCTGTGGATGTGGCGGACCGCGACCCGCTGGGCCCAGCGCAGCACCCGCGGCGCCAGCGTGAAGGGGATGCTGCGCGCCTCGAGCGACCAGTAGAGCCGCTGCCGGTAGAGCCAGCGCAAGGGCGCGATCCGGAGCAGCCGCCGCTCCATCGGCGTGAAGTCGTGATCCCGGCGCGGCAGCACCCAGGGCGGCGTGCGCTGGAACAGGATCAGTCGCCCGGCGCGCGGCGCGATGCGCGGCACGAACTGGATGGCGCTCGCCCCGGTGCCGATCACCCCGACGACCTCGCCGTCGAGCGGGGCACCGTGATCCCACCGGGCCGAGTGCCACGTGCGGCCGGCGAAGCGCTCGAGCCCGGGCAGGCGCGGCACCGACGGGCGGCTGAGGCCGCCCACCGCCGAGACCACGACGTCGGCGATGAAGACGCGGCCGTCGGAGGTCTCGAGCGTCCAGCAGGCGCGCGCCTCGTCCAGCTCCGCGCGGACGACCTCGGCGGAGAATCGGATGCGGCGGGCCAGGTCGTGGCGAGCCGCGATCCGCTCGATGTAGGCGCGGATCTCGGCCTGCGGCGCGTAGGCCGATGACCAGTCGGGGTTGGGCTCGAACGAGAACGAGTAGAGGTGGGCGGGCACGTCGCAGGCGCAGCCCGGATAGTGGTTGTCGCGCCACGTCCCGCCGATCGATCCGGAGCGCTCGAACAGGAGGAAGTCGGGGCGGCCCGAGCGCTGGAGCTGGATGGCCATGGCCAGCCCGGAGAAGCCGGTGCCGATGATGGCGACGCGCGTGCGCTCGGGTGCGGTCACGCCGCCCTCGCCGCGGTCTCGCCCGCCGGAAACAGCATCGCGCGACTATCGCAGAAGGCGGGGTCGAACGGATCCCCTGTCGGGTGAAGGGTGCTATCGCGGCGCGCCCAGCGGGCCCGCGCCGCGAGCCGTTGCCGAGCCGGCGCCGCGAGCTGGCCAGACGCGGCGGTCATCGAGTAGAAAGGACGCATGGACCGTCCAGCTGCATCCTTCCGCGAGGCCGGTACCGGGCCCGGTGTGGTGTGCGTCCACTCGAGCGCGAGCTCGTCGGGGCAGTGGCGCCCGCTCATGGAGCGCCTGGCCGATCGCTTTCACGTGCTGGCGGCCGATCTGTACGGCTACGGCAAGAGCCCGCCGTGGCCGGAGGGGCCCGGGCTCACGCTCGCCGACGAGGTCGGCCTGCTCGAGCCGGTGTTTCGCGCGGCCGGCGAGCCGTTCCACCTCGTCGGCCACTCCTACGGCGGCGCGGTCGCGCTGCGGGCGGCGCTCGACCGGCCCGACCGGCTGCGCTCGCTCATCCTGTTCGAGCCGGTCCTGTTCGCCGTGCTCATGGCCGAGGACCCCGAGCAGCCGGCGGCGCGCGAGATCGCCTCGGTGCGCGACGACACCAGCGACGCCGTGGACCGCGGCGCGGCGGAGGAGTCGGGGGAGCGCTTCGTCGACTACTGGATGGGGCAGGGCACCTGGGCCCGGATGCCCGAGCAGCGCCGGCCCGGCGTGGCCGCCGCGATGCGCAAGGTCAAGGACGAGTGGCACGCCTGCTTCACCGAGCCCACGCCGCTGTCCGCCTTCGCCGGGATCGACGTTCCGACCCTGTTCATCGTGGGGTCGGACTCTCCCGCGTCGTCGCGCGGGGTGGCCCGCCTGCTCCTCGGAGCGCTGCCGCGCCTGACCACCGTGGAGATCCCCGGCGTGGGCCACATGGGTCCGGTCACGCACCCCGACCGCATCAACGACGCGATCGAGGACTACCTCCGGCGCTTCGACTGATCGCGCGAGCGACCGGGCGAGCAGGCGATCGAGCGAGGCCCGAGCCCCGTCAGGCGGGCGGGAGGAAGGCGAGCGCGCCCTTCACCATGGCGCGCGCCTGCGCGAGCAGATGCTCCTCGGGCACGTTCTGGATCGGATGCTCGATGATGATGGTGGGGAACGGCCGCTCCGGCCGCCAGTGAGTCAGGTGGCGCTCCAGCACCTGGTAGAACGGCGCCGTCAGCACCGCGACCGCCGTCGCGCCCAGCCCCTGGAGCTTGATCGCGTCGAGTGAACCACCCGACGAGCAGGAGCCTCAATCGAAGACGCCGAGCAAGACCAGCCCGCGGTGGCGGGCGAACTCGGCGTGGCGGGCCTCCTCCTCCGCCGCGACCGGGTTCTTCTTCTTCGCGATCTCCGCCACCTCCACGCCCTCGCGGCGCAGGAGCTCCGCGGCGTGCTCGAGGATGCGCAGCGAGTTCGGCTTCCTGGAGTCGATGAGGAGGACGCTGCGCTCGGCCGCGCGGACCGAGACCGGGAGCGGCCCGGGGATGGGCACGGGCAGCGGGCTCACCAGGAGCCGGCAGCTGGCCGACGGCTCGATCGACATGTCAGAAGACTCCCTTCCGCGACAGCGCCACGCGCCCGCCGGCGAGGCCCACCACGTGCGTCACGTTCGCGACCCAGCCCGGGATGATGGCGGAGAACTTGCCCGCGCCGCCGCCCGATTCGATGAATGTGAGCTGGTCCTGGTGCGCCAGCGGCGAGCGCGGCGCGTCGAAATCGACGTTTCGCGCACTGTCGATGCCGCGCGGGATGCGCCCGATGCGGGCCAGCTCGCGCGTCCGCACGACGGCGCGCTCGAACAGGAACTGGCGCGCGGCCTCGCGCGAGAACCCGGCCGCGACCAGGCGCATGTGCTCGGGCGCGATCAGGATCAGATAGCCGCCGCCCTGGTAGTAGAAGTTGGTCGTGCCCCAGTGGGCCAGGCCTTGCGCGATGGTCTCGAGGATGTGCTCGCCCGTCTCGGCGTAGTGGTTGTTGACGCTGTTGGGCCCCTCGGCCGCCATCACGCCGACGCACGACTCGCCGGCGCCGAAGCCGAACTGAGTCTGAAATCCCGGCCACAGCGTGTCCTGCCGCTCGGCCACGCAGTAGGTCAGTCGACCGGGGTGGCCGATGGTGCCGAACTCGTCGAGCAGCCCGCCCGCCCTGCCGCAGATGTGGCGCACCATCTGCGCGAAGCGGCCGATGGTCGCGCCGGAACGGACCGGCGCGCCCAGCGCGTTGCTGCCGGTGGCCAGCCCGAGCTCGCCGACCACCGGACCGGCGAGGATGACCAGGACCGCCACGCCGCCGGTCGTCGTCGCGACCCCGCGCAGGTTGAAGGTCGGGGCCAGGAGCAGCTCGCCGAGCCGGCGGAGCACGCGGGCATGGGCCGGCTCGCACCCGGCCATGACGGCGATGCTGGCCAGCTGCTCGGCCCTGATCTCCAGCCGCAGCTCGTGGTCGACGGCGAGGATGTCGCCGGCGCTCCAGCCCAGCGCGGCCAGCATCTCGTCGACCAGCTCGCTGTAGGGCGGGACCACCGGGAGACCGTCGGTGTAGCCGCGCTCGAAACAGATCCGCATGTCGGCGACGAGATCGTTCACGCCCGCCCATGCTACCGCAGCGCGGGCCGCCGCAGCGCAGATCGATCGCGTCCGGACCCGTGTGTGTGGGTGCCTGGCGCCGTCGTGGGCGCATGGCGCAGCAGTCTGGAAAACCGCGTTCGCATCATTGGCAATCAGGGCCAGCAGTCACCGACGGCGCGATCGATTTTCGCGTGCTATGGTGTCCGCACTCGAGCCGACTCGGGGGGGTTCATGTCGTCGATCGAGATCCTGGGGCTCGCGAGCTGGATCGCGGGGCCGCGTTCCACCACCGAGGAGGCCGTCGCCGCCGGGGTCGATGTGGCGGATTATCGCGGCTGGAAGCAGCGCAGCGTCGCGCCCGACGACCGCCACCCGAGCGATCTGGCCACGGAGGCGCTGGAGAGAGCGCTCGGCCGCGCGGGAGTGTCGGCCGACGAGCTCGACCTCGTCCTCTATACCGGCGTCAGCCGCGACTACCTGCCGTCGTGGTCGGTGGCGACGGAGATCGCGCACCGGATCGGCGCGCGCTGCGCCGGCATCGACATGACGCTCGGCTGCCTGGGCATCCTCATGGGCCTCGAGGTCGCCCGCGGCTGGCTGAACGATCCGCGGCGTCGCGCCATCGCCGTGGTGACGGCCGAGAAGTGGGCTCACACCGTCGATCGCACCGATCTGGGCCTGACCGCGCTCTGGGCCCACTCGGACGGGGCGGCCGCCGTGGTGGTCGGGCGCGAGGGCGCACCGCGCTCGCTGGCCCGCTTTCGCGGGGTCTCGGTGGTGTCGCGGCCCGACATGAACGGCTACGTGCTGGTCAAGTACGGCGGCACGCGGCACCCGGTGGCGCCGGCCGGCTGCGACCCGTTCAGCCGCTCGATACGCCCCGATCCCAGGCGCGAGCTGTTCGTCCGCTACATCGCCGACTACGAGCGCGTCATCCGCGACGCCTCGGCCGAGCTCGACGTGCCGGTCGAGCGCATCGTCTGCAATCAGGTGTCGCCCGGCGTGGTCTCGGAGATCGAGAAGCGCCTGGGCCTGGCCGAGCGGAGCATCCCGCGCACCGGCGAGCGCCACGGCCACGTGGGCGGCGCCGACCTCGTCCTGGGTCTCGAGGAGCTGCTCGAGCGCGACGCGCGCCCGGGCCCGGTGCTCCTGGCCTCGAGCTGCCCGTTCTGCTTCGCCGCCGGCGCGGTGTCCTTGATGCCCGATCGATGATGATGATGCCGGGCTCGCGGGCCGGCTGACTCCGCGCCGGGTGCTCGCCGGCGCGGGTGCGGTGGCCGCTCCTCTACTTGATCGGCAGCGACGGGATCGATCCGGAGAACACGTAGGCCTGGAGCAGCGCGATGATGCCGATCACCGCCGCGCCCGCGACCGAGTGCCACCAGACCTTGCGGAAGATGGGGCCGAGCGCGTGCCGCCGCTCCTTCGGGTCCTCGTAGCAGGCGGCGCAGGCGACCATGATCGACTGGGCGTCGATCATCTTTCCCATCACGCCGCCGGTCGAGTTGGTGGCGACGATCAGCACGGGATTGAGGTGGAGCTGCTGCGCGGTGATCTTCTGGAGATTTCCGAACAGGGCGTTGGACGCCGTGTCGGACCCGGTCAAGAACACCCCGAGCCAGCCCAGGTAGGCGGCGAAGAAGGGGTAGGCCGCACCTGCGCTGGTGAAGGCGAGGCCGAGGACGGCGTCGGTGCCGGCGTAGCGGGTGAGGTATCCCAGCCCGAGCACCTGGCCGATGACCAGGACCGGTGTCGTCATGCGGCGCAAGGTGCGCATGATCGACTCCTTCCACTGCGAGCGGCTCATCCCGAGGGCCAGCCCCGACAGGAGGGCGGCGACGAACACGCCGGTGCCCGCGGCCGAGAGCCAGTTGATCGAGAACTGGGCCGCCTCCGGCTTGGCCTCGGCCGGCGCCACCGGCGGCGTGCGCTGCACCTTGTTGTGGAGGTCGGGCATGTCCCATTTCGGAGCCGAGAGCGGCCCGGCCAGCTTCGACCCCAGGAAGGTCGTGTTGATCTGGACGCTCTTGAGCGAGCTGTTCATCGCGTCCTTGTTGGGCTTGAAGCCCCAGACGACGCAGCAGGCGATGAGGATCGCCCAGGGGATCCAGGCGTGGATGGTCTGCCCCGCGGAGTACTTGTACGTCCACTCCTTGGGCTGGGCCGCCGCGTCCGCGCCTCCCTCGCGCTCGTCGCGCAGGAGGAAGCGCGTCTTCGGATGCCACACGAAGCGCAGGAACAGCGCCGTGCAGACGACCGAGACCACGCCGGAGACGACATCGGTCGTGAGGTGGAGCACCCCGGTGCTCGACGACCAGTACTGCATGATGGCGAAGGTGCCGCCCGAGACCAGCGCTGCCGGCCACACCTCGAAGGCCTGCTTCCAGGTGCCCTTCTCCATCTTGACGAAGGTGACGACCAGCCAGAACGGCACGATGATCGACACCCAGGGCAGCTGGCGGCCCACCATGGTCGACAGGGTGAGCTCGTCGAGCCCGCTCACCTGCGAGAGCGTCACGATGGGCGTGCCGATCGCGCCGAACGCGACCGGCGCCGTGTTGGCGAGCAGGTTGAGGACGGCCGACTGGAACGGCCTGAACCCGAGGCCGACCATGATCGCCCCGGCGATCGCGACCGGCGTTCCGAAGCCGGAGGTGCCCTCGATGATGGCGCCGAACGAGAAGGCGATGAGGAGCACCTGGAGCCGGCGATCGAAGGAGATGTGGATGATCGACTCCTTCACGATCTCGAACTTCCCGGTCACGACGGTCATCGTGTAGAGGAACATCGCCGCCAGGACGATCCAGATGATGCCGAGGAATCCGGACAGGGTGCCGTAGGCGAAGGCCGAGACCGCCGAGCCGACCGGCATGTGGAAGGCCAGGCACGAGATCAGGAACGCCGCGATCACGCCGAACAGGGCGGCCTGGGTCGCCGGGATGCCCAGGTGCCGGGTGCCCTCCTTGTCGCGGTGCGGGTGCAGCGCGATGAAGTAGAGCAGGACCACGATCGGAATCGCGGCCAGCACCGTCGACAGGACCACATTCCCGGTCGGGTTGTAGTTCTGCAGGAACATGTCGGTCCTCCACGAAGGGGGTTGATGGAGCGACAGCCGGCGAGAAGCCCGGGAACTATAGGTCAGGTGAAGCGGCCAGCGACGAGGTCTTTTTGGCCCGAATCCGTGGTCCGGCGAGACGAGCGCATGCCGGGCAAGCCCCCACTTCTCACCACCTCTGGCGGACGTCGCGGCCGATCGTGCTGGCCAGGTCGAGCCATGAGGCCGCCCGCGAACCCGGCTCCCGAGCTCATCCCCATCGTCGAGCGCATACTGATGGCCGTGGCCATTCGCATCGACGTCACCACCAGCGGTATCTGGCAGCTCTCCAGCATCGTCCTGTCCGACGGCGGCGAGTGCCTCGTCGTCGATCCCGGCTACTTTCCGCGCGAGCTGGTCGATCTTGCGCGCCTGGCCGGCGAGCGCGGGCGCGCGCGCGGGGTGGTGTTCACGCACGGCCACTGGGATCATGTGGTCGGCTGGACGGCGTTCCCCGAGGCGGCCGTCCACGCCAGCCGAGCGCTGGCCGATGCGGTCGCCGGAGGCGGTGAGCTGGCGCGCGCGAATCTCGACAAGGCGCGCGACTTCGACGGCAGGTGGTACGTCGACCGCTCGCTGGCATGGCCGGCGTCGGTGGCCGCGCTCGGCGAGGGGGACTCGCTCACGGTCGGCGGCGCGGCCGTGCGCGCGCTGCTCCTGCCCGGTCACAGCCCGGATGGACTGGCGCTCATCGCGGACGGCACGCTCCTCTGCGGCGACTACCTCTCGCCGCTGGAGATCCCGTTCGTCGACGATCTGGCCGCCTATCGCCAGACCCTGGCCCGCATGCTCGCCCTCCTCGGCGAGCTCGACCAGGTCGTGCCCGGGCACGGGCCGCGCCTGTCGCCCGGCGAGGCGCGAACCATCGCCCGCGCCGACCTCGCCTACCTCGACGCGCTGGCGCGCTGCGCGGAGCGCGGCGACGACGCGGGCGCTGCCGCCATCGCCCTGCCGCGCGCGGCCTCGGTCCCCGGCATGCGCGAGCACCACGCGGCGAACTGGCAGGCCTGCCGCCGCCGGACCCCGGGCTGAGCGGCGCTCTGCCTCCGGGGCCGGTTCGTCGCGCACGAGTTGACTGGAGCCCTGTCATCGTCCATAACCAG